>NZ_JBFACE010000105.1:0-1036 GCF_040640655.1 Streptomyces sp. NPDC021749 | reverse complement strand
TGTATTGCCCTGTGAGGTTGGGGACGCGGCTGGCGGGTGGTTGGCCGTTGAGCGCGGTGTGTCCGCGGTGGTGATTGTAGGTGTGCAGCCATTCGGGGAAGGCGTCGCGTCGTTCCTGTTCCGAACGGTAGGGGCGGGCGTAGGCCCACTCATCGAGCAGGGTGCGGTTGAAGCGTTCGACCTTGCCGTTCGTCTGCGGCCGGTAGGCGCGGGTTCGCTTGTGCGTGATCCCGGCTGCTGCCAGGGTGTCGCGCCACAGACGGGACTTGTAGCAGGAGCCGTTGTCGGTCAGGACGCGCTCGACGGTGATCCCGCAGGAGGTGAAGTACGCCTGGGCGCGGCTCCAGAAGCCGGCAGCGGTCTCCTTCTTCTCGTCGGCGAGGATCTCGCTGTAGGCCAGGCGGGAGTGATCGTCGACGGCGGTGTGCAGGTAGCTGTAGCCGGCGCCGGAGCGGGTCTTGCGGCCCGCCTGGCGGCCGAGGACTTTGTGGCCGCCGCCGTCGGGGATGTTGCCGAGCTTTTTGATGTCGACGTGGACCAGCTCGCCGGGCTTGTCGCGTTCGTAGCGGCGTATGACGCGGCCGGTGGCCCGGTCCAGGTGCGTCAGGCGGGCCAGGCCGTAGCGGGTCAGCACCCGGTGCACGGTGGAGGGCACCAGGCGCAGCAGGCCGGCGATCCGTGCCGGTCCCCACCGGCGCAGGACGCGGACCTTGATGATCCGGCGTTCGGTGCGGGTCGGGGTACGGCGCGGGCTGGTGCGCGGACGGGAGGAGCGGTCGGCCATGCCCGCCTCCCCGAATGCCCGGTAGCGGTCGGCCCATCGCTGGGCCGTGGTCACGGAGACCTGGAAGCGTTCCGCAGCCCGCCGCAGGGGCCAGTTGTCCTCGATGACGCATCGGGCCAGACGCAGACGGCCGGTCTCGGTCAGCGGTGCGTTACGGTGCGGCATGAGGGCCTTTCTGGTCGCCGGTGCAGATGTCGCAATCCACACCGAGCCAGAAGGCCCTCACCCATTTCAAGATCACACGCCAGTGAT
>NZ_JBFACE010000104.1:0-1193 GCF_040640655.1 Streptomyces sp. NPDC021749 | reverse complement strand
GTCACTCTGTTGCTGTCCTGGGCGGTGCCGGACGGCCAGAATGATCGCGTGGCTGAACGTGTGCAGGTCCGGGAAATCGATGACGACGAGGGCAGGCGGTTGCTGCGGATCGTCCGTAGAGGCACCGGTTCGGTGGTGACCTGGCGGCGTGCCCAGATGGTGCTGTTATCCGCGCAGGGCATGCCCGTGGCGAAGATCGCCGAGGTGACCTTCACCAGCCCGGACCGGGTCAGAGATGTGATCCACAACTTCAACGCGGACGGGTTCGACTCGCTCTATCCGAAGTACAAGGGCGGCCGGCCCAAGACCTTCAGCCTCCCCGAACGCCGTGAGATCAAGAAGATCGCCAAGTCCAAGCCGGCCGAGCATGGCCTGCCGTTCTCGACCTGGAGCCTGGCCAAGCTGGCCGACTTCCTGGTCGCCGAGGGGGTGGTCGATGACATCAGCCACGAGGGCCTGCGGGCACTGCTCCGCGAGGAGGGCGTCTCGTTTCAACGCGTGAAGACCTGGAAGAGCTCACGCGACCCCGACTACGCGGCCAAGAAGGCCCGCGTCGAGCACCTCTACGCGATCGCCGACGGGGAGGTCGTCCCCGAGGACGGTGAGCCCGACGTCGTCTTGTGCCTCGACGAGTTCGGGCCACTCAACCTCCAGCCCCACCCCGGTCGGCACTGGGCCGAGCGCGGTGGGAAGCACAAGGATCCCAGCCGCGGACCCCGGCCCCGACGCCGGGCGACCTACACACGACCGCACGGGGTCCGCCACCTGTTCGCCGCCTACGACCTGGGCAGGGACAAGCTCTACGGCCACATCAAGCCGAAGAAGAACCGGAGCAGATTCTTGGAGTTCTGCCGCTACCTGCGCAGCCTCTACCCGCCCGAGATCCGCGTCGCGATCGTGCTCGACAACTTCTCCCCGCACCTGACCACGAAGAAGGACACCCGGGTCGGCGACTGGGCAGCGGCCAACAACGTCGAGTTCGCCTACACGCCGACCAACAGCTCCTGGCTCAACCGCATCGAAGCCCAGTTCACAGCCCTGCGCTACTTCGCTCTCGACGGCACCGATCATGCCAGCCACAAGGAGCAGGGCAGCATGATCCGCCGCTACATCATCTGGCGGAACAAGCACGCTGCCGACGAACGCCTACGCGAGGTCGTGAACAGGGCGAACGTTGCTTGATGCGGCACTAG
>NZ_JBFACE010000103.1:0-1225 GCF_040640655.1 Streptomyces sp. NPDC021749 | reverse complement strand
GGGGTCGTCGACCTCGATGTCGGGGACCTCGATGCCGTCCACCTTCGCCTGGCGGGTGCGCACCATGAAGTCGTGGTTGGCCGGGTCGTAGGAGATGTTGCCGGTGCCGTCCTGCTTCTCGATGCCGCCGATGCGGTGCTCCAGGCCGGGCGTGCCGGGGATGGCCCAGGGGCGTGCGAGGGTGTGTTCATCGCGCTTGTAGGGCCAGAACACCTCGGTGCCGTCCACCGCGACGTGGTTGGGGCCGGAGGCGAACTGCACGCGCAGATCCGGCAGTTCGGCCACGTCGGGGATCCGCCAGGGCTCGGAGCCGTTGGCCAGGTAGCCGTCGGAGAGCAGGAAGACCGGGGTCCGGTACGTCAGCGCGATACGGGCCGCCTCCAGCGCCGCGTCGAAGCAGTCGGCGGGTGTCCTGGGTGCCACGATCGGCACCGGCGCCTCGCCGTTGCGCCCGTACATCGCCTGCAGCAGGTCGGCCTGCTCGGTCTTGGTCGGCAGACCGGTCGAGGGGCCGCCGCGCTGGATGTCGACGATCAGCAGCGGCAGTTCGAGGCTGACCGCGAGCCCGATGGTCTCGGACTTCAGCGCCACACCCGGACCGGAAGTGGTCGTCACCGCCAGCGAGCCGCCGAACGCCGCGCCCAGCGCCGCGCCGATGCCGGCGATCTCGTCCTCCGCCTGGAACGTCCGCACACCGAAGTTCTTGTGCTTGGACAGCTCGTGCAGGATGTCGGAAGCCGGGGTGATCGGGTACGAGCCCAGATACAGCGGCAGATCGGCCTGCCGGGAGGCGGCGACCAGACCGTAGGACAGCGCCAGATTGCCGGAGATGTTGCGGTAGGTGCCGGTCGGGAACGCCTTGGTGGCCGGCGCGACCTCGTAGGAGACCGCGAAGTCCTCCGTCGTCTCACCGAAGTTCCAGCCCGCCCGGAACGCCGTGACGTTCGCCTCCGCGATGTCCGGCTTCTTGGCGAACTTGGCCCGCAGGAACTTCTCCGTGCCCTCGGTCGGCCGGTGGTACATCCACGACAGCAGCCCCAGCGCGAACATGTTCTTGCTGCGCTCGGCCTCCTTACGGGAGAGCCCGAAATCCTTGAGCGCCTCGATGGTCAGCGTCGTCAGCGGCACCGGGTGCACGTTGTACGCCGCCAGCGAGCCGTCCTCCAGCGGACTGGTGTCGTAGCCGACCTTCGCCATCGGACGCTTGGTGAACTCGTCGGTGTTG
>NZ_JBFACE010000102.1:0-1488 GCF_040640655.1 Streptomyces sp. NPDC021749 | reverse complement strand
CATGAGTTTCCTGAGTCAACCCCTATGCCGCCAAGGGCGTGTCGGCGGCCATGTTGATCTTGTCGTTGGCTTGGTGGATGGCGGGGTCGTAGCAGGTGCCGTCACGCCAGCAGGCCCACATCACTCGGAGCCAGGCGCGGGCGAGGATGCGGATGGCGTGGGGGTGTCGCTTCTTGCGGGCTCGGGCGTCGTTGTAGATTTTTGCGGCCCAGTCGCTGCTGTGCCGGCTGTTGTCGGCGAAGGTGGTCAGGGCGATGCGGGCTCTACGGTTGGTCGCGAAGCGGAAGGCGACCGTGCGGGACTTGCCGGACGCGCGGGTGACCGGGACGACCCCGGCTTCGGCGATGAGCTGTTCGCAGGTCTGAGCGCGTTCCAGGAGTGGGCCGATCTCGCCGATGATCTGGCCGAGGCTGACCTTGCCGATGCGTGGCATGGTGGCGAACAGCGGTGCGTAGGGGTGGGTTTCGACCGCTTCCGAGATGGCTTTGTCCAGCGTGCGGATGGTCGTGCGTATGCCCTGGACCAGCTGGACCTGGACCCGGACGAGCTGTTCGACGACCGTTTCGCTGAGGCGGGAGGCGGCCTCCGGGGCGGCGCGCAGGCGCTCGATCAGGATGCTGCCGGGCTTCTTGCCGGAGTAGCGGCGACGTTTGCACCAGGCTTCGAGGCGTCCGGCCGTGAGCCTGGCAGCGGAGGCCGGGGTGGGGTACTTCTCCAGGAACGCCATGGCGATGTCGCTGTCGAGGTTGGCGAAGACGGCCTTGCCGCCGGGCCAGTGCGCATCCAGCAGTGCGGCGAGCTGGTTGACGGCGGCGACGCGGGCCTCGACGTGGTCGGCTCGGGTCCGGGTGAGGGCCTGGAGATCGAGGGTGGCCTGCTCGGTGGGCTCCAGGCGGGGCAGCAGGTGCCCGTCGGTGCGCAGGTAGTCAGCGAGCTTCATGCTGTCGCCTGCGTCGGTCTTGGCTTTGGAGGCGCCCCAGCGCGGGCGCATGGCGTGAAAAGCGTTGGGGTGGACGGGCACCACGGGGTGGCCGGCGGCGAGCAGCCGGTCCACGGTCAGGCCGCGGCTGGTCTCGATCATCACGGGCAGGTCCGCCGGGGCGCCGTGCTTCCCCAGGCGGTTCAGGGTCTTGGCGAACCCTTCCTCGGTGTGGGCCAGTTCCCACCGGTCGATGCGCTTTCCGGTGTCGTCCATGACGGTCACGTCATGGGTCTCGGTCGCCCAGTCCCATCCGATGAACACGAAGGTTGTACTCCTGTGCCTGTGACGGAGCACCTGCCCGGTGGTGAGGTCGTCTGCCGGGAGCTCATTAATCGGCCCTCTGCGGGGCGTGTCCCTGAAGCCGATCAGACGGCCTCGGCCCGGCGGGGCTGGCGGAACTCATGCTGGCCGTCGAACGGCTCGCACTACTGGCCATGCACCCACCGGGACCGAGAGGTCACAACCCTACCGAAGAGGGCTGCAGAAGGGATGGTCCTCTAATGAGC
>NZ_JBFACE010000101.1:0-1495 GCF_040640655.1 Streptomyces sp. NPDC021749 | reverse complement strand
CCGCCCCTCGATCGTGCGACACCGCCGCAGGTAGTGACAACGGCGGGGCAGCCTCCCAAGGTGATCACCGAGTTTGCCGCCGCGCAGTGGGACCTCGAACTGGACGATCTCTTCCTGACGATCGGGCACCGCTTCGGCCGAGTCGAGCTCCGCCGCCGCATGCGTGACTATGTACGCGGGCTACTCGCCCCGGTGGCCCGCAAGAACAGCTGGCAGCTGGCCGAACAGGCCGGCCACCGCACGCCCGACGGCCTGCAGCACCTGCTCGCCGGAGCGAAGTGGGAGCCCGATGACATCCGCGACGACCTGCAGGAATACGTCTCCGACAAGCTCGGCGAGCCCGGCGGCGTCCTGATCGTCGATGACACCGGGTTCATCAAGAAGGGCACCATCTCGGCCGGGGTCCAGCGCCAGTACTCCGGAACCGCCGGCCGGACCGAGAACTGCCAGATCGGCGTCTTCGCCGCCTACGCCTCCACGCGCGGCCGGGCCCTGGTCGACCGCGAGCTCTACCTCCCGAAGTCCTGGACCGAGGACCCAGAACGCTGCCGCACCGCAAGGGTCCCCGACGAGCGGGAGTTCGCCACCAAGGGCCAGCTGGCCCGGCACATGGTGCTGCGGGCCCTCGCCTCACCGCTGCCCATCACCTGGGTCACCGCGGATTCCGCCTATGGGCAGGACAACCGATTCCGCCGGATGCTGGAGCAGTCGGGCGTCGGCTACGTGCTGGCTGTCCCCAAGTCCCAGTTCAGCGTGGGCTGTTCACGGATCGAGGGCCTGTTCGCGCAGGCCCCGAACGAAGCGTGGGAGAAGATCTCATGCGGCGACGGCGCGAAGGGGCCCCGCATCTACCACTGGGCCGCGGTGCGGCTGCCGGCCGTCGCCGAGTTCGACTATCAGGGCGAGGTCCCTCACCGGATGCGGTGGGCACTGGCACGGCGCAGCATCAGCAAGCCCGACGAGATCGCCTACTACCTCGCCTACGCACCTCTTCAGGTCAGCGTCCAGGAACTGGTGCGGGTCGCCGGGGCACGCTGGGCGATCGAGGAATGCTTCCAGGCCGCGAAGAACGAATGCGGCCTGGACCAATACGAAGTCCGCCGCTACGTGGGCTGGTATCGGCACATCACTCTGGCCATGCTCGCGCACGCCTTCCTGGCCGCCACGGCACACCAGGCCCGGGAAAAGGGGGCGGAACGGGTGGGACGGCCGGGGCCATCGGGCTCACAGTGGCGGAGGTTCGGCGACTCCTGGCAGCTTGTCGTGCCCGGCCCCCGCACCTGCGCGGACACCGAGGACGACGCCACGCGCTGAGCTGGTCGAACTGGCGCCGCCGACGCCAAGCAGTGGCCCGCCGTTGTCACTACCTGCGGCGTTGTCGCACGATCGAGGGGCGGTCTCCGTGAGACCGCCCCCGCACGATCGAAGTCCCGCTACACTCCCGCCACCCGGCGAAAAGACCAGGTCATACAGCGAAATCCTGCTGGAGTACTAG
>NZ_JBFACE010000100.1:0-1583 GCF_040640655.1 Streptomyces sp. NPDC021749 | reverse complement strand
AGCTTGGCGTTTAACCTCGCAGGTCACCCGACCTGCTGAACTGCGGTTCTTTCCAGGACAGTGGAGGCGGCCGTTCTCCACGCTTCGAGATGTCGAGTCACGAAGTACAAGAGAACGGCCGCTGTGTATGAGTCTCCCCATCCATGCGCCCGCGGGCGAGGCATTCGACGTCTTGTCCCGCTTTCGGGTCGAGTTCTACGAGTGCCTTTACGCCCGCGCGGATGCGCTCTTCGAACTCACGGACGCGGTGCTGTGTGCGGACGGGCCGGTGAAGACGCTGGTCGAGCTGTCGCTGGCGGTCGAGCACCGGCGCGGGCACGGGGCGATGTACGCGGCGTTGGACCGGGGCTGGGCGGAGCCGGCGCGGTTGCGGCGCGCACTGGCGGGCCTGCCGCTGCCAAGGGCGGCCGACGGGCGGATCGTGCTGGCTGTGGACGTGAGCAACTGGCTCCGCCCTGATGCCCCGACCAGCGAGGACCGGCTGTTCTGCCACGTCTACGGACGCGGTGCCCGCAGTCGGGATCAGTTCGTGCCGGGCTGGCCGTACTCCTTCGTCGCCGCTCTGGAGACCGGCCGGACCTCCTGGGTTGCGTTGCTGGACGCCGTGCGCCTGGGGCCGGCGGACGACGCGACCACGGTCACCGCTGCCCAACTGCGCGACGCCGTAGAGCGGTTGATCCAGGCCCAGCAGTGGCGGGCGGGTGATCCGGAGATCTGGATCGTCATGGATTCCGGCTACGACGTCGCCTACCTCTCCCATGCCCTGGCGGACTTGCCCGTCGTCCTGGTTGGACGCCTGCGCTCGGACCGCGTCATGCTCCGCGACCCCGGCTCCGCCCGCTGCGGGCCGAGGGGCGGGCGGCCGCGTCGGCACGGCGGCGTGCTGACCTTCGCCAAGCCCGACAGCTGGCACGAACCCGAGGTCACCACGGTCACGGACACCACCCGCTACGGCAAGGCCGAGGCCAGAGCCTGGGACCGGATGCATCCCCGGCTCACCCACCGCGGCCCCTGGCTGGAGCACGCGAAAGAGGAACTGCCCATCCTGCACGGCACGTTGATCCGCCTGAAGGTCGAGCGCCTGCCGGGCGATCGTGACCCGAAGCCGGTCTGGCTGTGGTGCTCGGCCACCGCCGCCACACCGGCGGACGTGGAGCACTGGTGGCAGTCCTTCCTCCGCAGATTCGACCTCGAGCACACCTTCCGGCTCATGAAACAGACCCTTGGCTGGACCGCCCCAAAGGTCCGCCACGCGGACACCGCGGACCTGTGGACCTGGCTCATCATCGCCGCCCATACCCAGCTCCGCCTCGCCCGACCCCTCTCCGAGGACCTGCGCCGCCCCTGGGAACGACCGACCGGGCCCCGCCGCCTCACCCCCGCCCGGGTGCGGCGGGGGTTTCGCAACGTCCACGCGACCACCGCCCGTCCGGCGGCGGCACCGAAACCGTCCCGGCCAGGGCCGGGACGGCCCGCAGGCTCGAAGAACAAGCACCAGGCCAGGCACCACAACGTCGGCAAGACGGTCAAACGCGCCGAGTCGATCAAGGAACACCAAGCCCGCCCACGTTAAACGCCAAGCT
>NZ_JBFACE010000099.1:0-1695 GCF_040640655.1 Streptomyces sp. NPDC021749 | reverse complement strand
ACCGACATGGGTGTGGCCTGGCACCGCTTCCTGGCGTTCCCCAACATCTGGTTCAAGCGCGAGGCGGACGGCGATGTGGCGCTGGGTGCGCTGCAGCCGATGACGTCGGCCGGTGAGCCGATCGACTTCGAGGACCCGGGTGAGGACGACCAGTTCGGTGTCTCCCAGATCGAGCACTTCTCCTGGAAGGGCCTGCTGGACTTCTCCACCTGCACCGAGTGCGGCCGCTGCCAGTCGCAGTGCCCTGCCTGGAACACCGGTAAGCCGCTCTCGCCGAAGCTGCTGATCATGGCCCTGCGCGACCACGCGCACGCCAAGGCGCCCTACCTGCTCGCCGGCGGCGGCAAGACGATGGAGGGCGAGGAGAAGGCGACCCAGGCCCAGCTCGCCGACGTGCCCGCCGCCGCGCTCGCCGAGGCCGAGCGGCCGCTGATCGGCACGCTCGAAGCCAACGGTGTCATCGACCCCGACGTGCTGTGGTCGTGCACCACCTGCGGTGCCTGCGTCGAGCAGTGCCCGGTCGACATCGAGCACATCGACCACATCGTCGACATGCGCCGCTACCAGGTCATGATCGAGTCCAGCTTCCCCTCCGAGGCCGGCACGATGCTCAAGAACCTGGAGAAGAAGGGCAACCCCTGGGGCCTGGCCAAGAAGCAGCGCCTGGAATGGACCAAGGAAGTCGACTTCCCCGTCCCCGTCGTCGGCAAGGACGTCGAGGACCTCACCGAGGTCGACTACCTCTACTGGGTCGGCTGCGCCGGCGCCCTGGAAGACCGCGCCAAGAAGACCACCAAGGCCTTCGCCGAACTGCTGCACATCGCCGGCGTGAAGTTCGCCATCATGGGCGGCGACGAGAAGTGCACCGGTGACTCGCCCCGCCGTCTGGGCAACGAATTCCTCTTCCAGCAGCTCGGCGCGGAAAACGTCGCCACCCTCAACGCCGCCTTCGGCGAGGACGACGAAGACGAGGCGACGAAGAAGCCCAAGGCCGCCAAGAAGATCGTCGCGACCTGCCCGCACTGCTTCAACACCATCGCCAACGAATACCCGCAGCTCGGCGGCCACTACGAGGTCATCCACCACACCCAGCTGCTGCAGCACCTCATCGACGAGGGCAAGCTCATCCCCGTCACCCCCGTCGAGGGCCTGATCACCTACCACGACCCCTGCTACCTGGGCCGCCACAACAAGGTCTACACACCCCCGCGCGAGATCATCGCCAAGGTCCCCGGCCTGCGCAACGAAGAGATGCACCGCCACAAGGAACGCGGCTTCTGCTGCGGAGCCGGCGGCGCCCGCATGTGGATGGAAGAGCGCATCGGCAAGCGCATCAACAACGAACGCGTCGACGAAGCCCTCTCCCTCAACCCCGACATCGTCTCCACCGCCTGCCCCTTCTGCCTCGTCATGCTCACCGACTCCGTCAACGGCAAGAAGAACGACGGCAAGGCCAAGGAATCCATCCAGGTCGTCGACGTCGCCCAACTCCTGCTGGACTCCGTCAAAACACCCACCGACCCGACCGACGAAACCCCCACGGAAAGCCAGCCGGAACCGGAACCGGTGAAGTAACCCACCACGCACAACCCCGAGTGGGGGTGCACATGAGCAATCATGTGCACCCCCACTCGCCTTTCCCCTGCCCGGGAAGCGCCGCACAGCGCGCAACGGCGCACAACACCCGCGGCGGGA
>NZ_JBFACE010000098.1:0-2009 GCF_040640655.1 Streptomyces sp. NPDC021749 | reverse complement strand
ACCGCACCGCCTGCGCCCGCAACGCCTCATCCGAACGAGCCGACAACGGCCACGCCACAACCGAAGACACCCCGGCACCCACAACAGCGTCAGCAGCCGCAGCAGCAGCAACCGGCAAGTTGACCCGCGACTCGGCCACCGACTCGGCCGACACCTCGGCAGGCGCTTCCTCAATGACGACATGGGCGTTGGTGCCGCTGACACCGAAGGCGGAGACCGCGGCCCGCCTCGGGCGGTCCGCCCGCACCGGCCACGGGCGCGCCTCAGCCAGCAACTCCACCCTGCCCGCAGACCAGTCGACGTGTGTGCTGGGCCGGTCGACGTGGAGCGTCCGCGGCAGCGTGCCGTGGCGGAGGGCCTCCACCATCTTGATGACACCGGCGACACCCGCGGCGGCCTGGGTGTGCCCGATGTTGGACTTCAACGACCCCAACCACAGCGGATCCCCCACCCGCTCCCGCCCATACGTAGCCAGCAACGCCCCGGCCTCGATCGGATCACCCAACGCCGTACCCGTCCCATGGGCCTCGACGACGTCGACATCGCCCGGCCCCAGACCGGCATCGGCCAACGCCTCACGGATGACACTCTCCTGTGCGGGACCGCTGGGCGCGGTGAGACCGTTGCTGGCGCCGTCCTGGTTGACGGCGCTACCCCGGACCAGCGCCAGCACCCGGTGGCCGGCACGGCGGGCGTCGGAGAGACGCTCCAGCGCCAGAACGGCGACGCCCTCGGACCAGGCCGTGCCGTCGGCATCGGCGGAGAACGCCTTGCACCGCCCGTCCGACGCCAGCCCGCGCTGCCGGGAGAACTCCACGAACATGCCGGGGCCGGACATCACCGTGGCACCGCCGGCCAACGCCATATCGCACTCACCCCGGCGCAACGACTGCACCGCCAGATGCAGCGCCACCAGCGACGACGAACACGCGGTATCCACCGTGAGCGCCGGTCCGCGCGTGCCGAAGGTGTACGCGATCCGGCCGGAGGCCACGCTCGCCGTGGTGCCGGTGAGCAGGTAGCCCTCGTACCCGTCCGCTCCCTCGTGGAGCCTCGGGCCGTACTCCGATGCGACTGCGCCGATGAACACGCCGGTGTCGGTGCCGCGCAGCGACTCGGGGCACACTCCGGCGTCCTCCAGCGCCTCCCAGGCGGTCTCCAGCAGCAGCCGCTGCTGCGGGTCCATGGCGGTCGCCTCGCGCGGCGAGATGCCGAAGAACTCCGCGTCGAACTCGGCCGCCTGGTGCAGGAAGCCGCCCTGACGCACATAGGTCGTGCCGGGGATGCCGGGCTCGGGGTCGTACAGCGCGTTGAGATCCCAACCACGGTCGGTGGGAAAGGACGAGATCGCGTCGGTGCCGGATGCCAGCAGGTCCCACAGGCCGGCGCGCGAGTCCACGCCGCCGGGGAAGTGGGAGCCGACTCCGACGATGGCGATCGGCTCGTCGTTTCGCGCGTCGCCCCGGGTGGTCGCCGCCGCGGCGGTTCGGTGGGCGTCGGAGTCCGCGGCGTCCGTCGCGAGCATCACGGCCGACAGGTGATCGGCGACGGCCCGCGGGGTGGGCAGCTCGTAGACGAGCGTGGCGGCGAGGGTCAGCCCCGTGGCCCGGTTCAGTAGGTCTCGGAGTTCGACCGCGGTCACCGAGTCCAGGCCCTGAGAGGTGAAGGTGCCGTCGAGGACGATCTCGTCGGGGTCGTCGTGGCCCAGGACGGCGGCAGTGGTCTCGCGGACCAGCCGGACGAGCTGGTCGGGTGACGCCGGCTCCGGGGATGCCGCGAGCGGCCCGTCGGCCGGGTCCCGAAGGAGTGCCTCGGCACTCTCCGGGATCTCGTCGTTCCCCCGGCTCTCGGTAGCGGTCGAGGCTCGTACGACGCCGGCCGCGTGTCCGTGACTCAGCGCCGCCGACCAGTGGGTACGGCGCTGGAAGGGGTATGTGGGCAGGTCGATCCGCCGGGCATCGGTGCCTGAGTGGAGCGCGGCGGCATCGAGTTCTGCATCACGGGTGTGC
>NZ_JBFACE010000097.1:0-3102 GCF_040640655.1 Streptomyces sp. NPDC021749 | reverse complement strand
GCGGGAAGCGGTGCGTTTCGCCGACGGGATACGAGCTGCCCGCACGCTCGGGGCGGATACGTTCTTGGAGATCGGTCCTCATGCTGTTTTGACGGCGATGGCCGGCCAGTGCCTCGATGCAGAGGATTCAGACGGTGCTGATGTGGCGTTCGTGCCTGTCCTGCGGCGTGACAGGCCGGCATCGCAGACCTTCACCACCGCACTCGCCACGCTCTGTGTTCGGGGCACTGAGGTCGACTGGGCCACGCCGCTCCGGAAGAGCGGCGCACAACCCATCGACCTGCCCACGTACCCCTTCCAGCGCGCCCGGTACTGGCTGGACCCCGCCCCTGCCAGGACGCTCACTACCGTGTCCGTCAGTTCGGCCGAGGCCGAGGCCGCATCGACGGCCACTGATGGGACGGCCCCGGAAACGTCCGGGCTCCGCTACCGCATCACCTGGCAGGCCGCCGCCATGGACCGCGGCACCTCCCGCTCGGCGGGTCGCGTGCTGCTCCTCGCCTCGGACGACGACGCCACCGAATCCGGACTTGCCGCCGCGATCACCCGCGAACTCGGCGTGTGCGGTGCCGAGGTACGCACCGCGATCCTGCCAGTCGGCACCGACCGCGAGACGGTTGCAGACCTGCTACGAGCCTCCGGTGACGGCGCCGCACGCAGCACGCACGTCCTGTGGCTCGCCCCGGCCGAGCCCGACACGGCCGATGCCGTCGCGCTGATCCAGGCCCTGGGCGAGGCAGGGCCCGACGCCCCACTGTGGATCGCCACGCGTGACGCGGTGGCCACCCAGCCGGGCGAGGAACCGTCCCTCGCCGGAGCGCAGCTCTGGGGGCTCGGGCAGGTCGCCGCCCTCGAACTGTTCCAGCGCTGGGGCGGCCTGGTGGACCTGCCAAAGAACCCGTCGCCCGCTGCGCTCCGCGCGTTCGTCGGGGCGCTGCTCGCAGAAGGTGAAGACAACCAGATCGCGGTGCGGCCCTCCGGCGTGTACGTCCGCCGGGTGGTCCCAGCACCCGCCCCTGCCCTCATCGCGCAGACCGCGCAGGCCGCGCAGGACGATCGGTCCGACCCGTCCGATGGACTCGGTGGAGCCGATGGAACCGCGCCGGGGAACTGGCACCCCTCCGGCACCGTACTGATCACCGGCGGCACCGGGGTCCTCGGCGCACAGGTGGCCCGCAGGCTCGCCCGAGCGGGCGCTCCGCATCTGCTCCTGGTCAGCCGCCGCGGACCGGACGGCCCTGGTACGGGCGAACTGGTCGAGGAACTGACAGCGCACGGCACCGAAGTGACCGTGACGGCGTGTGACGCCGCCGACCGCGACGCGCTCGCCGAGCTGCTCGCGAGCATTCCCGAGGACCGACCCCTCACCGCCGTACTGCACGCGGCAGGTGTGCTCGACGACGGCGTGCTCGACGCGCTCACCCCCGACCGGCTCGACGCCGTACTGCGCGCCAAGGTCACCGCGGCCCGCCACCTGGACGAGCTCACCGCAGGCATCCCACTGGACACCTTTGTCCTCTTCTCCTCCATCGTCGGGGTGTGGGGCAACGGCGGGCAGGGCGGTTATGCGGCGGCCAACGCCGCGCTCGATGCCCTGGCGCACCGGCGCCAGGCGAGGGGACAGCGTGCCACCTCGATTGCCTGGGGCCCGTGGGCCGGCGCCGGAATGGCGGCCGGCGCAGGCTCGGAGGCCTTCCAGCGGGACGGCATCGAGGCTCTGGATCCCGAGCGTGCACTCAACGTGCTGGACGAGGTGGTCCGCGCCGACGAGGCGTCTGTGACCGCCGAGACCTCTTTGATCGTCGCCGATGTGGACTGGCGCACGTTCGTCGCGCGTTCCGTCACCCGACGCACCTGGGCGCTCTTCGACGGTGTTCCGGCCGCCCGCTCCGCGCGTTCCGCCCAGGCAGCCCAGGGCCGTTCCGCGCACGCGGCGGAAGAGCGGCCGCGTCACGGCGGCATTGGCGGGAGCGGAGACGGAGCGGACGAGGACTTCCCCTGGCTCTCCGCCGGCCCCTCCTCGCCGGAACGGCGGCGGGCACTGCTCGACCTGGTGCGCTCCGAGGCCGCCGAGATCCTGCGGCACGGTTCGGCTGCCGCGGTCGATCCGGAGACCGCGTTCCGGGCCGCCGGGTTCGACTCCCTCACCGTGCTCGAACTGCGTAATCGTCTGACCGCCGCCACCGGGCTGAACCTGCCGAGCACCCTGCTGTTCGACTATCCGAGCCCGAACGCCCTGGCCGACCATCTGCACGACGAACTGTTCGGTGCCGACAACGAAGCACCGCTCGCCGCGAACACCCACACCCGGGCCTCGGCCGACGACCGCGAGCCGATTGCGATCGTGGGGATGGCCTGTCGTTACCCGGGTGGGGTGGCGTCGCCGGAGGACCTGTGGGGCCTGGTGGCCGGAGGCGGGCATGCGCTCTCCCCGTTGCCTGCCAACCGGGGCTGGGACCTTGAGGGACTCTACGACCCGGAGCCGGGCGTGCCGGGGAAGAGCTATGTGCGGGAGGGGGGTTTTCTGCACGAGGCGGCCGAGTTCGATGCGGAGTTCTTCGGTGTTTCGCCGCGTGAGGCGGCGGCGATGGATCCGCAGCAGCGGTTGTTGCTGGAGACGTCGTGGGAGGCGTTGGAGCGGGCCGGGATGGTGCCGGCTGCGCTGCGCGGTACCCGCACCGGAGTCTTCACCGGCATCTCCCAGCAGGACTACGCCGCCCAGTTGGGGGACGCGGCCGAAACCTACGGCGGTCATGTGCTCACCGGAAACCTCGGAAGCGTGGTCTCCGGCCGGGTTGCTTACTCCTTGGGTTTGGAGGGGCCGGCGCTCACGGTGGATACCGCGTGTTCGTCGTCGCTGGTGGCGCTGCATCTGGCGGTGCAGTCGCTGCGCCGGGGTGAGTGCGATATGGCGTTGGCCGGTGGTGTGACGGTGATGGCGACGCCAACGGTGTTCGTGGAGTTCTCCCGGCAGCGTGGGCTGGCCTCGGACGGGCGGTGCAAGGCGTTCGCGGAGGGCGCCGACGGTACTGCTTGGGCTGAGGGTGCCGGTGTGCTGCTGGTGGAGCGACTGTCGGACGCGTTGCGCAACGGTCATCGGGT
>NZ_JBFACE010000096.1:0-3487 GCF_040640655.1 Streptomyces sp. NPDC021749 | reverse complement strand
GCTCCCACAAGTCCTCCGGCGACGCCACCCCACCCGGATAACGACAGGCCATACCCACGATCGCAATCGGCTCCCGGCTCGCCGACTCGACCTCGCGCAGCCGATCGCGCGTGCTGTGCAGGTCGGCCATCGCGCGCCGAAGGTACTCCCGCAGCTTCTCCTCGTTCGTTGCAGACACGGTTCTCCTCTGCGTCATGTCAGGGGTCAGGGGTGGAAGCGGTCGAGTGGCCGGCGCGCGACGCCGTCTGGCTCACTGGAAATCGCTGTCGAGAAGGTCGAACAGGTCGTCGTCGGAGGCCGAACGGAGGCGGTCGAGCACCCCTTCGCCGGGGCCCCCGGGGCTTTCGCCGGTGCCCTGCACCGCGTGGTCGCCTGAGCCGGCGGTGAGCGTGGCCAGCAGGCTGCGCAGCCGCCGCGCGGCGGCGGCGCGGGCGTCGCCGTTGTCGGTTGCAGTGAGGCTGGCCTCCAACCGGTCGAGCGCGCTGGACAGGTCCTCGGGGCCGGCCGGTTGGCCCGCCGCCGGACCGGTGGGCCCCGCCAGGCCGGCTGCCTCCAGGTCCTCACGCAGCAGCTCGGCGAGGGACAACGGTGTGGGGTGGTCGAACACGAGCGTCGCGGGCAGTCGCAGCCCGGTGCGCGCGTTCAGTCGGTTGCGGAGGTCGACGGCGGTGAGGGAGTCGAATCCGGCGTCCTTGAAGGACCGGCCGGCACCCACCGCGGCGGGGTCGCCGTGGCCCAGCACCGCCGCGACCTCGGCACGCACCAGGTCGAGCAGGACGGCCGTGCGCTCGGCTGCGGAGCGCGGCGCGAGCCGGGCCGCCAGTGCCTCGGCCGGGCTGGCCAGGCCGGGCGACCGTTGGCCGTCGCCGACCCGTCCGCCGGCACCCGGCGCGGCCCCGGCATCGCCCGGGACACCGGCGAGATCGCGCAGCACCTCCGGCGGCACGGTGGCGCGGGCCGCGGCGCGCAGGGCGGGCAGGTCCAGCCGTACCGGCAGCAGCGCGGGCTCGGGCCGGGCCAGTGACCGGTCGAGCAGCTCCAGCGCGTCCCCGGGGGCGAGCGGGACGATACCGGAGCGCCGGATGCGCGCGGCGTCCGCGCCCTCCAGACCGGTGGCCATGCCCGCACCGGTCCACCAGCCCCAGCCGAGCGACAGTGCGGGGTTCCCGGCGGCGCGCCGGCGGGCGGCCAACGCGTCCAGGAACGCGTTGGCCGCGGCGTACCCGGCCTGGCCGGCACTGCCCAGGGCGGCCGAGACCGAGGAGTACAACACCAAGGGCACCGGGCCGAGTTCACGGGTCAGCTCATCCAGGTGGACGGCGGCGTCGACCTTGGGGCGCAGCACGGCGTCGATCCGCTCGGTCGTCTGGGCGGTGAGCACACCGTCGTCGAGCACACCGGCGGTGTGCACCACACAGCTCAGGGGGTGCTCGGCGGGCACCTCACCGAGCAGGCGGCGCAGTGCGTCGCGGTCAGCTACGTCACAGGCCCGGACGGTGACCTCGGCGCCCAAGGCGGTGAGTTCCGCAACGAGTTCGGCGGCACCCGGCGCCTCCGCGCCGCGCCTGCTGACGAGCAGGAGCCGACCTGCCTTGTGTCGTTCCACCAGGTGCCGTGCGGTCTCCGCGGCCAGTGCTCCGGTACCTCCGGTGATCAGCACGGTGCCGTTGGGGTCCAGCGTCTCGACCGGCTCCCCGGCACCGGTTCCGTCGGTGTCGACCACCGGTACGAGGCGGGGGACGGTGGCGCGTCCGTCGCGCACCGCGATCTGAGCGGCGTCCGCGGTCGGCAGGCCGGCCAGGGTCCGCAGCGACGCCTTCGACCCGTCGATGTCGACCAGGGTGAAGCGGCCGGGCTGCTCGGTCTGGGCGACCCGGACCAGCCCCCAGACAGCGGCGCCCGCCGGATCGGCCGCGCCGCCCTCCGGGCCGGCCGCTCCCCGGGTGAGGACGACGACCCGCGAGCCGCCGGTAGGGGTGTCCGTACGAGCGTCCGTCAGGGGATCGGTGCCGGCGAGCGGGGCCTGCACGGCTTCCAGGGCCCGGCGCACCGTCGCGCGCACCTCGTCCGGGAGCCCACCGTGGGGCGCCGTGCGGCCGACCGCGGTCAGGTCGAGGAGGTACACCTCGGCGTCCGTACCGGCCTCCGGCGGCAGCGGCTCGCCGAGGGGGGACACATGGGCACGGGCGTCGACGCCGACGGCGCGCAGCCCGGCCGCGGTGGCTTCGGCCGCCGGCCCGACGACGGCCCAGCGCGCGGCCGTGGCGGCGGGCACTCGCTCGGGGAGCGGCAGCCAGCCCATGCGGTACAGGGGAGCGACGGGGGCGGCGGGCAGCCGGTCCGCGGCGATGCGGCGCAGTGCTAGGGAGCGGGCGGCGAGCACGGGGGTACCCTCGCGGTCCGCCGCGGAGAGCGACACCGCGCCGCCGTCGGCGGCAGCCACCCGTACCCGGAGTGCGTGTCCGCCGGCCCCGTAGTGCTGAACATCGGTCCAGGAGAACGGCAGCAAGCCGTGTCCGCCGTCGCCCAACGGGTCGAGCAGCGCGATGGGGTGGAGGGCCGCGTCGAGCAGGGCGGGGTGCACCCCGTAGCGGGTGGCGTCGGCAGCGTGCGCATCGGGTAACCGCACTTCGGCGAAGATCTCGTCGCCGCGGCGCCACGCCGCGCGCAGCCCGCGGAAGGCGCCTTCGTAGCGCACTTCGGCCGCGGCGAAGAGCGAGTACTGTGCGGCGATGTCGAGAGGCTCGGCGCCGGCGGGCGGCCAGGCACCAGTGAGTTCGGCGAAGGCGCTGGGGCCGGCTCGGTCCGAGTCGTGGGAGTGGTCGGCGGCCGGAGCGAGCACACCGGAAGCGTGCCGGGTCCAGCCGTTGTCGCCGTGCTCCGCCGCCGGGTGCGGGGATCCAGCGGGGTGCGGGGTGCGGGCGACGGGTTCGGGCCGAGAGTGGAGGCTCACCTCACGGGCCCCCTCGGGGCCGGAGGCAGCGTCCACGACGACCCGGATCTGGAGCGGGGTGTCCGCGGCCCAGGCCAGCGCGGTCTCAAACGTCAGTTCGGCAACGCGGGGTAGTCCGATCCGGTTTCCCACCTGGAGCACCAACTCCAGCAGGGCGGCCCCGGGGACCACTCCGCGGTCCCACACCAGGTGGTCGGCGAGCCAGGGGAGGTCCGCGGCGGAGATCCGGCCGGTCCACACCTCGGTGCCGGCGCCGGGGAGTTCCACGGCGGCGGCGAGCACCGGATGCTCCACCGCGCGCTGACCGGCCGCCGACACCCCGCCGGACGTGGGCCGCGGCGGGGCCGCCAGCCAGTAGCGGTTCCGTTGGAAGGGGTATGTGGGCAGGTCGATCCGCCGGGCGGCAGGCATCGAGGGCATCGGCGGTACCGGTAGGCCCCGGGTGTGCAGGGTGGCGAGTGCGGTGGTGAAGGTCTGCGATGCCGGCCGGTCACGCCGCAGGACAGGCACGAACGCCACATCAGCACCGTCTGA
>NZ_JBFACE010000095.1:0-3789 GCF_040640655.1 Streptomyces sp. NPDC021749 | reverse complement strand
CCGCGTGGACTCCACCGCGCAGCCGATGCGCTTCACGATGGGCTCTACTCTCCGCCCGGTGCGCCAAGTGTCGTCCACTCCCACCCGGTGGAACGCACCGCAACGCCAGAGCGCGCGGCATCGCCCGCACCTCGCATCTCCCTCACGCACGGTGATGATGCACGGCGCGCTGGGAGGGAGAGATCTCCCCTCCGCCACCACGCATCGGATGCCCAGCGCGGGCCGTCTCCCCAGTGGTAGCGGACGGTGTCAAGGGGAAACGTCGAAAGATCGCGGGAAAGTCATGGCTGGACGAGTTCTGGCACACCCAGCCCGTGCCGAAGGGCTTCAACCGGCACGCCACTTCCCACGCGGCCAGCGTCGTCCAGTACACCACTGCGAACGCGGTGACCGCGCTCATGCTCGCCGTCAGCGTCCTGCGCGAGATCGACGATCGGGGCTACCACGTACAGATCCGCGCCTGACGCGACGGGCTGCGGTGGGAGGTCCACCCAGCCTTCTCCGCGGCGCCACGGCGACGGGCGGTTCGTGCCGCAAGCATCGTCGACGAGCGGTGTGGTCGACGCCGTACCCGCAGCGTCGACCACAACCCGCAGAACATCACCGTCTGGCGCGGCCAGTACTGGCTGATCGACGCCAGCGGCATCTGACCAACCAAACCGCCGTGCTCAACAGTGTGGCCCCAACCGGTTCGCCCGGTCGGGGCCACGTGTGTTCGCGGGGGACTTGAAGACCCCTTCAACGACGGAGCCGGGTACAGGACAACGGGCCACGCGAGCGCCAGAGGCCCGCTCACCGAGTCCTGGGCCCGTCGAAGCCCGGGATTTCTGCTGCCTCAGTCCGCCGTGGATGCGCGCAGGATGCCTCCGCCTGGCCAAGGGTTTGACGCACGCCTTCCACACCACCGCGCTGGAAGCGAAACGTCGGCCGCGGCGCCGGGCCGCCCGCACGGCTCCACGGACGGCTCACCCCTCCCCCTCTACAGCAGCCCGAAGGCGAAGCCGAAACCGGCGATGGTGACGGCGAGGCCGATGACTAAGATGACTGGCCCGATCACATAGTTGCCCCAGCTCTTGTGGCCCTTGACGCGCAAGAGGGCGATGGTCACGGCGACGCCGGTAGCGACAACCAGGCAGCCAGCGATCCCCAGGAGCGCCAGGAAGAAGGGGGACCAGCCGGGATCTGGATGGTTGGGGTCGATGTGTATGACTGTTGCCAGGGTCACGCCGCCGGGCTCACCGGTCACGGGTCACTCGTCCCCCTTCTGTGCTTCCTTGGCCAAGTTCTGCGCATCCGACTCGATCCCGGAGCCCGCTTCGTAGATCGCCGTGTTGAGGCCGGTGCCGAAGCCGTTCCGGTATGCCGCGTCCTTGTACCTGTCCTCTTCACGGACGTGCTCGCCGCCGAGGTGATGTCCCTCCATCTTGCCGAGGAAGTGATCACCGGCGCGGTTACCAAGAGCTCCGGTGACTGCGTTCGTTCCCGCATCCCATGCGATGGTCTCGCCGTTCTTTCCGTCCCACCCATCGACGGTGAGACCGCCAGCGATGTTGCCGAGCGCACCGTTGGCTGCGTTGCCGGCCCGGCCCTCGCCGCTGAGCACCTTGCCGAACGCCCCCGTGAGGTGGGCACCCTGCGCCAGTGAGGCTCCGCCCGCCGTGAACACGGCCGTGCCCAGGGCGGCCTTGCCGCCGGCAGCGAAGTCTTCGCCCACCGTTATCGGCTGACCGTTGAGTGCCTGGTTGAGCATCAAGCTTCCCGAGTCAGCGACGAAGTTCGTGGCGAAGCTCTCCGCGCCCTTCGTGAGGAACTTGGCGCTGAACCTGGCCACCGCGGTGAGCACCTTCTCCAGTGTCGCCGCAGTTTCGGCGCCGAGCCCCGCGAAGCGCTCCAGCAGTGCCGCCACCTTCTCCGCCGCCGAGGTGAACAGCTTGACCAGGTTCACGATCTTGGCGACCTTCTCGGCCACGGCCGCGTTGGCGACGAGATCGGAGACGAAGCCGGTGAAGACGGACAGCGCAGCACCGAGCACCTCCATCTCCGCTATCTGAACGCAGATATCGATGATCTCTTCGTTGATCTTGTCGATCTCGTCGGCGAAGTCCCGTAGTCCATCGGCAACGTGATGGAAGTTCTTCGCGACATCGGTGATGGTCTTCTTCTGGTCCTGCCAGTGCTTCTCGAAGGCGTCACGGGCGGCGCCGTGCCAACCTTGTTTGTCGACGCCGTCGACGGCGGCGTCGAGGGCCCGAACCGTATTGGTTAACGCGGTCCCCATGGAGTCCCAGCCATGGGCGATCGAGCGGAGCGTGCCGCCGTCGCCGCCGGGCAGTTCCACGCCGAATGCTTCGAGGATCTCCAGGACCTTGCCGTCTATCCAGCTGTTGATGCTCACGTCACGCCCCCTGTTGCCGGGTCACGGAGTGCAGGTGGCCGATGGCGACCTGGTCCGCCTCCTGGTAGTGGGACGCATTGATCCGCAGCCGGTCGGCGTCGCTGGAGAGCACATCGGGAAGGTGCCCCAGCGCCTTGGTGGTGCTACTCATCAGTTTGCGGTACTTGTCCGCCGCGCCGTCGCAGGCACCGAGGATGCCGAAAGCCTCGCCGATCTCCATCGATGTTGCCACGAACTCATTGATCGGCTTGGTCAGCGCATTCGCCTCCCGATCGAATGTCCCTGCCAGATCCGTCAGTGTCGACGGGTCAACCCCGAACTGCCCGCTCATCCCTCTCCCCCTGTTCGAATGCACACAAGTGTTCAGTCGTACGACGGGGGCGGCAGTCAGGAAAGGATCTTAACGAGTCCGGAACGCCGGTTTGGAGGGCGATTTACCTTCGTGGTCCTACCCGAACCGGGACATGACCAAAGTCAAACGTGATCGTTTATCGAACGCGGTTCACGACTCCGGCCACACCGGGCGCCGAGGGAGCGGGGCTCAGAGCAACGGCAATGCGTACACCTCGTAGGCCATGGCGGTTCCGTCCTCGGCGGGCCGGTTGGATGTGCCGGTGTGGGTGAACCCGGCTTTGGCTAGGACGCGGCCGGAGGCTGGGTTGGCGGGATGGTGCATGGCCTCCAGGCGTTCGAGGCCGGCGGTGGTGAAGGCGAACTGGACGACGTGCCTGGTGGCTTCGGTTGCGTAGCAGTTGCCCCAGGTGTCCTCGCGGAGGATGTAGCTGAGGGTGCCCATGGACGGGGTTCGTCGCCGCAGCGCGATCAGGCCGATCATCTCGTCGGTGTCGACGATGGCCCAGCTCCACTGCGCGCGCGGTGTCTCGGCGGCTCTGGCGAGGGCCGTTTGGACCTTCTGCTGCGCCTGGGCGAGGGTGAGTTCCTGGCCGGTGGTGTGTCGGACGGAGGCGCCACTGTAGATGCGGGTGAGGGCCTTGGCGTCGTTGAGGGCCAGGGCGCGGAGGGTCACCATGCGGCGGTCAGCTCCTTTGCGGTGAGCCGGGCGGCGGGGTCGGGTGCCAGGCACGCGGTGACGGCGTCCTCGAACTCGGGGAACGGCCATGGCCGCATGTCGCGCAGCGCGGTGGTGGTGCCCTTGGCGATCACGGCCAGCTTCTCCAGCCGGTCGGTGGCGTCGTCGTAGGCGACGGGGCGGTGGCCGGTCCAGCACCAGATCAGGGAGGCGCCCAGGCTCCAGATGTCCGCGGCTAGGGCGCGTATCGAGTCGTGATCAATCTGTGGGATGTGCCTTCGTGGCACGGCCTGGTCCGGTAGACCGTCGTATGTGACGCGAGTGCAACTGACCGACCCTGAGTGGGAGTTCATCGAGCCGTACC
>NZ_JBFACE010000094.1:0-3806 GCF_040640655.1 Streptomyces sp. NPDC021749 | reverse complement strand
GCTCCCACAAGTCCTCCGGCGACGCCACCCCACCCGGATAACGACAGGCCATACCCACGATCGCAATCGGCTCCCGGCTCGCCGACTCGACCTCGGCCAGGCGGGACTTGGTCTTGTGCAGTTCGGCGGTGGCACGCTTCAGATAGCTGCGGATCTTGTCGTTCTCGGCGGTCATTGCTGCCACCAACTCCTCGGCATGCGGTCGGTCCACGGTGCGGTCACAGCTGCTCGTCCAGAAAGGCGAAGATCTCGTCGTCAGTCGCCTCGTCAAGCCGGCCCGCCACAGTCGCCTGGGTGCTCTCGGCAGCGGCGGGGGCGGTGCGGTCCCGGGGGCCGGCGGTGCCGTGCCCGGAGGTGTCGAGCTCGGCCAGCAGCCCGATGAGCCGCTGCCGCACCTCGGCTCGCCCGGCGTCGTCCGGGCTCAGCAGGGCGACGGCCCGGGCGAGTTCGTCGATCCCCTCCAGCGCGGAAGAATCGGCCGGCAAACCGGCGGGGCGGGGCAACTCCCCTTCGATCCACTCGGCCACCTCCTTCGGCGTGGGGCGGTCGAAGGCGAGTGTGGTCGGCAGCCGCAGGTCGACCAGGCGACCGAGGCGGTTGCGCAACTCCACCGCCGCCAGCGAGTCGAAGCCGATGTCCCGGAAGGGACGTTCGGGGTCGACTTCGGCGGCCGACGCATGACCGAGCACCTCGGCGACCTGCTCGGTGACCAGGTCCAGCAGGGCCGCGGACCGCTCATCTCCCCGGAGCGCCACGATCCGCGCGACGCGTCCGGCGACAGGCTCCGCGCCCTTGCCTCGCCGGTCGGCTGCCGCCGCCGCGGTGCCGGTGCCGCTGCTCCCGCGGCGCAGGGCCGCGGGCAGCAGGCCACGCAACAACGGTGGCACCGTGGCCGCGCCGTGCTCCTTGGCCGTACGGCGCAGGGCGGCACCGTCGAGGAGGAGCGGGACGAGGACCGGGGGCCCATCCCGGTACGTGGTCAGGGCCAGGTCGAGCAGGTCAAGGCCTTGCTCGGGCGGCATGGCCGCGATGCCCTCGCGGCGCAGCCGACGGAGTGCCACGTCGTCCAGGCCGCCGGCCATGCCCACCCGTTCGTCCCACAGTCCCCAGGCCAGGGACACGGCAGGCAGCCCGGCCGCACGACGGTGCCGCGCAAACGCGTCGAGGACCGCGTTGGCCGCCGCGTAGGAGCCCTGCCCCGGGCGGCCCAGGAGCCCGGCCGCGGCGGAGAACAGGACGAACGCGCGCAACGGCTGGTCGAGAGTGGCCTCGTGCAGGTTCCGTACGGCGTCGGCTTTCGGCCGGAGGACGGTGTCGAGCCGCGCCGGTGTCAGGCCGGCGAGGGCTCCGTCGTCCAGCATGCCGGCGGTGTGCACGACACCGGTCAGCGGGTGCGCCGGCGGCACCGCGGTGATGGCCTTCCGGATGTCCGCGGGGTCGGCGAGGTCGCATGCCACGAAGGTCGCGGTGACCTGCAGGTCGGCGAGCTCCCGCGCCAGGAGGGCGGCTTCGGGGGCGTCCGGGCCGCGCCTGCTGACCAGGAGCATATGCCGCACACCGTGCTGACGCGCCAGGTGCGGGACCACCCGTCGCCCCAGGGCGCCGGTGGCGCCGGTGATCAGTACGGTGCCGTCGGCATCGAATGCGGCGTCCTCAGCGGGAGCATCGGTCGCTGTCGACGCGCCGCTCACCACCGAGGCCGCGGCCGAGGTCGCGGCCGAGGTCTCGGCCGTCGCAGGGTCGGTGATCGGTACGAGAGCCGGAGCGAGTACGGTCCCGGCGCGCAGGGCGAGTTGTGGCTCTCCCGCCGCCAGAGCCTGGGGCAGGGCAGCCCAGGACTCGGGGGAGTCGTCCAGGTCGACGAGGGTGAAGCGGTCGGGGTACTCCGACTGCGCGGAGCGGAGCAGCCCCCACAGGGCTGCACCGGCCAGGTCCGGCACGTCGTCGGGCCGGGCCTCGACCGCGCCCCGAGTGAGGACGGCAAGCTGGGCGCCCACCAGGCGTTCGTCTTCGGTCCACTCCCGTACCAGGGCCAGGCCGCGCCCAAGGGCGGCGCGCACGGGGTCGTCGCCCCAGCCGGCGGCACCCGCCTCCGCGCCCCTGCCCGTACCCGCGTCCGGCACGACGAGGTGGGTGCCGGTGGGCGGCACCACTACCAGCCCGGGAACGGCGGTTCCGCCGGCCAGGGCGGCGCGCAGAGCGGTGAGGTCGGCGTGGACAGCGGGCTGCGCGCCGGGCAGGGCGCGCAGGGTCGCGCTCTCCTGCTGTGCCGCCTCCACCGTCGCCGTTCCGCTCGCGGCGGGCCCGAGGACCGTCCAGCCACGGGCGCCGGGGGCGACTGCCTGCTGCGGCACCGGCTGCCAGTCGACGCGGTACAGCGGCCCCGGCGCCGACGCGCTGTCCGCGCCCAGGGCCACCGGGCGAAGCAGCAGCGCGTCCAGGGTGAGGACGGGCCGGCCTGCCGGGTCGGCGGCCTGCACCGAGAAGGCGGCGTCGGCACCGTCACCCGCCGTCGCCAGCCTGACCCGCAGTGTCTCGGCTCCGGTGGCGTGGAGAGCAATGCCCTGCCAGGAGAACGGCACCAGGGTGGTGCCGTCCGTGTCGGGCAGCAGCCCGCCGGCACGCCATGGATGGAGGGCCGCGTCGAAGAGGGCCGGATGAATGCCGAAATTGTCGCCGTTCGCCATCGCGTCGGGCAGCTGCACCTCGGCGAAGAGCTCCTCGCCACGGCGCCACACCCCGGACAGCCCGGTGAAGGCCGGGCCGTAGCCGTAGCCGTCCGCGGCGAACCCCTCGTACAGCTCCTCGACGTCGACCGGCTCGGCCCCGGGCGGCGGCCAGGTCCCCACGGCCCATCCGGTCTCCGGTGCGACCGGGCCTTCGGGCGCGAGAACACCCTCCGCGTGCCTGGTCCACTCCGGCGCCTCGCCGTCCCGGCCCGGCCTCTCGGGGCGTGCGGCGAGCGAGACGGCGCGACGGCCCTGTTCATCGGCCGCCTCGACCAGCACCTGGAGCTGCAGTCCGCCCTGTTCGGGGAGGAGCAGGGGCGCATGGAGCATGAGTTCCTCCACACCGCCCGCGCCCACCTCGTCGGCGGCCCTCAGCAGCAGGTCGGCGATCGCCGTTCCGGGGAGCAGCACCGTGTCGGAAATGGCGTGGTCGGCCAGCCACGGGTACGCGGAGGGCGCCACCCTGCCGGTGAGGAGCAGCGAATCGGAACCGGCTATCGGCGTCGCGCCGCTGAGGAAGGGGTGGTCCTTCCATACGAGCCCGAAGCGGGCCGCGGCCGAGGTGCCGGTGGCACCAGGCACCGAACCGGTCGCCCAGTAGCTACGGCGCTGGAAGGGGTATGTGGGCAGGTCGATCCGCCGGGCATCGGTGCCTGAGTGGAGCGCGGCGGCATCGAGTTCTGCATCACGGGTGTGCAGGGTGGCGAGTGCGGTGGTGAAGGTCTGCGATGCCGGCCGGTCACGCCGCAGGACAGGCACGAACGCCACATCAGCACCGTCTGAATCCTCTGCATCCTCTGTATCGAGGCACTGGCCGGCCATCCCCGTCAAAACAGCATGAGGACCGATCTCCAAGAACGTATCCGCCCCGAGCGTGCGGGCAGCTCGTATCCCGTCGGCGAAACGCACCGCTTCCCGCACATGCCGCACCCAATACCCGGCACTGCCCAACTCCTCAAACCCAGCCACCGCACCGGTCACATTCGACACCACCGGCACACGCGGCCGCCCATACTCCACACCCTCAGCAACCCGACGAAACTCCTCCAACATCGGGTCCATCAACGCCGAATGAAA
>NZ_JBFACE010000093.1:0-3937 GCF_040640655.1 Streptomyces sp. NPDC021749 | reverse complement strand
CAGTTGCACTCGCGTCACATACGACGGTCTACCGGACCAGGCCGTGCCACGAAGGCACATCACACAGATTGATCACGACTCGATACGCGCCCTAGGGCGGCCGCCATGGGACGTCCACATTTCCTGCCCGAAATCGGGCAGGAAATGCTGCATTTGCCTCTGGAGGGGCTTGCTGGACCCTGTCGGGGTGATGCCGCCGGTGGTCTACGCGGCGAGGGCGGCGGGCTCCCCGAGCCGGGAGGCCGCCCATCCCGCCCCTGCGGCATGGGTACGGCGACTCATGCGAGGCCGGTGCACGCCGACTGGCTTCGGGCAGCGCAGCCAAACAGCTCGCCGGCCTGACCACCGCAGGGGCGCCTACCTCGGGGCGAGCCGGCCGAAGGTCTCGCACCGGGCCGCCGTGCCGATTCAGCCCACCCATCCTCCGGTGAGGCCGAGGACCGCGGAGCCGTCGAGGTCGGTGAGCTTGGTGCCGGTGAAACCGCGCGCCCAGTCGGAGGTCTGGATGCGGAACGCGGGCCGCTCGGCCTCCAGGGCTTCCATCACGGCCTCGGCCGCCTCGGCCGGGGTCTGCGCGTTGCCGCCCTGGAACTGGGCGACGGTACGGTCCAAGTAGGCCTGCAGGGCGTCGGCGTAGGCGCCGGCGGCGGCTACCTCGGCCTCCAGGTCGACGCCGATGTTGTTCACGAACTCGGTCGCCACGGCCCCGGGCTCGACGACGGACACCTGAACCCCGAGCCGGGCCGCCACGGGCGCCAGGCTCTCCATGAAGCCCTCGACCGCGAACTTGGCCGCGCAGTATGCCTCGTTGAAGGGCTGGCCGACCACTCCCCCGACACTGGTGACGGTGATCAGACGGCCCCCGGAGGCACGCAGGTGGGGAAGGGCCGCCTTCGAGACGTGGAGCACACCGAAGAAGTTGACCTCCATCACCTTGCGCACCTCGTTGACGCTCTCGTTCTCCAGCGTGCCGAGGTGTCCGGCGCCGGCGTTGTTGATCACCGCGTCGAGCCTGCCGTAGTCGGCGATCACCCCGTCGACCACCGCGGCGACGGACGCCTCGTCGACGACGTCGAGCCGCCGGACGTCGAGCTCCACCCCGGCCTCTGCCGCGGCGGTGCGCAGCGCATCGGCCCGGCCCGGATTGCGCAGCGTCGCCACGACGCGCCATCCGGCCCGGCCGGCGGCGACGGCGGCCGCGAGGCCGATGCCGGAGGACGTGCCGGTGATCAGGACGACCTTGGAGGTCGCGGAAGCCTGGGGAACAGCGTGGGAAGACATGGCAGACCTTTCGGCTCCAGAGACTGGAGCGATTTAAGTGCGTGTACACACACCTTAAGCATTATGTGTGCGCACACGCAAACCGGTAGGCTGGGCGCATGGCGAAGAAGAAGCTCACCCAGGCCGAGATGCCCGTGGCTGACCACGCCTTCTACGGGCTGGTCTGGGCCGGAACGGTGCTGACCGAGCGCGTCGACCGCGCCCTCAGCAAGGCGCACGGCCTCCCGGTCTCATGGTTCGAGGTGATGCTCTGGCTCGCCTCCAGCCCGGACCCGGTCCCCGCCTCCGTCCTGGGCAACAGCACCATGCTCAGCCGCAGCCAGGTGTCCCGGGTCGTCGACGCCCTGCAGAGCCGCGGGCTGGTCACCCGCACGCCCTCCACGCATGACGCCCGCTCCATCGAGGTCGCGCTCACTCCGGAAGGCCGCCGGCTCTTCGAGGAGGCCGACGACACCCGCCGCGCCTGCTTGGCGCCCGTGTTCACCGACCTCCTCGACGAGAACGACCTCGCCGCCCTCGGCACCGTGTGGCAGAAACTCAAGGCCAACAAGGACGCACAGTAGGAACGGCGACGGGAGAGGGGTGGGGTGACACAGCGCCCCCGCCCGGACGGCCGGTCAGCGCGCTTATCCCGTGCGGAGCCCGACCGTGGACGGGACCGTCCTCCCGAAGGGCACTCCGGTACTCGCCGGCTACTCCGCAGCCGGCCGCGATCCGGCCGTCCACGGGCCGGCCGGCTTCCGGCACCGACGTCGTCGAACTGGGCCCGGACGAGGTGCCCGAGATGCTCGAACTCGTCGCCCGGACCCGACCGGGGCCCTTCTGGCCACGCACCCACGAACTCGGCACCTATCTCGGCATTCGCGACCACGGCACGTTGGTGGCCATGGCGGGTGAACGGCTCCGGCCCCCGGGATGGTCCGAGATCAGCGCCGTCTGCACCGCTCCCGAGGCACGCGGACGCAGCCACGCCGCACACCTGGTCAGCGCGCTCATCGCGCGTATCGAGGCGCGCAACGAACGGTGTTTCCTGCACGTGGCCGAGACGAACACCGGCGCCATCGCCCTCTACGAGCGGCTCGGCTTCCGCACCCGCAAGCCCGTGACCTTTCGGGGCTTCCGCGTCCCGTGACAGCCCAGGCACGCGGACCGCGTGCGGCATCGTCTGCGCCGCCCGGCGTCACGGCGCCGGGCGGCGCTCACTGTCCTTCCCTGACCGCGCCTTCACCCTCCGGCCCCCTCGTCCCCTCGTATGCGAACGGCCGGTTGGCCGGGCGCAGTTGAGGGCATGCCGGTCACTGAGGCAGCTGGAGGCCGGTGCCCCTGGTGGGCTCAGTAGGGATGCCGGTCGGGCCGGCTTGACCATGCCTCGTAGGCGCGGCTGCCCATCTCGGGATAGATCTGCTCGATCTTTATCCGACGCTGGTCGAGCGGTTTCCCGAAGTCCTCGTACTGGAACGAGTCGTCGAAGCCGATCTTCCGGGTCTGCTCCAGATCGCAGCTGAAGTACACCGCGCCGATCCGCGACCAGTAGATGGCGCTCATGCACATCGGGCACGGCGCGCCGCTGATGTAGATCGAGCAGCCCTGCAGCATGCGGGCTCGTTCGGGGACCGGGTCCGGTGAGCCCTCCTCACGTGGCACGTATTCCAGCGTGCTCTCGTTCTGGTGCTCTTCAGAGATGGACGGGGCCTCGGGGTTGAGGAGCTGTACGGCCTTGCGGATGGTTTCCACCTCGGCGTGTGCCGTGGGGTCTCCGGTCAACAGCACGCGGTTCTGCCCGCGGGCGATGATGTCCCCGTTACGCGTGAGCACCGCGCCGAACGGGCCACCCCAGCCCTTTTCCACGGACTCGGTCGCGAGTCGTACCGCCTCGGCCATGAGTTCTTTGTGTTCCATTGCCCGGTTCTCCGATCGGCATCGATTCCTTCGTGCAGGTCACGTAAGCGCAGAAGAATGCGGAAGCCAGAAGGCGTAAGTCAGCAGGCAGGAAGTAGAAGGCAAGGAAGTAGAAGGCAATGTGGTGAAGTCGGTGCGGAAGACGGTGATGGGAAAGCGCTGAAAGCACCGAGAGCCCCCCCATCCAGTAATTTCCATTTGCCCTATAAATCTCTCATGTATAGGCTACTGCAGGTGAGTGCTCGTGCAAGCCGTAGCGCCGCGGCCGACACTGCCACCGTCGTGACCTCGCAGAAGGTGCGTGAGGGCCGCACCGACGAGTACCAGCGCTGGCAGGACAGGACGAACCAGGCCGCTCGCGAATTCGAGGGTTTCGTGGGCGCCGAGGTCTACCCGCCCGGCGCAGGCGAGAAGAACGAATGGGTGGCCGTATTCCGCTTCTCCGGTATGGACCACCTGACAGCCTGGTTGGCCTCTGACCGGCGCCGGGAATTGCTCGATGAGGCACACGAATTTTTCGACGGACCGCCCACGCAGGAGGTCCTCCACGGCGGCAGCCCGGCGGAAGTGGCTCCCGCGATGGTCACGGCCGTCATCTCCCATGAGGTGAAGCCCGGGTACGAGCAGAAATTCCTCACCTGGCAGGAGAAGACGCTCAAAGTGCAGGAGAAGGCGCCGGGCTTCATGGGTTCCGAGCTGTTCCGGCCGGTGGAGGGCGTCCAGGAGCACTGGGTGGTCGTCTTCCGGTTCGACTCCC
>NZ_JBFACE010000092.1:0-5211 GCF_040640655.1 Streptomyces sp. NPDC021749 | reverse complement strand
ACACAGTGGACGCGAGCAACTGAGGACAAGCCCTCGGCCTATTAGTACCAGTCAACTCCACACCTTACGGCGCTTCCATATCTGGCCTATCAACCCAGTCGTCTACTGGGAGCCTTACCCCATCAAGTGGGAGGGAGCCCTCATCTCGAAGCAGGCTTCCCGCTTAGATGCTTTCAGCGGTTATCCTTTCCGAACGTAGCCAACCAGCCATGCCCTTGGCAGAACAACTGGCACACCAGAGGTTCGTCCGTCCCGGTCCTCTCGTACTAGGGACAGCCCTTCTCAAGACTCCTACGCGCACAGCGGATAGGGACCGAACTGTCTCACGACGTTCTAAACCCAGCTCGCGTACCGCTTTAATGGGCGAACAGCCCAACCCTTGGGACCGACTCCAGCCCCAGGATGCGACGAGCCGACATCGAGGTGCCAAACCATCCCGTCGATATGGACTCTTGGGGAAGATCAGCCTGTTATCCCCGGGGTACCTTTTATCCGTTGAGCGACGGCGCTTCCACAAGCCACCGCCGGATCACTAGTCCCTACTTTCGTACCTGCTCGACCCGTCAGTCTCACAGTCAAGCTCCCTTGTGCACTTACACTCAACACCTGATTGCCAACCAGGCTGAGGGAACCTTTGGGCGCCTCCGTTACCCTTTGGGAGGCAACCGCCCCAGTTAAACTACCCACCAGACACTGTCCCTGATCCGGATCACGGACCCAGGTTAGACATCCAGCACGACCAGAGTGGTATTTCAACAATGACTCCACACCAACTGGCGTTGATGCTTCACAGTCTCCCACCTATCCTACACAAGCCGAACCGAACACCAATATCAAGCTATAGTAAAGGTCCCGGGGTCTTTCCGTCCTGCTGCGCGAAACGAGCATCTTTACTCGTAATGCAATTTCACCGGGCCTATGGTTGAGACAGTCGAGAAGTCGTTACGCCATTCGTGCAGGTCGGAACTTACCCGACAAGGAATTTCGCTACCTTAGGATGGTTATAGTTACCACCGCCGTTTACTGGCGCTTAAGTTCTCAGCTTCGCCCCACCGAAATGGAGCTAACCGGTCCCCTTAACGTTCCAGCACCGGGCAGGCGTCAGTCCGTATACATCGCCTTACGGCTTCGCACGGACCTGTGTTTTTAGTAAACAGTCGCTTCTCGCTGGTCTCTGCGGCCACCACCAGCTCAGAGTGCAAGACTCATCACCAGCAATGGCCCCCCTTCTCCCGAAGTTACGGGGGCATTTTGCCGAGTTCCTTAACCATAGTTCACCCGAACGCCTCGGTATTCTCTACCTGACCACCTGAGTCGGTTTAGGGTACGGGCCGCCATGAAACTCGCTAGAGGCTTTTCTCGACAGCATAGGATCATCCACTTCACCACAATCGGCTCGGCATCAGGTCTCAGCCTCAACGTGTGACGGATTTGCCTACCACACGGCCTACACCCTTACCCCGGGACAACCACCGCCCGGGCTGGACTACCTTCCTGCGTCACCCCATCACTCACCTACTACAAGTCTGGTTCGTCGGCTCCACCACTCCCCTTCACCCGAAGGATCCAGGGCGGCTTCACGGACTTAGCATCGCCTGATTCAATGTTTGGCGCTTCAAAGCGGGTACCGGAATATCAACCGGTTGTCCATCGACTACGCCTGTCGGCCTCGCCTTAGGTCCCGACTTACCCTGGGCAGATCAGCTTGACCCAGGAACCCTTAGTCAATCGGCGCACACGTTTCCCACGTGTGTATCGCTACTCATGCCTGCATTCTCACTCGTGAACCGTCCACAACTCGTTTCCACGGCTGCTTCACCCGGCACACGACGCTCCCCTACCCATCACAACAACCGTTAGGTCTTCTGCTGCAATGACATGACTTCGGCGGTGTGCTTGAGCCCCGCTACATTGTCGGCGCGGAATCACTTGACCAGTGAGCTATTACGCACTCTTTCAAGGGTGGCTGCTTCTAAGCCAACCTCCTGGTTGTCTCTGCGACTCCACATCCTTTCCCACTTAGCACACGCTTAGGGGCCTTAGTCGATGCTCTGGGCTGTTTCCCTCTCGACCATGGAGCTTATCCCCCACAGTCTCACTGCCGCGCTCTCACTTACCGGCATTCGGAGTTTGGCTAAGGTCAGTAACCCGGTAGGGCCCATCGCCTATCCAGTGCTCTACCTCCGGCAAGAAACACACGACGCTGCACCTAAATGCATTTCGGGGAGAACCAGCTATCACGGAGTTTGATTGGCCTTTCACCCCTAACCACAGGTCATCCCCCAGGTTTTCAACCCTGGTGGGTTCGGTCCTCCACGAAGTCTTACCTCCGCTTCAACCTGCCCATGGCTAGATCACTCCGCTTCGGGTCTTGGGCACGCTACTCAACGCCCTATTCGGACTCGCTTTCGCTACGGCTTCCCCACACGGGTTAACCTCGCAACATACCGCAAACTCGCAGGCTCATTCTTCAAAAGGCACGCAGTCACGACGTTGAGCCCGAAGACTCAACGCGACGCTCCCACGGCTTGTAGGCACACGGTTTCAGGTACTATTTCACTCCGCTCCCGCGGTACTTTTCACCATTCCCTCACGGTACTATCCGCTATCGGTCACCAGGGAATATTTAGGCTTAACGGGTGGTCCCGCCAGATTCACACGGGATTTCTCGGGCCCCGTGCTACTTGGGTGGTTCTCAAGCAAGCCGCTGACGTTTCAGCTACGGGGGTCTTACCCTCTACGCCGGACCTTTCGCATGTCCTTCGCCTACATCAACGGTTTCTGACTCGCCGACCGGCCGGCAGACCGATCAAGAGAACTCCCACAACCCCAACCACGCAACCCCTGCCGGGTATCACACGTGACTGGTTTGGCCTCATCCAGTTTCGCTCGCCACTACTCCCGGAATCACGGTTGTTTTCTCTTCCTGCGGGTACTGAGATGTTTCACTTCCCCGCGTTCCCTCCACACTGCCTATGTGTTCAGCAGCGGGTGACAGCCCATGACGACTGCCGGGTTTCCCCATTCGGACACCCCCGGATCAAAGCTCGGTTGACAGCTCCCCGGGGCCTATCGCGGCCTCCCACGTCCTTCATCGGTTCCTGGTGCCAAGGCATCCACCGTGCGCCCTTAAAAACTTGGCCACAGATGCTCGCGTCCACTGTGCAGTTCTCAAGCAACGACCAGCCACCCACCACCCCAACCCGAAGGCTGAGTTCACTGGGGCCGGCGCTAGAAGGAACGAGCAACAGCCCGTGCCCTCAGACACCCAACAGCGTGCCCGACACCCTTGACCAACGAACCGCGTTCCACGCCGAAGCAGTACTAACGCTCGCCATCCCAAGAGTGCCGAGTAGTCAACGTTCCACCCATGAGCAACCAGCATCAGACACTCGCTGATGTACTGGCCTCTGACCAAGCCAGGCTTGGTAAGAAGTGCTCCTTAGAAAGGAGGTGATCCAGCCGCACCTTCCGGTACGGCTACCTTGTTACGACTTCGTCCCAATCGCCAGTCCCACCTTCGACGATTCCCTCCCACAAGGGGTTGGGCCACCGGCTTCGGGTGTTACCGACTTTCGTGACGTGACGGGCGGTGTGTACAAGGCCCGGGAACGTATTCACCGCAGCAATGCTGATCTGCGATTACTAGCAACTCCGACTTCATGGGGTCGAGTTGCAGACCCCAATCCGAACTGAGACCGGCTTTTTGAGATTCGCTCCACCTCGCGGTATCGCAGCTCATTGTACCGGCCATTGTAGCACGTGTGCAGCCCAAGACATAAGGGGCATGATGACTTGACGTCGTCCCCACCTTCCTCCGAGTTGACCCCGGCAGTCTCCTGTGAGTCCCCATCACCCCGAAAGGCATGCTGGCAACACAGAACAAGGGTTGCGCTCGTTGCGGGACTTAACCCAACATCTCACGACACGAGCTGACGACAGCCATGCACCACCTGTACACCGACCACAAGGGGGACCCTGTCTCCAGGGTTTTCCGGTGTATGTCAAGCCTTGGTAAGGTTCTTCGCGTTGCGTCGAATTAAGCCACATGCTCCGCTGCTTGTGCGGGCCCCCGTCAATTCCTTTGAGTTTTAGCCTTGCGGCCGTACTCCCCAGGCGGGGAACTTAATGCGTTAGCTGCGGCACGGACGACGTGGAATGTCGCCCACACCTAGTTCCCAACGTTTACGGCGTGGACTACCAGGGTATCTAATCCTGTTCGCTCCCCACGCTTTCGCTCCTCAGCGTCAGTATCGGCCCAGAGATCCGCCTTCGCCACCGGTGTTCCTCCTGATATCTGCGCATTTCACCGCTACACCAGGAATTCCGATCTCCCCTACCGAACTCTAGCCTGCCCGTATCGAATGCAGACCCGGGGTTAAGCCCCGGGCTTTCACATCCGACGCGACAAGCCGCCTACGAGCTCTTTACGCCCAATAATTCCGGACAACGCTTGCGCCCTACGTATTACCGCGGCTGCTGGCACGTAGTTAGCCGGCGCTTCTTCTGCAGGTACCGTCACTCTCGCTTCTTCCCTGCTGAAAGAGGTTTACAACCCGAAGGCCGTCATCCCTCACGCGGCGTCGCTGCATCAGGCTTTCGCCCATTGTGCAATATTCCCCACTGCTGCCTCCCGTAGGAGTCTGGGCCGTGTCTCAGTCCCAGTGTGGCCGGTCGCCCTCTCAGGCCGGCTACCCGTCGTCGCCTTGGTAGGCCATCACCCCACCAACAAGCTGATAGGCCGCGGGCTCATCCTTCACCGCCGGAGCTTTCCACACACAGGAGATGCCTCCGTGTGTCGTATCCGGTATTAGACCCCGTTTCCAGGGCTTGTCCCAGAGTGAAGGGCAGATTGCCCACGTGTTACTCACCCGTTCGCCACTAATCCCCTCCCGAAGGAGGTTCATCGTTCGACTTGCATGTGTTAAGCACGCCGCCAGCGTTCGTCCTGAGCCAGGATCAAACTCTCCGTGAATGCTTCCCCGTGATCGGGGCGAACACCACGAGAGCGGAACCGAGAGAGGAATAATCCCTCGGTTCACAGCGTCCTCGCTGTGTTTTTTCAAAGGAACCTCGTCACCAGACCATCCGGTCCGGTAGACGGGGTATCAACATATCTGGCGTTGACTTTTGGCACGCTGTTGAGTTCTCAAGGAACGGACGCTTCCTTTGGACTCCCTCTCGGGCTTCCTCCGGGCGCTTCCCTTCGGT
>NZ_JBFACE010000091.1:0-5428 GCF_040640655.1 Streptomyces sp. NPDC021749 | reverse complement strand
ACGGGGCTATCCAGGAGGGCTCCGACGCCGTGATCACACCAGACACACCATGATCATCTCACCCGTGACCAGCAGTTACGGGACAGCCCTTAGCTTGATCTTTAACCTGTGCGGCGAGGTCGTGGGGTCGTCGGCTTCTTCTGCTGTTGTTTCCAGGTGTCTGTCTTGCGGACTGTGTGCACGTCGTGGCGTGGGGTGGGCTGGGTGTTCTTGCGTCCGGGCGGTCGTCCAGGGCCGGGGCGGAAGGTTTTCGGTGCCCCGGCGGGACAAGTTGCCTTTGGGCGGGAGGTGCCGGAAGTCGCGGCGGACGCGGGCGGGGGTGAGTCTGTGGGGCGGGGTCGGATTCTGCCACGGCCGGCGAAGGTCGGCGGCGAGCGGGCGGGCGAGCCGGAGCTGGGTGAAGGCGGCCAAATGAGTGGCTACCTGGTCCCCGACCGTTTCGAAGTCCTCGCCTTCAACGGCGACCAGCAGGCCGACGCCGTCCTGCGCTGGGAGGGCGGGAACCGCGATTTCACCGTGATCGCCGACGGCCCTTGGGGGCATGTCACCGGCAGAGCAGATGACTGCTTCGAGGCGCTCATCCGCATCCGCGAGCAGATCGAACCCCAGGGGTGGCTCCTGGGTGTCAACGGCTCGCGTCGCGACACCTGGCCCTCCGGGATGTGCCGTGGGACCGGGGGTTTCCTCGTCTACCGACTCACGCCCGGGCTTCGCCCCACCAGCGCCGATCGCATCCAGACATTCCAACCCGCACCCCGCGAGACGCTGGCCACTGTCGCCGAGCAGGTTGCCTTCGAAGAGCAGTGGAGCCAGTCGCTGTGACCACCCCGTCCAGCTCTGCCCCCGCCGTTCCCCCGGTCACCGAGGCTCTGCGCGCCCAGGCCGCACAGCAGCGCAGCGGCTACGTGTACGCAATCGACCCGTACTTCGACCCCACAGCCCCGTCCCCTCGTACGGCATCGTCGGCGGCTGATTCGTCGACAGCTTCGGCCAGCTCGTTTCCTTCAAGCACAACCCGAACTACCGCCCGTCGCCGACGGCGTTGGAGTTCCCGCCTCCTGTCGCCGCTCTGGACGAAGCCCTGCAGCGCGCCGTCACCGGTTATGGCAGCGAGCAGGAGCTCCTCGCGGCCTTCCGCGACGCCACGCTCCTCCTGTTCGCCCAGGAGGGGCAGACCGGCCTCTACACCGTCGTCGAGGACGACGGCAGCCGCTGCATCCCGGCCTTTACCCACCCCACCCACACTTCCGACACCTGGCACCAGTGGCAACAGACCACCGGCCATCACCTCGCCGCCACCGGCTTCCCGATCTGCCTCAATCCCGGCCACCGCATCAGCTTGACCATCCCGGGCAAGGCCGGGATGCAAGCCGGTGGCGAGAACGCCGATCCCAACTCGTCGTCCTCCACCTCGCCCTTCGGCCTCCGCGAGGCCCTCGTGGGGGCCCCGCTGCTCGCCGCCGGCCTGCTCGCGGCGCTCGGCCGCCGACGCCACACGGCCCTGCGGCAGTCCGCCATGGGCGCCAAGGGCCGCCGCACCCCAGAGCTTCGCCAGCCCACGGGTGTCGCCGCCGATACCCACGATGCGCTGCTCATCGGGGCTGACCCGCAGGCCGCACGCGATCTCGACCATGCCCTGAGGGGACTGGCGTCCGCCTTGACCGCCGAATCGCGCACCCTGCCGACCGTCCACGTTGCCCGACTCACCGACAGCGAGCTCAACCTCCAGCTCGCCCATCCCGCAGGCAAGCCCCCAGCGCCACGGCAGCTCGGCCAGAACGAGACGTTCTGGCGCATCCAACAGGCCAATCCCGGCGCACGAAACAGACACCGGCACTGCCGCCCCCTACCCGGGCCTGGTCAGCCTCGGCAGCCGCGACGGCACGCGCCTGCTGCTGAACCTCCAAGCCGCCGCCGGACTCGTCTCACTCACCGGCACGCCCGGGGACCAGAATGCCGTCCTCACGTCGGTCGCCGCAGAACTCGCCACCAGCGGCTGGTCGGGCCGAATGCCAGTCACCGGCCGCACCGGCTCCGCACAGCCCACCCAATGGGCGCCCCACCTGGCCCTCCTCGCCGCACAGCCGACCGAGGATCAGGCAGCGAAGATCGCCGAGCTCGTTACCGACTCCGGCCGACTGGGCATCAGCTACCTGGCCGCCACCGAGGAGAATGGCCTGCCAGGCGCGACCTGGAAACTCGACATCCGACACGCGGGCCACGCTCAGCGGTGCCTCCCGTACTCGTCGATACCGAGGTCGGCGCAAGGCAGGCGCCTTCGAGACCCGTCGAGAAGTGACTTCACTGCTCCTCGTTAAACCAGGGCCTGCCAGCTGGGAGAGGCACCCGTAACCCCCCGTCTGGCCAGGCGAATAAAAGATGCTCCCAAGAAGGTTTGGCGCTCGTCATGAGAACGGTACCCACCCAGCTGTCAGCGGGTGGACGGTGGACGCTCCCCATCCTGCGCGACATGCGTCGATTCCCTGATTCCGCGGCGCGGCCGCTTGGTAGCGTTCCTTCGCACAGAGTTACGAGTTGGGGGAAACGCGTTGTCCGGAAAAATGTCGGTCCAACCGGGCGAACTACGTGCCTCGGCACACGCCCAAAGCGGCATCGCCGATGACACCAAGAAAACCTGCGAGAAGGCCATAACCGATACCAGCGAGGCTGCGGACGCCGCCAAGGGATGGTCCGTCGCGTCGGCGCTGCACATGATCAGCAAGACCTGGCACCCCGCCCTCGACGGCCTACACAAGCGCTTGCTGCAAGGCGCCGCCAACCTCCGCGACACCGCCGACAACCATGAGTGGAACGAAGACATGGTTGATCAAGACTTCGAGGACTTCGACGGGGACAAGGCGGGTGTGATCATGTCTGCCCCCGCCTCTGGGGGCGGCCCAGGATCGGTGTACGCCGGACTGCCACGCCCAGGCGCGTCCGGCAGCGACCCGGTACGTGAGGCCGTCGGCGAGTATCAGCCGCCGCCAGCCGGTACCCCGTCACCCAGTACCGACGACATGCTGCGCGCCAAACCCGCGATGCCCGTCTACGACCCGGGGCAAGCCCTCACGGAAGGCGGCCGGGCCACCGCTCCCCAGCACACCGACAACAACCCCTTTGGATGAGTCATGGCTTCCGACTACGCGCGTCTGCTGAGGCAGGACTTCGCGGACATGACGGCCGCCGCCATCTCCTGGCAGCGGGTTTCACGGGATATGGACAGTGCGTTCGACCAGCACCGTACAAAGGTGACCGGTCCGCTGCATGCCTCCTGGGAAGGGGATGACGCCAAGGCTGCCCTGGCGTTCCTCGAAGACATCGAGATGCGCATCAACGTGGTCCGTACCGAGGCGATGACCATCTCGAAGGCGATCGACACGGTTCGGTTCCGCATGGAGCAGGCGCAGACGGACTTACGCAACGCGGTGCGGAGCGCGGAATCCGAGGGCTTCCTCGTCGATGACTCCGGCTCCGTGGGGGAAGCTTCCTGCGAAGTGGACGAATCGCCGGACGATGCGCAGACCAAGCTCGATCGGATGAAGCACTTCCAGGAGGAGATCAACACCGCCATCGAGGACGCACGGAAGGCGAGCGCAGACGGCCACCACGCACTGTCGGAACTCCATGGCGAGATCATGGATCGTACCAACAAGCACATGTCCGCCGAGTCCGCGGCGGACACCCAGGAGGCCATGAAGGACCTGGGCGTCAAGGGGCCGCAGATCCCCAAGGACCCTAAGGACGCAGCCGCTTGGTGGAAGGGCCTCGACGAGGCATCGCGCCAGGAGTACGCCACGATGTATCCGGAGCAGATCGGCAAGGCGAACGGCCTGCCCAGCTCGGTCCGTGACGACGCGAATCGGCTTGCGCTGGATCAGCAGCTCAACTTCGTCAGCGGCAGCGACCAGGCCATCCCCGGCATTCCGGAAAACCGTCACAACCTTGAGGTCCTGAAGGCCGAACTCGACAAGCGTGACGGGGCAACGGGAAACAAGAAGCTCTACCTCCTGGATTTCAACGGATTCGAGGATGGTAAGGCCGTCATCGCCATGGGTAATCCGGATACCGCTGATAACGTCGGTGTGCAGGTACCCGGAACAGCCACAGACATGAACTCGACAGGAGGCCAGCTGTCGCGGATCGAGAAGCTGCAGAGGTCGGCCGAGCGGGCCGATCCTTCGGCGAACACCTCGATGGTCTACTGGCTCGGTTACGACGCTCCGGAAATCCCCAGTTCTGATGCGCCGAATCTCGGCGTTGCCGGCACCGGGCGCGCCGACGACGCGGCTCCGGACTTGCGGGATTTCACCCATGGCCTGCGCGCCTCGCATGAAGGGTCGGACCGTGCACACATGACAGTGCTGGGACACAGCTATGGTGCCACGGTGGTCGGCGACGCGGACGCCGGTGGCAAGGGCCTCGACGCCGACAGTATTTCCGTCGTCGGCAGTCCGGGGGAGACGGTCGGCAGGGCATCCGATCTCCACGTCGACCCGCACCACTTCTATACAGGCATCGCCGATGACGACTTCATCAAGCAAGCACAGGACCTTACGCTCGGCCCCGACCCCAACACTACGGACTTCGGCGGAACCCGATTTGTAACCGATACTCATGGACACAGCGGCTACTGGGACGACAACAGCGAAAGCCTTGCCAATCAGGGTCGGATCATCGCCGGCAAGCAACCGAATCAGGCACCGCCTACACCCATCGACATGTAAGGAAATCCCTTGGAGAAAAACCACTCTGAGGTGACGATTGCGCTTTTTAGGCGAACTCGTCTGATCGCATTGAGCGCCGCAGTAATTATTTTCACTGGAGCCTGCATGTCTCAGCCTTCCAACAACCCTAACAAGGCACTTCCGCGTAAAAGCCGCGAGGACTCTCTGGCCTGGGCCAAGCACTACACCTCAACCATGGCGCATTATGCCGGAGTCAAGGTGGGTAACAAGTATGGCCCTTTCACGGATTTCGAGGACTGCATCGGCCAAAATGATGAGGTAGCCGACGACGGCCGCTACACCCTCACGTACACGGTGTACGCTGAAGTCCCCCTAGAAGAGCACATCCCCGCCGTCCGCAAACTGCGGGCAGCACTCAAGAACCACGGGGGCGTAGAGGTCTCTTCGTACGAAGAACGCCCGCAGTCGCACGAGGTCGTTCTCGACGGCCGCCACAAGACGGAGAAATTCAGCCTCATCGCAGACACTGCTAAACCGCCCAACACCCTCCGCCTGTCCGTCAGCACCCCCTGCTACCTTCCCCCTGGTGTCACGCAACAGAAATTCTGAGCCGAGCGCAAGCGCAGTAACAGCTGAGTTCCCGCCTAAAAGGGCTGTCCCGTAACTGCTGGTCACGGGTGAGATGATCATGGTGTGTCTGGTGTGATCACGGCGTCGGAGCCCTCCTGGATAGCCCCGTTCAC
>NZ_JBFACE010000090.1:0-8201 GCF_040640655.1 Streptomyces sp. NPDC021749 | reverse complement strand
AACGGCTCGCACTACTGGCCATGCACCCACCGGGACCGAGAGGTCACAACCCTACCGAAGAGGGCTGCAGAAGGGATGGTCCTCTAATGAGCATCCCCGACGGCCCCGGCGGCCCGGGCGGGTCCCGGGACGGCAGCCGGCCCCGGCCCGCGGGCAGCCGGCCGAGGCCCGGCGAGCACGGGGCGAGCGACCACGAGGCGTTCGCGTTCCGCGACAACGTCGAGATGGAGCAGCGGGAGCTGGCCGCCGGTGAGGCGCCCACCCCGTCGGCGGCCCGCGGCGGGCGGCGGATCAGCTGGCAGAAGTGGACGTTCATGCCGGCGTTCCTGTTCCTCACGCTGCTGGCCACCTGGCTGTGGTTCCGCGGCGCGCAGCTGGACTCGATCGCCCATCAGGCGGTGGACGACGGCAAGGTGTGGCTGGCGCTGCGGCAGCACATCGTGCTCACCGCCGTCTCCACGTTCTTCGTGCTGATCATCGCGATCCCGCTGGGCATCGCGCTGACCCGGTCGCGGCTGCGCCGGGCCACCCCGTTCGCGATGGCGTGCGCCAACCTCGGGCAGGCCGTCCCGGCGCTGGGCCTGCTGATCCTGCTGGTCATCTGGCTGGGCATCGGCGCCCGCTCAGCGATCGTCGGCATGGTCATCTACGCCGTGCTGCCGGTGCTGGCCAACACCATCGCCGGGCTGCGCGGTATCGACCCGACGCTGACCGAGGCGGCCCGCGGGATCGGCATGTCCCCCACCGGCGTGCTGACCAAGGTGGAACTGCCGCTGGCCGTCCCGCTCATCCTGGCCGGGGTGCGGACCGCGCTGGTGCTGAACGTGGGCACCGCGACGCTGGCCACGTTCGGCGGGGGCGGCGGGCTGGGCGATCTGATCTCGGCGGGCATCGTCACCCAGCGGATGCCGGTGCTGGTGCTCGGCTCGGTGCTGACGGTGGTGCTGGCGCTGTTCGTGGAATGGCTGGCGTCGCTCGCCGAACTGCTGCTGCGGCCCCGCGGCCTGGAGGTGGCCACATGAGGCGCGCGCCCCACCCCCGTCGCCCGGCACTCGGCTCCCGCGGCCCGGCGCCCCGCCGGTCCGCGGTCGCCGCGCTGCTCGCCGGACTGCTCGCCGGGCTGCTCGCCGGCGGCTGCGGCCTGGTCAGCGGCAGCGCGATGACCGACACCGTCCGTCCGGGCCCGAACGCCGGCTACCCGGACCGGCCGCTGACCGGGGCGCAGCTGACGGTGACGTCGAAGGAGTTCACCGAGCAGATCGTGCTCGGCCAGATCATGGGCCTGGTCTTCGAGGCGGCCGGCGCCACGGTCATCGACAAGACCAGCATCCAGGGGTCCATCGGCGCCCGGGAGGCCGTGAAGTCCGGCACCGCGGACGCCGCGTACGAGTACACCGGCACCGGCTGGATCACCTACCTCGGCCACACCAAACCGGTCGTCGACCCGCAGGAGCAGTGGCGGGTGGTCCGCGACGAGGACCGCAAGAACGGCCTGGTCTGGCTGCCGGCGTCGAAGCTGAACAACACGTATGCGCTGGCGCTGAACCCCGCCAACCAGAAGAAGCTGGGCGTGCACACCCTCTCGGACGTCGCCGCGCTGTCCCGCAAGGACCCCGGCGCGGTGACCCTGTGCGTGGAGAACGAGTTCGCCACCCGCAACGACGGTCTGCCCGGCATGGCCCGCGCGTACGGCATGCAGGTGCCGTCCGGCAACGTCCGCAAGATGACCGGCGGCGTCGTCTACACCGAGACGAAGAAGGGCACCTGTGCGCTGGGCGAGGTCTTCACCACCGACGGCCGGATCAAGGCGATGAACCTCAAGGTGCTCGCCGACGACAAGCACTTCTTCCCGAACTACAACGTCGCGCCCGAGATCAACGCGGCGTCCCTGAAGAAGTACCCGGCGATGGCCGAGGTCCTCGCCCCGGTCACCAAGGCCCTGAACAACACCGTCGCCCAGGAACTGAACCGCAAGGTCGACGTCGACGGCGAGGACCCCCACCAGGTCGCGAAGAACTGGCTGCTGAGGGAGGGGTTCATCAGGGAGGGGTAGGCGGGGGAAGCGTAGGCGGGGCGGGGTAGGGGGAAGGGTAGGCGGGGCGCGAAGCGGGGACGGCGTCCCCTCCCCGACTGCCGAGCGGGAATACCGCCCCAACGGGAATACCGCCCCCACCCCACACGTTGTGGCCCCGCAGGGGGCGCTCGCAACCCTTACGGGATCTGTTCGACCCGCCCCCTAGGTGAAGCGCCGCCCCCCAGCTGCCCTACGTCCCAGCCGCCCCCCCCGCCCCGGTGCTCATCAACTCCCCGGTGCTCAGCAGCTGGGCACGCGGCCGCCGTTGCGGAGGGCCTTGAGGGCCTTGACCGCGCTGTCGAGGGTGGTGACGGAGACCAGCCGCATGCCGCGCGGCAGCTCCGCGCGGGCGTCCGTGCACTCCTTGCGGGGCACCAGGAAGACCGTGGCCCCGTCGCGGTGTGCGGCCTGGGTCTTCAGTGCCACCCCGCCGACCGCCCCGACCTCGCCGTCCGCGGTGATCGTGCCGGTACCGGCGACGGTCCGGCCGCCGGTCAGATCGTGGCCCGCGCCGTCGCCGGCCAGCTTGTCGACGATGCCGAGCGCGAACATCAGCCCGGCGCTGGGGCCGCCGACGTCCGCGAGGCTCAGCTTGACCTTGACGTCCTTCGGGGACCTGCCGAGCTGCCCGAGCGCCGCCTCCGTCGCGCTGTCCTGCGACTCCTTCATCTGCCGGGCGTTGTGCTCGGCGATCTCCTCGGTGTTGTTGCCCACCGGGTAGACCGCTTCCCTGGGCATCACCGCCTCGTCGGAGCGGAACCAGCCCTTGAGGATGTCCGCCAGGTGGACGGAGGCCTCCGGGCCGGTGGCGACGATCGAGGTCATCCGCAGTTGCCCGCTGGTCTTACGGGTCCCCGCCCCGCTGATCGTGATCACCGGTTTGCCCTTGTCGTCGCCGAGGACGTTCGCCGTCATACCCGGATACGCCACCGAGTACGGCAGCGGAGCGAGGGCCGCGGTGACGAGGAGGGCGAGGACGAGGGCGGTGCAGACCGCCAGGGCGCGGGCGCGGGAAGACACCCCGCCACCCTAATTGACCCCCGCCCCACCAGGCCCGTAAGCCGCTGCGGGCTCACCACACGGCCACCGCCCCTTCACACTCCGGGGCCGACGGGCCGACGGGCCAGGCGGGCCAGGCGGGCCAGGCGGGCCAGGCGCGCCCGGACGGCCCGGGCGGACAGCTGAGCACATGCACCGCTCAGCACGCTGCACGGCTCAGCGCAGTGCCTCGGAGACCTCGCGGGCGGCGTCGATCACCCGCGGCCCGACCCGTTCGCAGACGGTGTCGGAGAGCATCACCACGCCCACGCTGCCCTCAATTCCGCTCACCCCGAGCAGCGGCGCCGCCGCGCCGCTGGCGCCGGCCTCCAACTCCCCGTGCGTCAGGGCGAGTCCGGCTTCCTGGAGGCGTCCCTGGCGGGCCTTGAGGATCGCCCGGCCGGCGGCCCCGCGGTCCAGCGGGTGCCGGAATCCGGCCCGGTAGGCCACGTGGTAGTCGGTCCAGGTCGGCTCCACCACGGCGACGGCCAGCGCTTCGGTGCCGTCGACGAGGGTGAGGTGCGCGGTGGCGCCCACGTCCTCGGCCAGTGACCGGAGAGCGGGCAGCGCGGCCTCTCGGACCAGCGGATGGACCTGCCGGCCCAGGCGCAGGACGCCCAGGCCGACGCGGGCCCGGCCGCCGATGTCGCGGCGCACCAGGGCGTGTTGCTCCAGGGTGGCGAGCAGGCGGTAGACGACGGTGCGGTTGACGCCGAGCTTGTTGGACAGCTCGGTGACGGTCAACCCGTGGTCGGTGTCGGCGAGGAGTTTGAGGACGCGCAGCCCTCGGTCGAGCGTCTGGGAGGTCTCTGCGGTCACGACGCCCTCCTGGTGTGAGTGGCGGCGCTCGACACGGCGTGCTGCGAGTCCCGGAGCAGCGCGCTCAAGAGGCCGCCGGCCGCATGGCACCGGCTGCGCTCCGCGGCGGCGCTGCCACGGGGCGTGTGCGTGAGCGGGACAGTAGCGAGCCAGTCCGGTCAGCGGAAGGGTCCGTCCAGAATCCGGGCTTTCCCGCCCGGAATATCCCGTTCCGTCCGCTCGAAAGGGCCCCGGAAGGGTTCCAGCAGGGACTTCCCCGGGGCGTCCGGTGTTTCAGCGAGGGCTACGAGGTGCCCCGTCCGTGACCGCTCGGCGGGCGACCCCCGTGCGACGACGGCGCGGCTGCCGAGCGCCCCGAGGAGCGCGCAAAGAGGAGCACGCAAAGAGGCGCGTGCAAGGAGCGCGAAAAAGGGGCCGGGTCCCGGCGCAGCGGACTGCCGCACCGGGACCCGGCCGAGCCGCGGGCCCAGGGCCTCACCGCATCCGCGTGGCCCACTCCCGCACCTTCTTGATGCGCTCGTTCAGCTGTCCGGCGGTGGCCTCCGCGCTCGGCGGTCCGCCGCACACCCGGCGCAGCTCGGTGTGGATCACCCCGTGGGGTTTGCCGCTCTGGTGGACGTACGCCCCCACCAGCGTGTTCAGCTGCTTGCGCAGCTCCAGCAGCTCCTTGTGCGTGACCACCGGCCGCCGCTCGGCCGGGATCTCCAGCAGGTCCGCGTCCGCGTCCGGCTTCTTCCGGCTGTGCGCGATCTGCCGGGCCTGCCGCTTCTGCAGCAGCAGCTGCACCTGGTCGGGCTCCAGCAGCCCGGGGATGCCGAGGTAGTCCTGCTCCTCCTCGCTGCCCGCGTGCGCCTGCATGCCGAACTCGGCACCGTCGTAGAGCACCCGGTCGAAGACCGCCTCCGACTCCAGCGCCTCGAACGAGAACTGCTCCTGCTCCCCGGTGTCCTCGTCCTGCTCCTTGTTCGCCTCCTCCATCTCCTTCTCGGATTCGGCGTACGGGTCCTCCTCGCCGTCCTTCTTCGGCTTGTCGAGCACGTGGTCGCGCTCGACCTCCATCTCGTTGGCGAAGCCGAGCAGCATCGGGACGGTCGGCAGGAACACCGAGGCGGTCTCGCCGCGCTTGCGGGACCGCACGAAGCGGCCCACGGCCTGCGCGAAGAACAGCGGCGTGGAGATCGTCGTGGCGTACACGCCCACCGCCAGCCGCGGCACGTCGACGCCCTCGGACACCATCCGCACCGCCACCATCCAGCGGTCCTGCGAGTGCGAGAAGTCGTCGATGCGCTGCGAGGCACCGGAGTCGTCGGACAGCACGAGGGTGGCGCCCTGCCCGGTGATCTCCCGGATCAGCTTGGCGTACGCCCGGGCCTGTTCCTGGTCCGAGGCGATGACCAGGGCGCCGGCGTCCGGGATGGCCTTGCGGACCTCGGTCAGCCGCTGGTCGGCCGCGCGCAGCACGTTCGGCATCCAGTCGCCGCGCGGGTCCAGCGCGGTCCGCCACGCCTGCGAGATCGCGTCCTTGGTCATCGGCTCCCCGAGCCGGGCCGCGATCTCGTCGCCCGCCTTGGTGCGCCAGCGCATGTTGCCGCTGTAGGAGAGGAAGATGACCGGCCGCACGACGCCGTCGGCGAGCGCGTTGCCGTATCCGTACGTGTAGTCCGCGGACGACCGCCGGATCCCGTCGTTCCCCTCCTCGTACGTCACGAACGGGATCGGGTTGGTGTCGGACCGGAACGGCGTACCGGTCAGCGCGAGCCGCCGGGTGGCCGGCTCGAACGCCTCCAGGCAGGCCTCGCCCCAGGACTTCGAGTCGCCGGCGTGGTGGATCTCGTCGAGGATCACCAGGGTCTTGCGCTGCTCGATGCGGTTGCGGTGCAGCATGGGGCGGACGCCGACGCCCGCGTAGGTCAGCGCGACGCCGTGGTACTCGCGGCCCAGCGGGCCGGCGCTGTACTCGGGGTCGAGCTTGATCCCTATCCGGGCCGCCGCCTCCGCCCACTGCTTCTTCAGGTGCTCGGTCGGCGCGACGACGGTCACCTGCTGCACGACGTGGTGGTGCAGCAGCCACGACGCGAGGGTGAGCGCGAAGGTCGTCTTACCGGCTCCCGGCGTCGCGACGGCGAGGAAGTCCCTCGGCTGCGTCTGGATGTACCGGTCCATGGCCGCCTGCTGCCAGGCACGCAGCTTGTTCGCGGTACCCCAGGGGGCCCGCCCCGGGAAGGCCGGGGACAGATGATGGCTGTTGGTGGCGCTGGTGGTGGTAGTCACGGTCTCCGTCGGCTGAACTCGGCTCTCGGCAACCGCGCCAGCGTACCGGGGGTGGGGCTTGCCACGTCTTCGGCTGCGGCGCCGTGGTGGTGGCGCTTTCCGGCGCCGCGTACGCACCCGGCCGTCCCGCCGCGGCGGGAGCTCGCCGTTGCTCCCCCGCTGCCTGAAGGGCGTGGGAGGTGCTCCCAGCGGCGGGCGTTTGGGTGTCGGGGCGGTGGCAGCCCTCCGGACGTCGTCCTCCGGTCCGCCCCCTCCCATGGGTGGGTGGTTGAGGCGGGCGGGGGGGGGCGGGCGTGATGTATTTCACCGTCCGCACGCGAGCCGGTGGGCGTCCGGGAGCACCGCACCGCCCGGCTGACCGCGGGTCGTTTGTTGCGCCGTGTTGCAGCCTCATGGCAGCTCGCCCCACAGCCTTCCGGGGCCCCCGCCGCGCGGCCTAGAGTCGGCAGCGCACCGCAACCCGGCCGTGTGCCCGAGTGGTTCAGGGGCTCGCCTGCAAAGCGAGTTACGTGGGTTCGAATCCCGCCACGGCCTCCAGTGCCTTGACCGGGCGGACGACAGGGCAGCACCCCGAAGAGGTGCCGCCCTGTCGCATGTCCGCGCAACCGGTTGCCCGCGGGGGCAGCGAGGGGACGGCTCGCCGACTGTCGGAGGCAGGCCCTTCCGTGAGGCCATTGCACGGCGCGCCGGGATCATTCGCTGCTCGGGCTCGCCCCGTCCTGCTCCCTAGCGATCTCCACGACCTTCCCCGCCACACCACCGTGGATGCTGCCGTTGAAGAACAGGGCATCTCCGTCGATCGTCGTTCCCTTCCCCTTCCCCGAGAAGTAAATATCCCTCAGCAGGCGGAGAGTCGGGAACAAATGAAGGAGGGAGAAGAGGAGGAAGGCGATTCTGACCACGCTGGCCAGTACGCCCCCCAGCTTCCCGTAGAACACCAGACCGCTGACCACCGGAGGTATGGCGAGGAGAAAGAACACGGACGCCAGGAAGGGGATCACATGGGCCCGATCCTCGACGTTCCGCTGGGAGTCCCGCTTCTGAACGTCCACACCGCCCTCGGCGTTCGACGTCTTGGCCCGCCACTGGGGCGCGCTGTGACCGTCCAGCACAAGGCTGAAGCCCACCTCTTCCCCTCGTTCCAGCTGCCCGATGGTGTAGACGATCCGGGAGCCCGACGACTCCGGACTCCTCTCGACCTCCAATTCAGGCTCGGGCTGCGGCGCCGGCGCGAGTTCCAGGACCTTCACGCCCGCCGGGATCTCGAAGCGGACCCGCTGATTTTTGATGACCGTGTTTCCGCTGTTCGTGAGTCTGTATCGGGCGGAATACAGATGGTTCACGTGGTTTCCGTTGTAGGAGATGCGCAGCTTGGCCCCGAGCTGGGGATCGATGCTGCCGAGGCCGGGCTCCGTGACGGAATCCCAGGAAACCCGCTTCCGCGGCTTCTGGCGTGATGCGAGGAAGTGGACCAGAAGAGTTCCGAAGACGCCAACAAATGCGCTCGCCAACCCGACGACGAGCTTTTCCTGCACCTCCGTCAAACCGGATGAAACGGCAGCAATGATGACGATGGTCGACACATGGCCTCCGATGTGATGCCCGTCACCTCATGCTAGAGAAAGCCGGTCAGCGGGCGGGTGGCTTCCGGAGAACGGGGTGCCTTCCTGGGCCCCGGAATCCTCAGTGCTGGACGTAGCGGCCCGGAGCTCGGGGTCGGCGGCCCGGAGCTCGGGGTCGGCGGCCCGGAGCTCGGAGCCGGCGGCCCGGAGGCTCCGGGGTCGGCGGCCGGAGGCAGTCGGCCGGCGAGCGGTCGCCAGCGGCCGCCGGCAGTGGGCGACGAACGCTGATACGGCGCACCTCGCGCCGCGCTTCCGGGGAGACGGAAAGCGGCCCGCCACCCCCTTGGGTTCTAGTGGTCGTCGCAACACCCCAGTTCAAGGGGTGCGATGGACTTCGAGATCCGTAAGGACCGTACGAAGCCTCAGGGCGGAAGAAG
>NZ_JBFACE010000089.1:0-9255 GCF_040640655.1 Streptomyces sp. NPDC021749 | reverse complement strand
AGCCCAGGACCGTGGAGGCGTGGCTGTTCTCGATGACGTCGTGCGCCGACTCCGCCCGCGACGGGTAGCCCGACAGGCCGCCCTTGGCACGCAGCTTGGAGAAGTCCTGACGGCCGGTGAGCAGCTTGTGGACGTACGACTGGTGGCCGGTGTCCCACAGGATGCGGTCGGCGGGTGAGTCGAAGACCCGGTGCAGGGCCATGGTCAGCTCGACCACGCCCAGGTTGGGGCCCAGGTGGCCACCGGTGCGGGCCACCGCGTGGACGAGGAAGTGCCGGATCTCTTCGGCGAGTCGGGGCAGGCGGTCGGCGGGGAGCGCCTTGAGGTCACGCGGTCCGCTGATGTGTTCCAGCATCGTCATGTTCGGTCCCCCTCGGGTGGTTCGGCGGCCGTGGCGCGGGGAGCCCGCCGTGGTGGCGGGCTCCCCGGACGCGACGGGTCAGCCGCGGTTTCCGGCGACGGTCTCCTTGGCCGCTCTGAGGGATTCCTTGAGGGACCCCATGGTGGCGAGGACGGCGGTGGGTTCGTAGCCGCAGTGCGCCATGCAGTTGGCGCAGCGCGGGTCCTTGCCGCGGCCGTATTTGTCCCAGTCCGTCTCCTCGATGAGTTCCCGATACGTCGGCACATAGCCGTCACTCATCAGGTAGCAGGGGCGCTGCCAGCCGAACAGCGAGTAGTTGGGGATCGCCCAGGCCGTGCACGGGAAGTCCGCCTTGCCCTCCAGGAAGTCCAGGAAGAGCGGGCTGTGGTTGAGCCGCCAGCGCCGCCGGTTGCCGCCGGCGAACGCCTTGCGGAACAGCTCGCGGGTCTGCTCGACACCGAGGAAGTGCTCCTGGTCGGGGGCCTTCTCGTAGGCGTACGCGGGCGACAGCATCATCTCGTCGACCTTGAGGTCGTCGTTGAGGAAGTTGAGGACCTCGATGACGGTCTGCGGGGTGTCGGTGTTGAAGAAGGTGGAATTGGTGGTGACCCGGAATCCGCGCCGCTTGGCTTCCTTGATCGCCGCGACCGCCTCGTCGAACACGCCTTCCTTGGCGACGGATTCGTCGTGCCGCTCGCGCATTCCGTCGATGTGCACCGCGAACGCGAAATAGGGCGAGGGGGTGAACTGGTCCATCTTCTTGCGGAGCAACATGGCGTTGGTGCACAGGAAGACGTATTTCCGCTTGGCCACCAACTGCCGTACGATCTCGTCGATCTGCGGGTGCATCAGGGGCTCTCCGCCGGCGATGGAAACCATCGGGGCACCGGACTCCAGGACCGCGCCGACCGCCTGCGCCACCGGCATTCGCTGCTTGAGCACCCCGGCCGGATGCTGGATCTTCCCGCAGCCCTCACACTTCAGGTTGCACGCGAAGAGCGGTTCCAGCTCGACGATGAGGGGGAATTTCTCGCGCCGCCGGATCATCTTCTGTTCAAAAAGATAGGTCCCGACCCGGATGGACTGACGGAGCGGCATGGCCATCTGGCTCACCTCCTGGGGAGCAGCAAAGAACGGTGCCATTCGTAGAAAACAGGAAGCACACTGCGCAGCACGCGGAAGGCCGATATTCCCCCGCGCACCGTGCCGATGCGGACGAGTTCATGTTCTGGAGCGTCCACGACCACCCGGACGGCCGCAACCGGACGGGCGCCGGCCCGCTGTGCCGTGCGGAGCGTGGCGGCGGACTCCATGTCCACCGCGATCGCGCCGGAGGCGTGCAGCTCGGCCCGTTCCGCGCCGCGTACGACGTGGTCGGAGCCGCGCAGCAGTCCGCGGTGCACGGTCAGGCCGCGCTGCCGCAGGGCGGCGAGCAGCGGCCCGTTGTCGCGGCAGGGCACGTCCGGCAGGCCCGGGCGGTGGTCCCGGGTGGCCTCGGCGACGACCACGTCCCCCGGGCGCATCCCGGGGGCGAGGCCGGCGCAGAAGCCGCTGGCGACGACGGGTGAACCTGCCGTGCCCGAGCCGTCACGCAACGCATCGGAAAGGGCGCGTTCGGCCGCCTGGGGGCCCATCCCGGTACGCAGCACGACGAGCTCGGGGCGGTCCTTGCCGGGGGCCGCCCGCCGGTCTCCCCCGCGCAGCGCGAACCGCTCGATGCCGAGCGCACAGGCGACCAGCAGCGGGGGGTCCGCGCTCGCGGGGGGCCGTCTCGGCATCAGGCCCCCACCGGCGCTCCGGCCGGTCCGCCGTTGACGTAGCGGCCCAGGGCGGTCAGCGGGAAGACCTGGCGGTAGAGGTGGTAGTTGATGGAGAAGTCCCAGGGGAAGCCGGTACCGGTGAAGTACGGCTCGTCCCAGGAACCGTCCTCGCGTTGGGTCGCGGCGAGATACCGCACCCCGCGCCGCACCGCCTCACTGTCCCGCTCACCGGCCGCGAGCAGCGCCATCAGCGCCCACGCGGTCTGCGAGGCGGTCGAGGGGCCGCGCCCGGCCCAGGCGTCCTTCTCCGCGTACGACCGCTGGTCCTCGCCCCAGCCGCCGTCGTCGTTCTGCACCCGCTCCAGCCAGCCGACGGCGCGGCGCACGGCCGGGTGGGAGGCGGGGACGCCGGCCGCGGCGAGCGCGGGCAGTACCGAGCCGGTGCCGTAGACGTAGTTGGTGCCCCAGCGTCCGAACCACGAGCCGTCCGGCTCCTGTTCGGCCAGCAGCCAGGCGATGCCGCGGCGGGTGCGCGGGTCGTGCGTGCGGCCGACCTCGGCGAGCATCTCCACGACATGGGCGGTGACATCGGCCGACGGCGGGTCGATGACCTCGCCGAAGTCGCAGAACGGCAGGCGGTTGGGGAGCGGGCTGGTGTTGTCGACGTCGAAGGCGCCCCAGCCGCCGCCCCGGGACTGCATCCCGAAGTTCCAGCGCACCGCGCGGTCCACCGCGGCCGCCACCCGCTGCGGGTCGGGGTGCTCGACCCGGAGCAGTGCGAGCACCACCTCCGCGGTGTCGTCGATGTCCGGGTAGTTGTCGTTGTGGAACTCGAACGCCCAGCCGCCTGGCGGGAGTTGGGGGCGCTTGACGCTCCAGTCGCCGGGCCGGTCGATCTGCTCGGCGAGCATCCAGTCGGCGGCCTTGACCAGCTGCGGGTGGTCGGCGGGCAGTCCGGCGTCGGCGAGCGCGATGGTGGCGAGGCAGGTGTCCCAGACCGGGGACTGGCAGGCCTCGATCATCCGCGAACCGTCCTCGCGCCACACCGCGAACCGGTCCAGGGAGGCCAGTCCCTCGCGCAGCACGGGGTGGTCGAGGTCGTAGCCGAGGAGGTGCAGGGCGATGATCGAGTACACGGCCGGCGGCTGGATGCCGCCCCAGCAGCCGTCGTTCTCCTGCCGTTCGACGATCCAGCGGGCCGCAGAGCGCATCGCGGCGCCGCGCAGCTTGCGCAGCGCGACCTTGTGGTAGGCCCGCAGCGCCTTGTCGAGGCGCTGGAAGACGCCGTCCCAGCTGGTGGCGGGGGCCAGCGGGCGGGGCGGGTTCGGGCGGCGGGGATCGGTGTGCAGCTCGTCGAGGGCGAACGGCGCCGGGCGGACCGGGCGTTTGGCGGAGACGATGGTCAGCGGCACGATGGTCTGCCGCGCCCAGCACCCGAAGTCGTAGATGTTGAGCGGGAACCACTTCGGGAAGAAGATGAGCTCCGGCGGGAGCTGGGGCAGGTCCTCCCACTTCCACCAGCCGAAGAGGGCCAGCCAGATGCGGGTGAAGACCCGGGAGGCGGCGACCCCGCCCTGTTCGCGGATCCAGGCGGACGCGGCCGCCATGTGCGGGGCGTCCGGTGCGTCCCCGGCGAGCCGGAGGGCGACGTAGGCCTCGATGGTGGTGGAGAGTTCACCGGGCCCGCCGTGGAAGGTGGCCCAGGTGCCGTCGGTGCGCTGCTCGGCGCGGAGGTAGCGGGCGGCGGCCTCGGTGGTTCCGGGGTCCGAGATGCCCAGGAACTGACGGAGCAGCAGGTCCTCGGCGTCCATCGTGACGTTGGTTTCGAGGTCGCCCTTCCACCATCCGGCCGGGTCCTGGACGGAGAGGAGGTAGTCGGTGGCGCGGGCGGTCGCGCGGCGGGCGGCCTCGGCCGTGTCCTCGGCGACGGCGGTGGCGGTCTTGCGGGCTGGTGCGGTCGTCTCAGCGGTGGCATCGCTGGCCGAAGGGGCCCGGGGCGGCAGCGCCCCGGTACTTCCGTCGGTCGTCGCTGTCATGGCTTCCCCTTCTGCAGTGAACTGTCAAAGCGTGCTCAGGGATTCCGTCGGCCGGCGCCAGGCTACGGCGCCGGCCGGCGACTGCGATCTATTCGGCGTCGGTAAGGAGTCATCTTTCTCGTACGACGACGAAGTCGGCGAGCGCGACGAGCTGGGCCCGGACCTTCTCCGGCATGTCGATCTCGTCGAGCGCGGCGATGGCGGTGGCGTGCTGGCGGCGGGCCTCCTGGGAGGTCCACTCGCGGCCGCCGGCCTCCTCGATGAGGGCCGCCCGGGAGGCGAACTCCTCCTCGGTGAAGTCGGCGATCTCGGTCTCGCTCTTCTTGGCGTCCTCGGCCAGGATCCCGGCCAGCCGCTCGGAGGCCGGGCCGCCGGCGGCCAGCGCGGCGACGACCGGCAGCGACTTCTTGCGCTGCCGCAGGTCGCTCCAGGTCTGCTTGCCGGTGGCGTCCGGGTCGCCCCAGATGCCCAGCAGGTCGTCGACGGCCTGGAAGGCGAGGCCGAGGTGGTAGCCGTACTTCTCCAGGGTGTCGGCGGTGCGGTCGTCGGCGCCACCCAGGACGGCGCCGATGGAGACCGCGCAGGCCAGCAGCGCGCCGGTCTTGTTGCCCTCCATCTCCAGGCACTCCTCGACGGTGACCCGCTCGCGGTGCTCGTAGGAGATGTCCTGGGCCTGGCCGTCGATGAGCTTGCGGGTGGCCAGGGTCAGCCGGCGGGTGGCGCGGCCGGCGTCGACCGTGCCGAGCTCCAGCAGTATTTCGTTGGCGAGGGCGAACAGCGCGTCGCCGACGAGGATGGCCTGCGCCGGGCCGTGCACCTTCCAGACCGTGTCGCGGTGCCGGCGCTGTTCGTCGCCGTCCATCAGGTCGTCGTGCAGCAGCGAGAAGTTGTGCACCAGCTCGACGGCGACAGCGCCGGGGATGCCGACCTCGGGGGCCGCGCCGGCGGCCTCGGCGGACAGCAGGGCGAGCGCGGGCCGGACGGCCTTGCCGCTGTCGCCGGACGCGGGTTTGCCGGTCGCGTCGATCCAGCCGAAGTGGTAGGCGGCGACGGTGTCCATGGGAGGGGCGAGCCGGCCCACGGCAGCACGCAGCACGGGAGTGGCGAGTGTCCGCCCGCGCTCCAGCAGCGCGGTGACGCTCTCGGTGTCGATAGCTGGGGAAGCCGGATTCACGGTTTCTCCTCTGTTTCCGATGCTCGTGCTCGTGCGAGCGCTCGTACTCGTAGTCATGCCGCCTCCTGAGGCAACTGGCCCTGGGGGAAGCCGAGTTCGTTGAGTGCCTCGCGAGCGGCGGCAGTGCCGCTGCGAACAGCGCTTTCCATGGTCGCGGGCCACCCGGTGGCGGTCCACGCACCGGCCAGGTACAGGCCGGGGGCTTGGGTGCGGGCGGCGGGGCGGAGCCTGCCGACGCCCGGGGCGGGCGCGAAGGTCGCGGTGCGCTCGCGGGTGACGAAGAAGTCGATGATCCGGGCGCCCCGGGCGGCCGGCAGCAGCCGTTCCAGCTCGGGGAGGTAGCGGGCGCGGAGTTTGGCGACCGGCTGGTCGATCTCCTCCTGCGCGGCGGACTGCGACACGGCCAGGTACTGGCAGCGTTCGTTCCCGGCCGTCTTGGTCAGTCCGGAGGCGTCGGTGCGGTCGAAGACCCACTGGACGGGCGAGCCGACCGCGGCGAAGAAGGGGCGGCGCAGGACCTTGCGGTCGTAGACGACGTGGAGGTTGAGGATCGGGGCGGTGCCGATGTCCAGCAGCCGGTCCCGGTCGGCCAGCGCCCCGGCGGGCAGCAGCCCGTGCGTCTCGCGCTGGGGGACGGCGAGGACGACGGTGTCCGCGGTGAGCCGTTCGCCGCCGTGCGGGCCGTTCTCCACGGCGATCTGCCAGCGGCCGTCGGTCCGGGCGAGGGACGCGGCGCGGGTGCGCAGCGCGATCCGCACCCCGGCCTTCTCCAGTGCCGTACGGGCGAGGACGTCGTGCACGTCACCGAGCGGGACCCGGGACCAGCCGATGTCGGCGGCGCCGGGGGCGGACAGCAGCCCGGTCTTGAAGACCTTGGCGGCCAGGCCCATCGAGGCGTCGCCGGCCCGGGCGTTGAGGGTGGCGATGCCGACCAGGTCCCACAGCGCCTCGACGGCCCGGGACGACTGGCCGTGGCGGCGCAGCCAGCTGCCGAAGTCGACGCCGTCCAGGACCGGGTCGGCCGGGTCGAGGCCCTTGAGCGCGAGGGTGGCGCGCACCACGCCGGCCCGCTCGGCCGGGGACAGGTGCGGATAGCCCGCGAGGCTGCCGGCGAGGTGCAGCGGGACCGGCAGGGCGGTGCGCCGCAGCCGGCCGAGCCGCATGCGGTCGGCGTCGAGAACGGGCACGTCCATGCGGTTCTGGAGGGGCACCAGGTGGGTCGCGCCGAGCCGGTCCAGCATCCGGGTGTACGCGGTGCAGCAGCGCAGGTAGACGTGCTGGCCGTTGTCGACGCTCAGCTCGCCGGCGGCCGAGTCGCGGCGGAAGGAGAAGACCAGGCCGCCCAGCCGGGGGCGGCCCTCGACGAGGGTGACCCGCAGCCCGGCGTCGGCCAGCGCGAGCGCGGCGGTGGTGCCCGCCAGCCCGCCGCCGACCACCACCGCGGTGGCTGTGGATGTCATGAGTGCTCCCCCCGTACGTGGGTCATGGACGCAGCCGTCCGGGGGAGGGTTGCCCGTCGTAGTGACGCGGGGTCACCGCTGTCGTGCGTGGCCCGGCCGGTCATCCGCGCCTCCGTACGGCCTGCCGGCGGCCGATCGCCCGCGCGTCGAGCCCGGACAGTCCGCGCACCGCGACGAACGCCTTCTCCCAGCCGGGCAGCGAGACCCGGCCGCGCAGCACCGCCTCGGGGTCGGCGGCGATCCGGGTGAGCAGGCGGTGGTAGATGCCGGCCATCGCGGCCACGCAGGCGCCGCTGCGCCGGTCGAGCATCGGCAGCAGCCGGAAGCCCTCGGCGAACAGCGCACGGGCGCGGTTCACCTCGTGGTGGACCAGGCCGGTGAAGTCGGAGCCGGGCGGCGGGACGGGGTGGGCGAACCCTGCCGAGCAGCCGAACTTGGCCAGGTCCTCTGCGGGGAGGTAGGTCCGGCCGTTGCCGGCGTCCTCGCGAACGTCCCGGAGGATGTTGGTGAGTTGGAGGGCGAGACCGAGGGTGTCGGCGTACTCGGCGGCGCGCTCGGCGTCCGGTGCGCCGGGCACGGTGCCGAACACGCCGAGCGAGAGCCGGCCGATGGCGCCGGCGACGCAGCGGCAGTAGACCTTCAGCTCGTCCCAGGTCTCGTAGCTCTCGCCGCGCACGTCCGCCAGCACGCCGTCGATCAGCTCGTCCAGCGCGTCGAGCGGGACGGGGAAGCGGCGGGCGGCGTCGGCGAGGGCGACGGCCACCGGGTCGGTGTCGTCCTCGTCGAGCCGGCCGTCCTTGATACGGGCCAGCAGTTCCCGGGTGTCCTCCAGGCGCTGCTGCTTGGCGGCGGGCTCCAGATTGCCGTCGCCGATGTCGTCGACCCGGCGGGAGAAGGCGTAGAGCGCCGACATCGCATGGCGCTTGTCGGTCGGCAGCAGCCGGATGCCGTAGGCGAAGTTGCGTGCCTGCTGCCCGGTGATGGCTTCGCAGTAGCGGTATGCAGCGAGCACCGGCGCGGACGCGTGTGCGGTTGCCTCCACGGTCCGACTCACCCCTCTCTTCGCAATGTCGCCCCCACCTCGCGCAGCAGGCTGAGCTTGGTCGGTCTGGGCGGTCCAGGGAGTACGTCGTGTTCGGCGGCCGCGACCGCCTGGAGTGCGGCACGTCCGCCGGCGACGAAACCGGCCAGCAGCAGCTTGAGTCTGCCGTGCACGCTACCCACCAGCGCGGTGCCTTCATTCAGCAGGTCACGGGCGCGTTCCGCCTCGTAGGCGATCAGTGCGCGCACCGATGCGCCCCCGCTCGGCGCGGCCAGATCGGCTTCCGAGACGCCGAAGCGTTTCATGTCCTCGGCGGGGAGGTAGATGCGGTCGCGCCCCAGGTCCTCGGCCACGTCCTGGAGGTGTTCGACGATTTGCAGGGCGGTGCAGACGGCGTCCGAGCGGCGGATGCGCTCGGGGCTGGCGGTGCCGGTGATGCCGAGGACGAGCCGGCCGACGGGGTTGGCGGACAGCGCACAGTAGGCGGCCAGGTCGTCGTAGGTGGCGTAACGGCTCACCCGCTGGTCCTGGCGGTTGGCCTCGATCAGGCCGAGGAACGGTTCGGGGGTCAGCTCGCAGCGGCGGACGGTCGGGCCGAGGCGGCGCATCAGAGGGTGCTTGGGGCCGGGTGCGCGGTCGCTGAAGACGCGCTCCAGGTCCGCCTCCAGGGCGTCGAGCAGCGCGGGCCGGTCGTCGAACTGTGCCCGGTCGAGCCCGAGGAGTACGGCATCGCCGCCGCCGGGCGCGAGGTCGCCGTCGCCGATGTCGTCGACGAGCCGGGCGAAGCCGTAGACGGCCATCAGATCGGCCCGCCAGGCGCGGGGCAGGAAGAACGGCGCGACCGGGAAGTTCTCGTGTGCGGCCTGATCGAGCACGGTGCGCGTCTGGTCCCGCCCGTCACCCGCCGCCACCCTTCGGAGGAAGGCGCGACGCGCCCGCTCGTTGTCTCGGCTCACCGTGGGCTGCCCGGCGCATTTCGGTGCCGGAGCGAACCAGTAGCCATTGCCGTCACGTCTCCCGTTCTACACCGCCAAGCTAAAACATCCTATTTCGGACACGCCGCCGCCGACGACGCGCCCCGATCGAGCCCTCATCGCCCTCTTGGGTGAGTATTGCCCGACTTGTGCCACTTGTGCTTTTCGGCACCCGTACAGCTTACGCCGTACATCTCCCGTGCGTCCGAGTGGGTACCGAAGCCCGGGGCAACGATCCGGTCGACAACCACTGCGGACGAACTGTTCTCGTCGTCCGTGGAGTTGACCATCTCTTCACCGTCGAAGGCCCCCGCGGGGCGCACCCGCGGGGGCCTTCCAGGTGTTCAGGGGAACTACTTGCCGGTCTCCTTCTCGTAGGCCTTGATGACCTCGTCGGTGGGGCCGTCCATCAGCAGTTCGCCGCGTTCCAGCCACAGCACCCGGTCGC
>NZ_JBFACE010000088.1:0-10395 GCF_040640655.1 Streptomyces sp. NPDC021749 | reverse complement strand
GGCGCGGCGTGGGGGGCGGGGGCGGCGCCGGGGCGGCCCCGGTCGTGGGCGGCGCGGGGGCCCCCCCCCCCCCCCCCCGGGCCCCCCCCCCCACGGCCGGATCCGCGGGTGCGACACTGGGCCCATGCCAGTGCTCGAACCGAATCCGCAGGGCAGCCAGAAGAAGCTGCTCCTCGTGCTGGGCCTCATGCTCGGTGTGACCGTCGTCGTCGCGATCATCGCGAGCATCGCCGCACCACGCTGAGGCCGCCGGGTCGTACGGCGTCCGGCTGCGCCGCGAGGGTAGGGATATCCCCCCGTCCCCTAGGGGGCCGGTATCAGGGATAAGTGGGTGGCTTCCCGGATAGGAACGGCCGCTGGTGATCCGTAGCTTCGAAGCACACCGCAGAGCGCGGTGGCCGAGCCGCAGCCCCGCGGCCGTGCAGCCCCTTCGATGCGTCACGGAGGCGATCCCCATGTCCGCCGCGTTCAGCCGGTCACCCGCAGCCGCGGCCGCCCGCCTGCGGAGGACCAGCGGCCCGCGGAGGACCAGCGGCCCGCGGACGCCCGGCCTCCGGATACCCGGTATGCGGGCGCACGGCATACGGATACGGATACCCGGCCTGCGGGCGCCTTGGCTGCGGACACGAGGTCTGCGGACACGAGGTCTGGGGATGCGAGGTCTGGGGGCGGGCGGTCTGCGGGCGCGGCTGCCGTGGTGGGCGCTGGCCCTGCCGTTGGTCTCCTTCATGGCCCTGCTGGCGCTCGTGGCGAGTCCCGCCCGGGCGAGTGCGGCGAGCGCCCCGCAGGGGTTCGCGGTGCTGCTGGAGTACCTCGTGGGAATCCTCCGGATAGCTGCCTGAGCGCCCCGGATGCCTGCTGTCACCCAGCAGGGGGAGCGCTTCAACACCCCGAGCCCCGCGCCGCCTTTCATGCGAAGCTGGGACGCATGAGCGTCGATACACCCCGCCGGATTGTCCTCCTCCGCCATGCCAAGGCCGAATGGTCGGAGACCAGCGATCATGAGCGTCCGCTCGCCGAGCGCGGCCGCAAGGACGCCCCCGTCGCCGGCCGCTGGCTGGCCGGGTCGGGCGTCACCCCCGACCTGACGTTGTGCTCGACGTCGACGCGCACCCGCGAGACGTGGAAGCTCGCCGTCCATGAACTCCCCCAGCGCCCCAAGACCGTCTACGACGAGCGGATTTACGAAGCCTCCCTCGGCGAGCTCATCGCCCTGCTGAACGAGACCTCGGACGATGTCAACGACCTGATGCTGGTCGGGCACAACCCGGGCGTGCACGCCCTCGCGGACGCGCTTTCGGGGGAGGCCGACGGCGATCTGTTGCCGCGGATGAACCGCAGCGGCTTCCCGACGGCCGCGATCGCCGTGGTCGCCTTCAACGGCTCGTGGAAGTCGGTGGAGCACGGCGTCGGCCGGCTGATCGCGTACTGGACGCCGCAGGGCTGAGCCCTTTCGCGCCCGGAAGCGGCAGGGCTGAGCCTCCCGTCCGGAAGCGGCAGGGCCGAGCCCCGTGCCCGTCGGCACCGCCAGGCCGAGGTCCCCGGCCCGGCAGCCGCCGCACCACAGCGCACGGGACGCCCGAGCAAGACGGCAAGCGGGGCCCCGGCACACCGCCGGGGCCCCGCTCATGCCTCGGCCGGCCCTTAGGGCTCGCGCGGGCGCCCCTTCGGGCTCACGCGGCCTGCGGTTCGGGCTCATGCGGCCGGCCCTTATCGGCCCTTATCGACCCTCTCAGGCCAGGCGCGGGCGGGTCTCTCAGCGGCGCCCCCGGCCCCGTCCTCCGGGATCTGGGCACCGGAACTCCCACGACCAGGCCGGCCGCGCCCGCCCGCCCGGCCAAGGCGTCCGCCCAGGCTCCGGGCGCGCCCGCTACCGCGCCACTACCGCCCCCGCTCCGTCCGCCACAGCCCCCGCCCCGCCCGCTCCGCGCTCACTCCGCCCGCTCCGCGCTCACTCCGCCCGCTCCGCGCTCACTCCGCGTGGGTGTCCGCCGCCTCGACCTCTTCGCGGGTGATGCCCAGCAGGTACAGCACGGTGTCCAGGAACGGCACGTTCACGGCCGTGTGGGCAGCCTCCCGCACCACCGGCTTGGCGTTGAAGGCGACCCCGAGACCGGCGGCGTTGAGCATGTCGAGGTCGTTGGCGCCGTCACCGATCGCCACGGTCTGGTCCAGCGGCACCCCGGCCTGGTGCGCGAAGTCCCGCAGCAGCCGTGCCTTGCCCGCCCGGTCCACGATGGGCCCGGTGACCCGGCCGGTCAGCTTGCCGTCGATGATCTCCAGGGTGTTGGCGTTGGCGAAGTCCAGCCCCAGCTCCTCCTGCAGCGCGTCGGTGACCTGGGTGAAGCCGCCCGAGACGACGCCGACTTGATAGCCGAGCCGCTTGAGCGTCCGTACCAGGGTGCGGGCGCCGGGGGTGAGCCGCACCTCCTTGCGCACCGCCTCCACCACCGACTCGTCGAGCCCCGCGAGCAGCTCGACCCGGGCGTGCAGCGACTGCTCGAAGTCCAGCTCACCGCGCATCGCCGCGGCGGTCACCTCGGCGACCTCGGCCTCGCAGCCCGCGTGTGCCGCGAACAGCTCGATGACCTCGTCCTGGATCAGCGTCGAGTCGACGTCCATCACGACCAGCCGCTGGGCCCGGCGCTGCAGTCCGGCCGCCACCACGGCGACGTCCACGCCCAGCTGCGCGGCCTCCAGGGCCAGTGCCGTGCGCAGGGCCTCGGTGGCCGCGCCGGAGACGGCGAATTCCACGGCGGTCACCGGATACTTGGCGAGCCGGAAAATACGGTCGATGTTGCCGCCGGTGGCCGTTATGGCGGCGGCGATGGCGGCGGTGGACTCCGCGGTGAGCGGGTGGCCGAGCACGGTGACGTGCGAACGTCCGGTGCCGCGCGGACGGTTGTCACCGCGGCCGGAGATGATCTCCGCCTGGAGGTTCAGGGATTCGGCCCAGCTGTGCACGGTGGCCCGCAGGTCCCCCTCGGAGGAGCCGCTGGTGCCCTGGCCGGGGGAGGGCGTGGTGACCAGTGCGCACAGCGTGATGCGCCCCCGGGTCACGACCTGCTCGATGTCCACGACATCGACGGAGTAGGCGGCGAGGGTGTCGAAGAGACCAGCGGTGATGCCGGGCCGGTCCTTCCCGAAGATCTTCACGAGAAGGGTCGGTACGTCATCGCCCGGTACGGCGGTGGCAGGCGGGATCTGCGATGCGCTCATGGTGCCCTTACGGTAACCGCCGGGCCGTCGCGCCCGTACGGCTGTCCGGGGTTCGGACCGCGGCGGCACGGTCCGCCACCTGCGGCGGCACGGTCCGCCACCGGCCCGCAGCCCGCGCGGTGGGCCCGCCGTCCGTGGTCCCGGCGGCCCGTTGATCGTTATGGAGTCGTGTCCGGCCCGCCCGGATCCGCAGGTCGGGACAACCCCGAAGGAAAGCCCAACTCCCTTGGCCCGCCGGGGGGTTCGGTACGCCGCGGCCGGCACGTACCGAGGGCGCAGCCGTCCGCACGGCGCCCCGGGCAGCCCGCGCACGGATCACCGGCGAACCGCGCACGGATCACCGGCGAACCGCGTACGGACCGAGCGCGAACCGCGTACGGACCGGGTACGAACCGCCGACACGATCCGGATGATGTCCACTTTCCTCCCATGATGCGGCCTCCCGGTCCGCTCCGCACGGCCTCCCGGCCCGCTCCGCACGGCCTCCCCGGCCCGCTCCGCACGGCCTCCCCGGCCGGGCCGCCGCCCCCGTCCTGACACCCGCCCGTCCGGTACATCCGTAATCCGGTGATCCCGGTTGATCCATGGGTTCTTCCCGTGCTCCGGGAGTGTTTGGCGGGCCCCGCGGAAGCCGTCTGCACCCCGGCCCCGTCCCGGTTTCCGGTCCGCGGGCCGAGCCTGAAATAGTTCCTCACGATGTTCGCCATCCCTAGACTTCGCGCACAGGGCGTCACTCGGGGGACTATGTAATGGGGCATGGAGTGCCTGAACTCGTACTCGAATTGAACGGAAGGACCTGGACGCTCGATCCGTCCCGGTCCTACAACGTGGGCCGTGATCCGCAGGGCGACATGGTGCTCGACGACGCCAGGGTCTCCTGGCGCCACGCCACCGTGCGATGGGGCGGCCGCAGCTGGATCATCGAAGACCACGGCAGTACCAACGGCACCTACGTCCAGGGCCAGCGGATCCACCAGACGGAGATCGGCCCCGGTTCCGCCGTGCATCTGGGCAACGCCACCGACGGCCCCCGGCTGACCCTGTCCGCCGCCGCGCCGGCCGCCGACGCCTTCAGCGCGCAGCCCGCGATGACGCCGCAGCAGCAGCCGGCCGCCCAGGGATGGCAGGCGCCCCCCGCGCACCGGGCGCCGGGCCAGCAGCCGCCCGTTCACCAGCAGCCGCCCGCCCAGCAGGGCTGGCAGGCGCCGCCGCAGGGCCAGCAGCCGCCGTACGTCCCGCCGCAGCAGGCCGTACCCCAGCAGCCCCAGCAGCCCCGGCAGGCCGTCCCCCCGCAGCAGGCCCGCCGGCCCCAGGAGCGTCCGGCGCCGAACGCCGGCGGCGCACCGTCCGGCGACCGCAGCCCGACCACCTTCCACCGCCTCGACATGGGCCGGGTGATGCGGATCGGTCGTGCGCTGGAGAACGAGCTGGTCGTCTCCGACCTCCAGGTCTCCCGCCACCACGCCGAATTCCACGCCACCCCCGACGGCCGCTTCGAGATCCGCGACCTCGGCAGCCACAACGGCACCTACGTCAACGGCCAGCCGGTCCCCAAGTCCGGCAAGGCCCCGGTCGGTCCGAACGACATCATCGGCGTCGGCCACTCCACGTTCCGGCTGGTCGGCGACCGCCTGGAGGAGTTCGTCGACACCGGCGAGGTCTCCTTCTCGGCCCGCCACCTCACGGTCACCGTCGACGGCGGCAAGCAGATCCTCAAGGACGTCTCCTTCGGCGTCCCGGAGAAGTCGCTGATCGCGGTCATCGGCCCGTCCGGCTCCGGCAAGTCGACCCTGCTCAAGGCGCTCACCGGCTACCGCCCCGCCGACCAGGGCGACGTCCTCTACGACAACCGCAACCTCTACAAGCAGTTCGCCGAACTGCGCCAGCGCATCGGCCTGGTCCCGCAGGACGACATCCTGCACAAGGAACTGACCGTCCAGAAGGCGCTGCGCTACGCCGCCAAGCTCCGCTTCCCCGGCGACACCGCGGAGTCCGAGCGCGAGGCCCGGATCGGCGAGGTGCTGCGCGAGCTGAAGCTCGACGTCCACAAGGACAAGAAGGTCACCTCGCTCTCCGGCGGCCAGCGCAAGCGCGTCTCGGTGGCCCTGGAGCTGCTGACCAAGCCGTCGCTGATCTTCCTGGACGAGCCCACCTCGGGCCTCGACCCGGGCATGGACCGCGACGTCATGAAGCTGCTCCGGGACCTCGCCGACGACGGCCGCACGGTCCTCGTCGTCACCCACTCCGTGGCCGAACTCGGCCTCTGCGACAAGCTGTTGGTGATGGCGCCGGGCGGTGGCGTGGCCTACTTCGGCCCGCCCGAGGAGGCGCTGAACTTCTTCCAGTACGACACCTGGGCGGACGTCTTCTCGGCCTTCGAGAACTACCGCGACTACGACTGGATGGGCCGCTGGCGCGGCTCCCCGCACTTCCAGATGTACGCCGCGGACATCGACGCCACCGCCCCGCAGTCGGTGGCCATCCAGGCGCCGCCGGCCCGGACCCAGAAGTCCCAGAGCTGGGGCTCGCAGCTGTGGACGCTGATGCGGCGGTACGTCTCGGTGCTCGCCTCCGACCGCGGCTTCCTGGGCCTGATGCTGATCCTGCCGGCGGTGCTGGGCGTGGTCTCGATGCTGATCCCCAGCGACTACGGCCTTGGTTACGGACCGCTGAACCGGCACCGCACCAACCGCGACGCCAGCACCATCATGCTGATCCTCGCGGTCGGCATGTGCTTCTCCGGCGCGGCCAACTCGGTCCGTGAGCTGATCAAGGAACGGGTCATCTACGAGCGGGAACGGGCCACCGGCCTGTCGCGGTCGGCGTACCTGATGTCCAAGGTGATCGTGCTGGGCGTGGTGACCGCCGTCCAGGGCGTGATCATCGCGGCGATCGGCTTCTCGACCCGGAACATGCCCACCGAGGGCCTGATCGTCCCCAAGGCCCCGGCGGTCGAGATGGCGCTGGCGATCATCGCGCTGGGCTTCACCTCGATGATGTTCGGCCTGATCATCTCCTCGCTGGTCAAGACCGCCGAGAAGACCATGCCACTGCTGGTCATGTTCGCCATCGTCCAGGTGGTCTTCACCGGCGTGCTCTTCCAGCTCTTCGACACCCTCGGCGTCGCCCAGGTCGCCTGGCTGATGCCGTCCCGCTGGGCGGTCGCCGCGATGGGCGCGACGGCCGACATGAACACCCTGCTGCCGTGGGAGCTGGGCAACCCCGACCCGCTGTGGAAGCACCAGACCGGGGTGTACGTGATGGACATGATCATCCTGATCAGCCTGGGCGTCGCGCTGGCCTTCGTCGTCGCGCGGCTGCTGCGCCGCCACGAGCCGGAGGTCATGCGCAAGTAGCGCCCGGCCCGTACCGCACACCGCCGAGGGGCGGCACCCGCAGTCGGGTGCCGCCCCTCGGCGGTGTGCGCGCGTCCCCCCGGACGGTCGAACGGTGGCTCAGTAGGCCGAGTTGACGTTGTCCATCGAGCCGTACTTGTCGGCCGCGTAGTTGCAGGCGGCGGTGATGTTGGCAACCGGGTCGTAGATGTTCCAGGAGGTGCCCGCGACGTGGTACGCCTTGAAGGTCGGGTCGATCACCTGCAGCAGGCCCTTGGACGGGATGCCGTTCTGGGCGTTGATGTCCCAGAGGTTGATCGCCATCGGGTTGCCGGAGGACTCCCGGATGATGTTGCGGTAGATGCCGTTGTACGAGCCGGGGATGCCCTTCTTGGCCATGACGTCCAGCGACTCGCGGATCCAGCCGTCGAGGTTGTTCGGGTAGGTCTTCTTCACGACCGGCTTCGGCGCGGCGGCCGGGACCGCGGTGCGGACCGCGGAGCGGCTCGCGGCCTGCTTCGCCTGGCGCTCCTTGGCGGCCTTGGCGGCCTTGGCCTTCGCCTCAGCCTTGGCCTTCGCCTCGGCCTTGGCCTTCGCCGCGGCGGCGGCCTTGGCCTTGGCGGCCTTCTCGGCGGCGAGCTTCTTGGCGGCGGTCTCGGCCTTGCCCTTGGCGGCGGAAGCGTCGGCCTGCTTGGCGATGGTGGCCTGCTGGGCCCGGGCGGCCGTGCCGACGGCGCTGAAGGCGACCGGCTTGACGTTCTCGACGGCGGTGGCCTGGGTCTTGCCCTGGTCGGCGTCCGCACCCGGAACGGCGGCGAAGATCAGAGCTGCGGCACCGGCTGCGGCGACACCGGCGACACCGAGCTTGTGCGTCCGGTTGATGCGGGAAAGAGCGTGCTTGGGCATGGCGGGACAGACCTTCCGAATGGGGGACGTCGCACGGGCCTTGAGTGGCGACCAACGCCGAGTTCTGACCACGGCGCCGAGCGACGGGAGCCATTCTTAGCGGCCGAAAATTGCCCCGGCAAAGGTGTGACGTACGATCCGGGTTAGTGGAACCAGTAGGGGGAATATTGCGTCCGGAATGGACAAATCCCTGGTCAGGCGGGATTTCCTGGTCCACTAACCCGGGTCGTAAGTGATTTACGCCCTATTGGCGGCGTCACAGCCCGAAGGGGATGGTCTTGCCGGGAGTAGTTGCAGATGCACAGCCCGTATGCGCTAGAACTCGACCAGTACCTGATCCAGGCTCTTCCGGATCAAATCGGGCACTTCGCACTCCGGTGCCGGGTAGCCCACCGGAATCACCGCGAACGCCTTCTCGTTCGCCGGCCGCCCCAGGACCTCCTGCAGGAACCGCATCGGGCTGGGCGTGTGCACCAGCGCCGCCAGCCCCGACAGATGCAGCGCGGACAGCAGCATGCCGACCGCGATCCCCACCGACTCGTCCACGTAGTAGTGCTTGCGCCTGCTGCCGTCCGCACCCAGCCAGTGGCGCTGCTGGAAGACCACGATCAGGTACGGCGCATCGGTCAGATGCGGCTTGACCTCGTCCGTGCCCAGCGGCCGCAGCGCCGCCAGCCACTCCTCGCCCAGCCTCCCCTGGTAGGACCGGCGCTCCTCGGCCTCCGCCGCCGCCCTGATCCGGCGCCGCACCTCGGGGTCCTTGACCAGCACGAACGTCCACGGCTGCTGGTGGGCCCCGGACGGCGCGGTCGCCGCACAGGCGATCGCGTCCTTCACCACCTGCTCCGGCACCGGGTCGGCGGCGAACTGCCGGACCGTGCGCCGCCGGCCCATCCGCTCCCGCAGTTCGGCGGCCCGGGCCAGGGACTCGGCCGCCGGCATCCGCGCCGGCCGGTACGGCACCGGCCGGTAGGGCTCACCGTGGGTCGGTGTCCAGCTCCTCGTTGAATGCGACATGCACCGAGTCTCGGACTCAGCCCGGCAGCAGCAGATGCAGATCGCCGAATTCGTGCCACAGGTAGCGCCGCTCCACCGCCGCCTCGTACGCCCGCTCCAGCGCGGCCCGGTCCGCGGCCGCCGACGCCACCGCCCGAAGCATCAGCAGATGGGAGGCGGTCGGCTCGTGCAGCCCGGTGAGCAGGCCGTCCACCGCCCGCACCCCGCGCTCCGGGGTCACCACCAGGTCCGTCCACCCGGCCGCGGCCCGCACCCGCCCGTCCGCGCCGGCCGCCGACTCCAGCGCCCGTACGGCCGTGGTGCCCACCGCGACGATCCGGCCCCCGGCGGCCCTCGGCGCCGCCCTGCGGCGGGCCCGTGCGGCGTTCACCAGCCACGCGGTCGCCGCCGGCACCACGAAACGCTCCGGATACGGCGGCTCGAACGCCTCCGCCGACGCCACCCCCGTGTGCGGCGAGATCGGCGCGAACTGCACCCCCCGGCTCACCAGCCGCGCCACCAGCTCCGCGGTGAACGGCCGCGCCGCGCTCGGCATCTCCGCACGGCCGGCGCCGGGCGAGTCCACCGCGAACACCGTCCGGTACGCGGCCGGCGGCTGGTCCCGCCCGGTGTAGCCGTACCGGATCGGCCGCCCGTGACGCCGCAGCAGCTCCGGTACCCGCAGCCCGGACGGCCGCGCCCACCACAGCCGTACCCCGCCCGGGTCCACCGGCGCCTGGAGGGCGAGCCGGGCGCCGCCGGGCAGCCGCACCACCGTGCCGGGCGGACCGCCGGCCCGCGGCAGGGTGCTGCCCCGGCCGTCCGGCCCGCGCAGCTCCACCGCCCAGCAGCCGGCCACCGCCCGGCCCGCCGGATGCCACCGGTCGGCCCGGGTCGAGAAGTGCACCACCACCGGCTCGCCGCGCCCCCGGCCGTCCCCGATCCGGCCGTCCACCGCGGCCGGCAGCGTCCGTGAGGTGTTCACCACCAGCACGTCCCCGGCCCCGAGCAGCTGCAGCAGCTCCCGGAAGACGTGAGGGGCGGGCTCCCGCGTCCCCCGGCTCACCAGCAGTCGTACGTCGTCCCGGCCCAGGCCCGGGCCGCGCTGCTCGGCCGGCACCCGGGCCGACAACTCCTCCGGGACCCGCAGCGCCTCGGCGATCACCGCGCGCCCACCCCGTCGGACGCACCGGTTCCGGCCCCGGCGAGCAGCTCCGCCGCCGTGTACCGGCCGCTGGGGGCCGCGTCGTCCAGCAGCCGCAGCAGCGCGGGCACGACCGTCTCCGGCAGCGGCCGGTCCGAGTCGTCGTCCGGGACGGCGGCCGCGTACAGATCGGTTTGCATGTCGCCCGGATCGACCCGCCACACCCGCAGCCCCGGCTCCTCCACCGCGAGCACCGCCGACTGCCGGTCCAGCGCCGCCTTCGCCGCTCCGTAGCCGCCCCACGTCGGGTACGCCTCGACGGCCGCGTCCGAGCTGAGGGTGAGGACCGCCCCGCCCGGCCGCCTTTCCGGCTCCACATCCGACCCGCCATAATAGGACGAATCGGACATTTCCTTATTCCCCTTGCCCTCTGCATAAAGGGCACCTCCCCTATAAGGGGAATCAACCCCATACGATTCCCAATAGGAGGAGCGACGCAATAGCGGCAAAGCGTGCTGAACAATGCCCAGCGGTGCCACCACGTTCATCTCCAGCGCTCGCCGCAGCCCCTCCAGCGGCAGATCCGCCAGTCGCACCAGCGGCTCGGCCCCCAGCGCACCCCGGCCCGCGCCCTCACCGTAGGAACGCCGCCACCCGCCGGGCGTCGGCCGCCGGACCGGCCCCGGCCAGGGCGTTCGGCCTAGTACTGCAACCGCATGTGGTGTGACTGTGTGGGCTGGGGCTCGTTGGTGTGACTGTGTGAGAAGTCGCTGACGGTTGAGCAGATCGAGTCGT
>NZ_JBFACE010000087.1:0-10397 GCF_040640655.1 Streptomyces sp. NPDC021749 | reverse complement strand
CCCGGAGGACCGTCACCGCACCCGACAACACCCCGCCCGCCGCAGGCGCCACGGCGAGAAACCACCACGGCGGGCCAGCCGACAACGTACGCGGCACCGCACAGCGCACAACGCACAACGGCGAGCAACCCCCACGGCGGGACAGCCAACGACGTGGGAGGCCCCCGCTTACGCGGGGACGCAACGCCCGTCCTCCGTGCGGTAGTTCCAGCGGGCGCCGTCGGAGACGAGTTCCTTGACCGCTCGCAGGAAGCGGTCGACATGCTCGTCGGGCGTGCCCGCGCCGAAGGACACGCGGATGGCGTTGAGGGAGCTTTCGCCGGGGGCCGCGTCGGGGGCGCCGCACTCGCCGGGGTCCTGCGGGGCGCTGCCCAGCAGGGTGCGGACGAGCGGGTGCGCGCAGAAGAGGCCGTCGCGGACGCCGATGCCGTACTCGGCGGAGAGGGCGGCGGCGAAGTGGGAACTGTTCCAGCCGTCCACCACGAAGGAGATCACGCCGACGCGCGGGGCGTCGTCGCCGAAGAGGGAGAGGACGCGCACCTCGGGGACCTCGGCCAGCCCCGCGCGGACCCGCGCGATCAGCTCCTGTTCGCGGGCGACGAGTGTGTCGAAGCCCGCCTCGGTGAGCGCCTTGCAGGCGGAGGCGATGGCGTAGGCGCCGATGACGTTGGGCGAGCCGGCCTCGTGGCGGGCGGCCGTGGTGTGCCATTCGACGTCGACGCCGCCGTCCGGGCGCCGCGAGACCGTGCGGCTGGCGCCGCCGCCCGCCAGGTACGGGTCGGCGTCCTGCAGCCAGTCCGCACGGCCGGCCAGAACACCGGCGCCGAACGGCGCGTACAGCTTGTGGCCGGAGAAGGCGACCCAGTCGACGTCGAGTTCGGCGAGGTCGACGGGGTGGTGCGGGGCGAGCTGCGCGGCGTCGAGGACGATCCGGGCGCCGTGCGCATGCGCCGCGGCGGCCAGTTCGCGGACCGGCCACAGTTCGCCGGTGACGTTGGAGGCGCCGGTGACGCAGACCAGGGCCGGGCCGTAGGGCTCGCGGTCGGCGAGGGCTCGCTCCAGGGTTGCGACGGCCTGCGCCGGGGTGCGCGGGGCGTTGAGGTAGGTGACCGTCAGGTCGGCGCGCTGTTCCCAGGGCAGCAGCGAGGCGTGGTGCTCGGTCTCGAAGACGAATACCCGGGTGTTCTGCGGGAGTACGGCGGCGAGGAGGTTGAGCGAGTCGGTGGTGGAGCGGGTGAAGACCACTTGGTCGCCTTCCCGTCGCCCCTCACCGGCCTTGCCCGACGGGTCTTCGCCCGGGCCTCCTTCGATACGGCAGCCGAGGAAGTCGGCAACCGTGCGGCGGGCGTTCTCGAAGAGGTCGGTGGAGAGCTGCGAGAGGTATCCGGCGCCGCGGTGCACGCTGCCGTAGTAGGGGGCGTAGGCGGCCACGTCGTCCCAGACCCGCTGCAGTGCCGGGGCGCTGGCGGCGTAGTCCAGCGCGGCGTAGTCGACCTCGCCGCCGGTCACGAGCGGGACCCGGACGTCCCGGCCGAGGACCGGCAGCGGGGCGCAGACGGAGCGGTCGGCGGCAACGGCGGAAACGGACATGGCGAACTCCCGTGAGGCGTGAGCGAATTCGCTGCGGGGCAGGGCGCGGCGGCGCTTTCGGGTGTGCGGAAGCGCGCGGCGCGGGGCGCAGCGTGAAAGGAAAAAAGGGGTGCGGAAAAGGGGCCTTGGGGCCCTATCGCATTCGCTGATTCACGGAAGTTCTCCCTCGGGGACCAGGATCCCTGGCGAGGGATCCGCGCTTGCCGCAGACCTCGCTGACTGCGGCCTGGTCATCACCCGGGGCACCCCGCCACGGAAGGAGGGTTGCCGGACAGCGGGCCGGGGCCTGTGTCGCTGTCACTCGTGACCTGCGCAGCATCATGCCACAAGAGCGTTTACGCGCAAGGGCCCGGTCCATATGACGGACCGGGCCCCGCGTCACACCCTGCGTCACCGACCGCTCAGGCGTTGCTGGCGGCCACCCAGCGCTCCAGCGCCCGCTTGGCCGCGCCCGAGTCGATCGAGGCGGCGGCCCGCTCGATGCCGCGCCGGATCTGCTCGGCCAGCGGGGCGTCCGACGGCTCCAGCGCGGCGAGTGCGGCCGCGGAGTTCAGCAGCACCGCGTCGCGGACCGGGCCGGTCTCGCCGTCCAGCAGCCGGCGGGCGACGTCCGCGTTGTACGAGGCGTCGGCGCCGCGCAGCGCCTCGACGGGGACGAGGGGGATGCCGACGTCGCGGGGGTCGAAGGCCTCCTCGCGGACCGTGCCGTCGCGCACGATCCAGACCCGCGAGGTGGCGGTGGTGGTCAGCTCGTCGAGGCCGTCGTCGCCGCGGAAGACCAGGGCGGAGGAGCCGCGCTCGGCGAGCACGCCGGCCAGGATGGGCGCCATCCGGGCGTCCGCGACGCCGGTGGCCTGGGCCTTCACCCGGGCGGGGTTGGTCAGCGGGCCGAGCACGTTGAACGTGGTGCGGATGCCGAGCTGGCCGCGGGCGTTGGCGACGTGCCGGAGGGAGGGGTGGAACTTCACCGCGAAGCAGAAGGTGATGCCGGCCTCCTGGGCGACCTCGGTGACCCGCTGCGGGGTGAGGTCGAGGTTGACGCCGAGCTTCTCCAGGACGTCGGAGGCGCCGCTGGCGGAGGACGCGGCGCGGTTGCCGTGCTTGACGACCTTGGCGCCGGTGCCGGCGACGACGATCGAGGACATGGTGGAGATGTTGACGGTCTTGGCGCCGTCGCCGCCGGTGCCGACGATGTCGACGCTGGGGCCCGGCACCTCGATCAGCCGGGCGTGCTCGTACATCGTCCGGACCAGTCCGGAGATCTCCGCGACGGTCTCGCCCTTGGCGCGCAGGGCCACCGCGAATCCGGCGATCTGGGCGTCGCTGGCCTCGCCCCGCATGATCCTGTCCATCGCCCAGGCGGTGTCGTCGGCGGTGAGGTCGCGGCCGTCGAGCAGGGCGTTCAGGAGGCCCGGCCAGGTGTGGGCCGCCACGCTGTCGCCGCCTGCCGGGGTCACAACGTTCATGGTCCACGCTCCTGGTGTCTGTCCTGCTTATGCCGTTCACCCTATCGAGACGGACGGCACGCCGGAGGGCCCCGTCCGACGTGCGGACGGGGCCCTCTGGGTGGCGTACTACCTACGGTGCGCTACGAGGCGCGCGAGTGATCAGTGGTGGCCGTGGCCGCTGGTGATCTCCCGGTACTCCTCGACCGTGGGCTTGGGGATGACGTTGTCCTCGCCGTAGTAGCTCTTGGAGAGCTTGGCGCGGAGCTTCTGCGACCGCTTGATCTTGCGGCGGACGCCGTTCTCGTCGACCTCCGGGCCCAGCTCGAACGGCTCGGGCTGCTCGTGCTGCGTCAGGAAGTGCAGCTGCTCCTGGTTGAGCGGCTCGTGGACCTCGATGAACTCACCGTGCGGCAGGCGCTTGATGATGCCGGACTCGCGGCCGTGCAGCACCTTGTCCTTGTCGCGCCGCTGCAGACCCAGGCAGATCCGCTTGGTGGCGATGAAGGCCAGCACCGGGCCGACGAAGAACGCGATCCGGACGAACCAGGTGATCGAGTTGATCGACAGGTGGAAGTGGGTGGCCCACAGGTCGTTACCGCCACCGATCAGCATCACGAAGTACGCGACCAGCCAGGCCACACCGAAACCGGTGCGGGTGGGCACGTTGCGCGGGCGGTCCAGGATGTGGTGCTCGCGCTTGTCACCGCGGACCCAGGACTCGACGAACGGGTAGACCGCGATGGCGACCAGGACGAGCGGGAAGAGGAGGATCGGGATCAGCACACCGAAGTTGATGGTGTGGCCCCAGAAGTTCCACTCCCAGCCCGGCATGACACGGACCAGGCCCTCGGCGAAGCCCATGTACCAGTCCGGCTGCGCACCAGTGGAGACCTGGTCCGGCCGGTACGGCCCTATGGCCCACACGGGGTTGATGCTGGCGACCGCGGCGATCACCGAGATCACGCCGAAGACCAGGAAGAAGAAGCCTCCGGCCTTGGCCATGTAGACCGGCAGCAGCGGCATGCCGACGACGTTGGTGTTGGTCTTGCCGGCACCCGGGAACTGCGTGTGCTTGTGGTAGAAGACCAGGATCAGGTGCGCCACCAGCAGGCCGAGCATGATGCCGGGCAGCAGCAGCACGTGGATCGTGAAGAACCTCGGGATGATGTCGTGCCCGGGGAACTCGCCGCCGAAGATGAACATCTGCAGGTACGAACCGACCAGCGGCATCGCCAGGATGACGCCCTCGATGAACCGCACGCCGGTGCCGGAGAGCAGGTCGTCGGGGAGTGAGTAGCCGGTGAAGCCGGTGAACATGCCGAGCACCAGCAGCAGGAAGCCGAACAGCCAGTTGACCTCGCGCGGCTTGCGGAAGGCGCCGGTGAAGAACACCCGCATCATGTGGACCATCATCGCGGCCAGGAAGACCAGCGCCGCCCAGTGGTGGATCTGGCGGATGAGCAGACCACCCCGGACGTCGAAGCTGATGTCCAGCGTCGACTCGAAGGCCTGGGTCATCCGGATCCCCTGCATGGGCACGTAGGAACCGTGGTAGGTCACCTCGGCCATGCTCGGGTGGAAGAACAGCGTCAGGTAGACACCGGTCAGGATGATGATGATGAAGCTGTAGAGCGCGACCTCACCCAGCATGAAGGACCAGTGGTCCGGGAAGATCTTGCGCATGTTGGCCTTGGCGAGGCTGTAGATGCCCAGCCGGCCGTCCGCCCAGTCGGCGATCCGCTCGCCCCGCGGCGCCTGGCCGCGGCGCGTGGTGGTCGCGCTTGTCTCGTTACTCATCCGCGCTCCCAGAAGCTCGGGCCGACGGGCTCCTCGAAACCGCTGGCGGCTTCCAGGAAGCCGTCCTTCACCGTGATGTGCAGCTGCGGCAGGGCGTGTCCGGCCGGACCGAAGATCACCCGACCGCCGTCGGAGAGGTCGAACGTCGACTGGTGGCAGGGGCAGAGCACGTGGTGCGTCTGCTGCTCGTACAGGCTGATCGGGCAACCCACGTGGGTGCAGATCTTCGAGTAGGCCACGATGCCCTCGTGGGACCACGCGAGTTCCTGCTTGTCCTTGATGTTCTGCGGCTGGATCCGCACGAGCATCAGGGCGTCCTTGGCGATCTTCTCGTTGAAGTCCTCCTGGTCCTCCTCCAGGCCCTCGGGCTTGGCGAAGGTCAGGGAGCCGACCGCGATGTCCTCGGGACGCAGCGGGAGGTTGGTGGACTGGTTGACCAGGCGGACGCCCTTCTTCCAGTTCGTCGTGCGCAGCTTCGTCTCGGGCAGCGGCCCGAGGTCACGCAGCAGGACGACACCGGAGAGCGGCACCAGGGCCAGCGCACCGAACATCGAGTTGCGGATCAGCTTGCGGCGGCCGAACCCGGACTCCTCGGCGCCCAGCTTGAAGTCCGCCAGGACCTTGGCCTTGACCTCGGGGCTGGCCTCGATCGGGTGGCGGTCGTCGGCGACCTCCACGTCCGACATCAGCGTGCGGGCCCAGTGGACCGCGCCGGCGCCGATGCAGAACAGGGCGGCACCCAGGGTCAGGCCGAGCGCGAAGTTCAGCGCGCTGATGTGGCCGATCGGCCAGATGTAGACGATCTTGTCGATCGGGATGGCCACGTAGGCGGCGATGAAGGCCACCGTGGCGATCATGGACACCAGGAAGAGCAGGGCGACGGTGCGCTCGGAGCGCTTGGCGGCCCGCTCGTCGATGTCCTGCTTGCGGTGCTCGTGGGCCGGCAGGCCCGGGTCGGCGAACGGGTCGTCCGCCGGGCGCACCGCGCCTTCGTGAGCCTCCCGCTCACCGGGCAGAATTTCTTCTGGCACGTCTTCGTGTCGTCCAGTCTCGCTCATGACTTCTTGGCCTTCGTAGTCCGGGCTGCGACCCAGATGGCGACCGCGACCAGCGCGCCCAGGCCGAAGATGTAACCGAAGAGACCCTCACTGACCGGACCGAGACCGCCGAGGTCGAGGCCGCCGGGGCTCTCGGATTCATCGCCGTTGACGGCGCCGAGGTACGCGATGATGTCCTTCTTGTTCTGCTTGCTCAGCGAGCCGTCACCGAAGGAGGGCATGTTCTGCGGGCCGGTTTCCATGGCCTCGTAGATGTGCTTCGGGTCCACGCCCTCCAGCGTCGGTGCGAACTTGCCGTCGGTGAGGGCGCCGCCCTTACCGGTGAAGTTGTGGCACTGCGCGCAGTTGGTGCGGAACAGCTCGCCGCCCTTGGCGATGTCGGCGCCCTTGGAGTCGTACTGCGACTTCTCCGGGATGGTGGGGCCGGCACCCAGCGACGCGACGTAGGCCGCCAGCTGCTCGCGCTGGGCGTTGTTGTAGATCGGCTTCTTCCGCGGCACCTGGGCGCCGGGCTGCTGGGCCGGCATGCGGCCGGTGCCGACCTGGAAGTCGACGGCTGCGGCACCGACGCCGACCAGGCTCGGGCCGTCGGTGGTGCCCTGACCGCCGGTGCCGTGGCAGCTGGCACAGCCCACGGCGTAGAGCTTCTTGCCCTCCTTGATGGCAAGGGACTGGGCGGTGTCATCGGCCTGAGCCTTGTCCGCCGGCGCGAACGCGGCGTACAGCCCCCCGGTGACCGCCAGCGCGAAGAGTAGGACGACGAGCGCCGCCAGCGGATGGCGCCGTCGTGCGGAGAGCTTTTTCACGGATTACCCCGGTGTCAGGATCTTCTGCGTCGATGCTTTGGCTATGTCTGTCTGATCTGCGGGTCGGTCGGACCGGTCAGCGGATCAGGTAGATCGTGGCGAAGAGGCCGATCCAGACGACATCGACGAAGTGCCAGTAGTAGGACACGACGATGGCCGCGGTGGCCTGCGTGTGGGTGAACCTCTTGGCCGCGTACGTCCTGCCCAGGACCAGCAGGAAGGCGATCAGACCGCCCGTCACATGCAGTCCGTGGAATCCGGTGGTCAGGTAGAACACCGAGCCGTACGGGCCGGACGAGAGCGACAGGCCCTCGTGCTTGACCAGCTCGGTGTACTCGAAGACCTGACCGCCGATGAAGATGGCACCCATGATGAAGGTGACCACGAACCAGGCCCGGAGCTTCTTGACGTCGCCGCGCTCGGCCGCGAAAACGCCGAGCTGGCAGGTCAGCGAGCTGAGCACCAGGATCGTGGTGTTGGTCGCGGAGAACGGAAGGTTCAGCGCGCTGGCCGATTCCTTCCAATAAGCCTCTCCGGTCACGGATCGAAGGGTGAAGTACATCGCGAAGAGGGCCGCGAAGAACATCAGCTCGGAACTCAGCCAGATGATGGTTCCGACGCTGGTGAGGTTCGGCCGATTGACCGACGGGTGCGCGTGCCCGGTTTCTACTGTCGTTGCTGTCGCCACGACCGACATTATGTCGGTCGCTTATCCCGCCCTCACTCCGGGGGGTGCCGTTCGGTGTGTCAAGGACGTATGCCCTGCTCGTACGGCCCATTTCCGGCGTCGCCCGAAGGAGGGAAGGCCGGCCGCCGGTACGGTCCCGCGGTCCGCGCGGGCCCGGTCCTGACGGGCCGTCGGGCAGATCTTCGGTCCTTTCGCCCCCTGCTGCGGGGGCCCACCGCGGGAGTAGCATCCGGCCCATCAGCCCCACCCGATGCTGTGCCGCTACGAAGAGCGTGGAGGAACGATGCAGGCGACTGCCACGGTGCTGGTCTACAGCGACAACGCGGGCACCCGCGAGCAGGTCCGGCTGGCGGCCGGCCGGCGCCCCGCCGCCGATGCCCCGGAGATCGAGATCCTGGAGTGCGCCACCGCACCGGCGGTCCTCGAAGCCCTGGAGCAGGGCGGCATCGACGTCTGCGTGCTGGACGGCGAGACCGCGCCGGCGGGCGGTATGGGCGTCTGCCGGCAGATCAAGGACGAGATCTTCCGCTGCCCGCCGGTGCTGCTGCTGATCGGCCGCCCCCAGGACGCCTGGCTGGCCACCTGGAGCCGCGCGGACGCCGCGGTGACCCATCCGATCGATCCGGTGGCCTTCGCGGACGCCCTGGCCGGCCTGCTGCGCCGCAGGAACCTCGTACAGGCCTGAGGCGCCGCGCTGAGGGCCGCTGGAGGCCGTTTCAGATCTTCGGGCGCAGCCGGGCGTCGGAGCCGGGGTCCTGCTGCCGCTCGGCGGCTCCTGTGGTGCTGGACGCCTTGTTCTTGAGGGCGCTGCCGGCGCGCCATTCCTTCCAGGGCATGTTCCAGTCGCCGAAGCCGTTGTCGAACGGCGTCATGGTGTCGCCGCCGCTGTTGATGACCTTGACGATGTCGCCGACCCGCACGGTGTTGAAGAACCACTGGGCGTTGCCGGTGGACATGCCGGTGCAGCCGTGGCTGACGTTGGCCGCGCCCTGTGATCCGACGGACCAGGGCGCGGCGTGCACGTACTCCCCGCTCCAGGTCACCCGGGTGGCCCAGTAGACCGGCAGGTCGTAGGAGTCCGAGCTGCCGGCGGCGATGCCGACGGTGGAGCTGCGCATCCGGACGAAGCTCTCCTTGCCCAGGATGACCTTGACGCCGTTGCGGGTGGAGAAGCCGGGCTTGCCGGTGGTGACCGGGATGGTGTTGATGGACGTGCCGTTGCGCAGCACGGTCATCTGGTGCGCGGCCGCGTCGGTGATGGCTTCCACGCGGTCGCCGGTGGTGAGTTTGACGGGCTTGGAGGGGCCGCCGTACAGCCCCTTGGCGATCTTCAGGCCGGCCAGGTTGCTGTGTACCGAGATGGTGGCGTGGGCCGGCCAGTAGACCTTCGGGCGGAAGTGCAGCTTCTTGTCGTCCACCCAGTGCCAGGCGCCCTCGACGCGCGGCATGGAGTCGACCTTGAGGGCGCTTTCGACGATGGCCCGGGCCTTGGGGTCCTTGATGGGCCGGCTCAGCTCGGCGGTGACCGGCTGGCCGACGCCGTATTCGCCGCTCTCGGGGCCGAAGGCGGCGGTCAACTGGCCGTCCGCGTCGGTGGTGTGCACCACCAGCGTCTTGCGGCCGGGGGTGCCGTCCTCCTCCTCGGTGCTGACCCGCACCGTGTAGCGGGTGCCGGCGGCCAGGGGCACCGTGGTGCGCCAGTGCCGGCCGTCGGCGCTCAGTTCGCCGCGTACGAAGCGGCCGGTGGAATCGGTGGCGGTCACGTCCGTGATCCGCGCGTCATCGTCCTTGACGGAGACCTCGATCGGTTTGTCGGGGTCGGCTTTCTGCTTTCCGTCCGGGGTGTTGGCGGTGATCTGGTCGCCCGCGTCGTAGGGATTGGCGGAGAGCGGTTCCGACGCCGAGCCCCCGCACGCGGCAGTGCTCACCGCGAGGGGCACGAGCAGGAGGCCGCAGCTCAGCACCGTCCGGGTTCGAGGTCTGTGACTCATGCCCCAAAAATATGAAGAATCACCTGCTCCAGCGCGCTGGAGGACTGCAAACGGGTAGTCCCCGCTTCCCCCGAACGGGGCGGGCCCGGACACCTTTTGAGGTGTCCGGGCCCGCTGTACGGCGTGTTGCCGTGCATCTGCCGCTTCGTACGCCTACTGCGTGCGGTTCTCACCGCGGTAGTACTCGAAGACCCAGCCGAAGAGGCCGACCAGGATCACCGGGGTCGAGAAGTACAGCAGCCACCAGCCGAAGACGACGCCCAGGAAGGCGAGCGCCCCACCGACGGCCAGGGACAGCGGCTGCCAGCTGTGCGGGCTGAAGAAGCCCAGCTCACCGGCGTCGTCGGAGACCTCCGCGTTCTCGTTGTCCTGCGCACCCGCGTCGACCCGCCGGGCCGTGAAGGCCAGGTAGTAGCCGACCATGATGCACAGGCCGAAGGCGAGGAAGAGTGCGGTGGTACCCGCGGGCTCCTTCGACCAGACGCCATAGACGATCGCCATGGCCAGGACGAAGACGGAGAGCCAGATGAACATCTTGCCCTGGACCTTCACTTGCCCGCCTCCTTGCCGCCGGCGATGGCCTTGTCCTCGTCAGTGCCGTGGCCGTTGTGCAGCGCGTCGAGGGCCGCGATCTCCGGGTGGTGCAGGTCGAACGCCGGGGATTCGGAACGAATGCGCGGCAGGGTGAGGAAGTTGTGCCGCGGCGGCGGGCAGGACGTGGCCCATTCGAGCGAACGGCCGTAGCCCCACGGGTCGTCGACCTCGACCTTCTTGCCGAACTTGGCGGTCTTCCAGACGTTGTAGAGGAACGGCAGGATCGACAGGCCCAGCAGGAACGAGCTGATCGTCGAGATGGTGTTCAGCGTCGTGAAGCCGTCGGCCGCGAGGTAGTCCGCGTAACGGCGCGGCATGCCCTCGGCGCCCAGCCAGTGCTGGACGAGGAAGGTGCCGTGGAAGCCGATGAACAGCGTCCAGAAGGTGATCTTGCCCAGGCGCTCGTCGAGCATCTTGCCGGTGAA
>NZ_JBFACE010000086.1:0-10877 GCF_040640655.1 Streptomyces sp. NPDC021749 | reverse complement strand
CTGGTCACACTTCCGCAGACACAGCCAAGCCCGAGCCCGCCACTGCCACTACCAACGCCGAGGCCACAAACCCCACATGCGGTTGCAGTACTAGGACCGGGGACCCGGACGCCATGTGCCGCAGGACCGATACGGCCCCTCCGCCCCGCCGGTACGGTGAAGCCATGACCAACGGACCGGGAGCCGGGATCCCCGCGGTGAGCACCGCGATCCTGGCCATGAGCAGGCATCTTGAGGTGCGCGACGTCCTCAAGACGATCGTGGCCTCGGCCCGCGAACTGCTGGACGCCGAATACGCCGCCCTGGGAGTGCCCGACGACCACGGCGGCTTCGCCCAGTTCGTCGTCGACGGCGTCAGCGCCGAGCAGTGGAAGGCCATCGGCCCGCTGCCCCGCCAGCACGGCATCCTCGCCGCGATGCTGCACAACGCCACCCCCGAACGGCTCGCCGACGTCCGGCAGGACCCGCGCTTCGGCGGCTGGCCCGCGGCCCACCCGGACATGTCCGACTTCCTCGGCCTGCCGGTCGCCGACGGGGACGAGATCCTCGGCGCCCTCTTCCTGGCCAACAAGCGCTGCCCCAAGCCGGACGGCGGCTGTGGCTTCACCGAGGACGACGAGCGTCTCCTCGGCATACTCGCCCAGCACGCCGCCATCGCCCTGACCAACGCCCGCCTCTACGAACGCAGCCGCGAGCTGACCATCGCGGGGGAGCGGGCCCGGCTCGCCCACGAACTGCACGACGCGGTGTCCCAGAAGCTGTTCTCGCTCCGGCTCACCGCCCAGGCCGCCACCGCCCTCGTCGACCGCGACCCGGTCCGCGCCAAGGACGAACTCCACCAGGTGGCCGCGCTCGCCGCCGAGGCCGCCGACGAACTGCGCGCCGCCGTCATCGAGTTGCGGCCCGCCGCCCTGGACGAGGACGGCCTGGTCGCCACCCTGCGCTCACAGACCCAGGTCCTCGACCGCGCCCACTCCGCCCACGTCACCTTCGCCGCCCACGGCGTCCGCGCACTGCCCGCCTCCCAGGAGGAGGCCATGCTCCGGGTCGCCCAGGAGGCCCTGCACAACGCCCTGCGGCACTCCGGCGCCGAGCACGTCGAGGTCACCCTCTCCCGGGCCGGGCAGGGCGCCCTGCTGCGGATAGCCGACGACGGCTGCGGCTTCGACCCCGGCACGGTCCGCCGGGCCGGCCGCCACCTCGGCCTGGTCTCGATGCACGACCGCGCCGGCGGCGTCGGCGGAACGCTCACCGTGCAGTCGGAGCCCGGCAAGGGCACCGCCGTCGAGATGGAGGTGCCCGGTGGCTGACACCCGACCGATCCACGTCCTGCTCGTCGACGACCACCAGGTCGTCCGCCGCGGCCTGCGCACGTTCCTGGAGGTGCAGGACGACATCGAGGTGGTGGGGGAGGCCTCCGACGGGGCCGAGGGCATCGCCGCCGCCGAACGACTCCGCCCGGACGTCGTCCTGATGGACGTCAAGATGCCCGGCATGGACGGCATCGAGGCGCTCCGCAAGCTCCGCGAACTGGACAACCCCGCCCGGGTGCTGGTCGTCACCAGCTTCACCGAACAGCGCACCGTCGTCCCGGCCCTGCGCGCCGGAGCAGCCGGCTACGTCTACAAGGACATCGACCCCGAGGCACTGGCCGCCGCCATCCGCTCCGTGCACGCCGGCCACGTCCTGCTGCAGCCCGAGGTGGCCGGCGCGCTGCTCTCCCAGGAGGACGGCAACGGCGGCCAGGGCCGCGGGACTTCCCTGACCGACCGCGAGAGCGAGGTCCTCGGCCTGATCGCGGACGGCCGCTCCAACCGCGAGATCGCCCGCGCCCTGGTGCTCTCCGAAAAGACCGTCAAGACCCATGTCTCCAACATCCTCATGAAGCTCGACCTCGCCGACCGGACCCAGGCGGCGCTCTGGGCCGTACGGCACGGCATCGGGGCCTGACCAGGCGCAAAAGCCCCCACGACCGGGCGGGCGGCGGTGCCGGCCCGGGCCCGGACGGCCCTTCGGTACGACAATGCGTCAACCCGAACGTCGTCCGCCGGTCCGAGATTCATACTGTCGTGTAGCCGTAGCCCGTTCGGCGTATCCCTCCTCGGGCCGGGCCGTTGTCCAGAGCAGTCGTGACGGCTGGTCACGGCAACGGCAATGAGGAGCAAGAGAAGTGAAGAACATCAAGCGGGTCGCGGCCGTCACGATGATGGCGAGCGGTCTCGCCCTCGCGGGCGCCGGCATCGCCTCCGCCCACACCCCGCAGGCGCAGGGCGGCGCGGTGCAGTCCGGGGGCATCGGCTCGGGCAACCTCGTCCAGGTCCCGGTGAAGGTCCCGGTGAACGCCTGCAACAACACCGTCTCCGTCGTCGGCCTGCTCAACCCCGCCTTCGGCAACCCCTGCTTCAACCTCTGAGCGCAGCAAGCCTTGTGCGCGTGGCCCGCGTGACGACCCCGTCCGCGCGGGCCGGCACCGGACCGGTCCCCTCACCGCCGTGAGCGCGCGGCCGGTCCCCCTCCACACCCGTCATCCCGATCAGTGCTGTCCCACGGCCCTGTGACCGCTCACCGGAGGAAATCCCCCCATGAACACCGCCAAGAAGGCCGCCCTCGTCCTCGCCGGTACCGCCCTCGGCCTGGGTGCCGCCGCCGGCTCCGCCTTCGCCACCGATGGCGCGCAGGCCGCCGGCGGCACCACCACCTCGCCCGGCGTCGTCTCCGGCAACCTCGTCCAGGCGCCGGTGACCGTGCCGGTGAACGTCAACGGCAACAGCGTCAACGTCGTCGGCGTGCTCAACCCCGCGTTCGGCAACCGCAGCACCAACTTCTGAGCCGCCCGCATCCGCAACCGTCATTGCGGTCCCGTGCCACCACGCAAGGAACTCACCTCACCATGAACACCGCCAAGAAGGCCGCCCTCGTCCTCGCCGGTACCGCCCTCGGCCTGGGTGCCGCCGCCGGCTCCGCCTTCGCCACCAGCGGCGCCCAGGCCGACGGCAAGGCGACGTGCTCCCCGGGCATCGGCTCGGGCAACCTCGTCCAGGTGCCCGTGCACGTCCCGGTGAACGCCACCGGCAACACCGCCAACGTCGTCGGCCTGCTCAACCCCGCCTTCGGCAATGAGAGCTCGAACGGCTGAGGTCGTCCGATCCGGGGTGAACGGCTCACCCTGCCCGGGCTGTTCGGCCCCTCTCGGCAACGGCCCCGTCGTCGACCACACAATGGTCCGGCGGGGCCCGTCCCCTTTCACCCCCTCCTCAGCCGCCGCGCCGCTCCCGCTCCTCCACGGCGGAGTTGTACGCCGCGACCTGCGCCCGCCGGGCCGTACGCTCCACCGGCCGCAGCGCCTCCGCACGCGCCGCCATCTCCGACGCGCTCACCGCCGCACCGTGCTCCGCGCCGTTCCCGCCGGCCTCCCGCGCGATGTCGATCAGCGCCCCGACCCGCTGCGCCAGCTCCAACACGCGCACCGCCCGCGGCGGATAACCCGGGGCGAGCACCTGACGGCCCGCCTCCGCCCGCGCCCGGTAGGCCGCCAGCGCCGCCTGCGCCACCGGACCGGCCCCGGCCACGTCCAGCTTCGAGAGCACCTCGGTCGCCTCCCGCAGCGCCTCCGCCAGCTCCCGCTCCGCCTCGCCCAGCGACGGCACGTCCGCCGGCAGCGCCTCCCGCACCGGCAGGCACCGCCAGACCACCTCCACATGCACATCGGGCGCCGCCCCGCCCTCCGGCCCGGCCTCGTACGTCTCCGGAACCAGCCCCAGCCCGGCGCCGGTGGCGATCACCGCCTCCTCGGCCTCCAGCGCGCGGGCATTGAATTCCGGCGGCCCGCAGAGCCCCAGCGGATGGCCGGGCACCGGCAGCGCCACCCGCAGCCCGACCGCGCCGAGCGCCCGCAGCCGCCCCAGCGCGAGCGTCAGCCCGACCGGAGCCTCCTCCCCGGGCAGACCGGCCACGCGGTGCACCGCGTCGTCCTCCGCGATACGGTGCACCGCTTCATCAGGTGAGACAAGTCCGGCCAAAAGGGCATTTCCCCATGCCGCCAGCCGTCCTGAGCGAGGTTCCTTGAGCATGGCCCCCAGCCTAGGGAACGGCACTGACAACGAGTGGCGTAGGTTTGCAGGGGGGCTGCGCCTACAGGTGCACGCGACGACCGAGATGCAATGGGAGACAACGCGCTCATGAGCGATGTGCTGGAGCTGGTGGACGTATCCGTGGTCCGCGAAGGACGGGCTCTGGTGGACCAGGTCTCCTGGTCGGTCAAGGAAGGGGAGCGCTGGGTGATCCTCGGCCCCAACGGTGCCGGCAAGACCACCCTGCTGAACGTCGCCTCCAGCTACCTCTTCCCGACCGCCGGCACGGCCTCCATCCTCGGCGAGCAGCTCGGCAAGGTCGACGTCTTCGACCTGCGCCCCCGCATCGGCATCGCCGGCATCGCGCTCGCCGACAAGCTGCCGCGCAGCCAGACCGTGCTGCAGACGGTGCTCACCGCCGCCTACGGCATGACCGCCCACTGGCAGGAGAACTACGAGGACGTCGACGAGCAGCGCGCCCGCGCCTTCCTCGACCGCCTCGGCATGAACGACTACCTCGACCGGAAGTTCGGCACCCTCTCCGAGGGCGAGCGCAAGCGCACCCTGATCGCCCGCGCGATGATGACCGACCCCGAGCTGCTGCTGCTCGACGAGCCGGCCGCCGGCCTCGACCTCGGCGGCCGTGAGGACCTGGTCCGCCGCCTCGGCCGGCTCGCCCGGGACCCGTACGCACCCTCGATGATCATGGTCACCCACCACGTCGAGGAGATCGCCCCCGGCTTCACCCACGTCCTGATGATCCGTCAGGGCAAGGTGCTGGCCGCCGGCCCGCTCGAACTGGAGCTGACCTCCCGGAACCTCTCCCACTGCTTCGGCGTCCCCCTGGTCGTCGAGCGGGTCGGCGACCGCTGGACCGCCCAGGGCCTGCCGCTGGCCTGAACACCCGTCCGCCCGCCCGCCGCTGACCGATCGCGCCCTGTCCCGGGCCGCCGTACGGATCTACCATGAACCCGTGGATCCATGGGTGTGGTGGCTGATCGCCGCCGTAGGACTGGGTATTCCGCTCGTCGTGACCGCGATGCCCGAATTCGGGATGCTCGCGGTCGGTGCCGTCGCCGGTGCCGTCACCGCAGCGCTCGGTGGCGGCACCGTCGCGCAATTCCTCGTGTTCGCCGCCGTCGCCGTGGCGCTGATTGCCGTCATGCGCCCCCTCGCCAACCGCAGCCGCCGTCAGGCCCCCCAACTCGCGTCCGGGATCGACGCCCTCAAGGGCAAGAGCGCCACGGTCCTGGAACGGGTCGACGGCGGCGACGGCGGCCGCATCAAACTCGCCGGCGAGATCTGGTCCGCCCGCGCCCTCGACGGCGACCGGATCTACGAGCCGGGCCAGCAGGTCGACGTCGTCGAGATCGACGGCGCCACCGCAGTCGTCATCTGACCCGAACACGCTGCGCGACGAGCCACGTCTCTGAAAGACTGATCAACGGCAAGCCGGTCACCGGCCGGCAGGGACCAGCAACGAAGGGCACGGGAGCCGCTGTGGGATCCGCCATCGTCATCGTCCTGATCATCCTGGTGGTGCTCGTGTTCATCGCACTCATCAAGACGATCCAGGTCATCCCCCAGGCCAGCGCCGCCATCGTCGAACGCTTCGGCCGCTACACCCGCACCCTCAACGCCGGGCTGAACATCGTCGTCCCGTTCATCGACTCGATCCGCAACCGCATCGACCTCCGCGAGCAGGTCGTGCCGTTCCCGCCGCAGCCGGTGATCACCCAGGACAACCTCGTCGTGAACATCGACACCGTCATCTACTACCAGGTGACGGACGCCCGCGCGGCCACCTACGAGGTCGCCAGCTACATCCAGGCCATCGAGCAGCTCACCGTCACCACCCTCCGCAACATCATCGGCGGCATGGACCTGGAGCGGACCCTGACCTCCCGCGAGGAGATCAACGCGGCCCTGCGCGGCGTCCTCGACGAGGCCACCGGCAAGTGGGGCATCCGCGTCAACCGCGTCGAGCTGAAGGCCATCGAGCCGCCGACCTCCATCCAGGACTCGATGGAGAAGCAGATGCGCGCCGACCGTGACAAGCGCGCCGCGATCCTCCAGGCCGAGGGTGTCCGGCAGTCCCAGATCCTCACCGCCGAAGGTGAGAAGCAGTCCTCGATCCTGCGCGCCGAAGGTGAGGCCAAGGCCGCCGCGCTCCGCGCCGAGGGCGAGGCCCAGGCCATCCGGGTGGTCTTCGAGTCCATCCACGCCGGCGACCCGGACCAGAAACTGCTCTCCTACCAGTACCTCCAGATGCTCCCGAAGATCGCCGAGGGCGACGCCAACAAGCTCTGGATCGTGCCCAGCGAGATCGGCGACGCCCTCAAGGGCCTCGGCGGCGCCATCGGCAACTTCACCCCGCCGACCGGCGGCGGCTCCATCCCCAAGCCCAGCACCCCGAAGCACGAGACGCCCCCGATCGACGACTGAGCCCGCCTCCGCCGCAGACCGCACCCCTGGTGCATGATCGGGCGGGACCACACCGATCATGCACGGGGGAGCCAGCATGACCCTCTGGGAAGCCGCCGCCGTCCTCGCCGCCGGAGTCGGCGCCGGCACGATCAACACCATCGTCGGATCCGGGACCCTGATCACCTTCCCGGTGCTGCTCGCCGTCGGACTGCCGCCCGTGACGGCCAACGTCTCCAACACCCTGGGCCTGGTGCCCGGCTCGCTCAGCGGAGCCTTCGGCTACCGCCGCGAACTGGCCGGCCAGCGCCGCCGACTGCTCCGCTTCTCTCTCGCCGCCCTGCTCGGCGGCCTCGGCGGCGCGGTCCTGCTGCTGGCGCTGCCGCCGGAGGCGTTCGCCATAGTGGTCCCCGCGCTGATCGCGGTGGCGCTCGTCCTCGTCGTCGCCCAGCCCCGGCTCTCCGCCCGGCTCCGCGCCCGCCGCACGCGCAACGGCACCGCCGCCCACCCCGACGGCGGCCCCGTCCTGCTCCTCGGGCTGCTGCTCGCCAGCGTCTACGGCGGCTACTTCGGCGCGGCCCAGGGCGTGCTCTACATCTCCCTCATGGGCCTGCTGCTCGACGAGGACCTCCAGCGCCTCAACGCCCTCAAGAACGTCCTCGTCGGCGGCGTCAACGGCGTCGCGGCGGTCTTCTTCCTCTTCGTCGCCCACTTCGACTGGACCGCCGTCGCCCTGATCGCCGTCGGCTCCACCCTCGGCGGACTGCTCGGCGCCAAGATCGGCCGACGACTCCCGCCGACCGCCCTGCGCGCCGTCATCGTCCTGGTCGGCCTGGCGGCCATCGCCCAACTCCTGCTCAGGTAGCCGGAGTCGGACGACGGCCGACGGGCCGGACCGCGCTACGCCGGCAGCGCCAGCCACTCCGGCAGACCGTCCCGCACCGACACCCCCAGCGTCGACAGCAGCGCATCCGCCGGCGTCGGCTCGAACGGCCGCCGCAGCAGCTGCATCCCGGCCTGCTCGGGCGTACGGTCCGCTTTGCGGTGATTGTCCTCCGCGCACGAGGCGACGGTATTCAGCCAGGTGTCCCCACCACCGTGCGACCGCGGCACGACGTGGTCCACGGTCGTCGCCCGCCGCCCGCAGTACGCGCACCGGTGCTGGTCACGCACCAGCACCCCGCGCCGCGACCACGGCGCCCGTCTTCGGAACGGCACCCGTACGTACCTGCTCAGCCTGATCACCTGCGGCACCGGTACGTCCACCGAAGCGGCCCGCACGCGCAGCCCGGGGTGGGCGTGCTCGATGACCGCCTTGTCCTGCATGACCAGCACCACCGCACGCCGCAGCGACACCGTCGCCAGCGGCTCGAAGCTCGCATTCAGCACCAGCGTCTCGCGCATCCCGTCCACCTCCCGGACCCGCTCCGCCCCCGCGGCGAAGTTGCTCCACTGTGCAGCGGCAGGTATTCCCCGAACAACGCAATTTCCGCATGCCACAAGGGAAATGGCGGACGAGCACGAGATGAAGACCGGGTGGTCCGGCGACGGCACCCAGGCGAGAATCCGCACGGGCCGGGACCGGCCGGAAAGGAGTGCGCTCCGGGTCCCGCCCCCGTGAAACACGCGGGACCCGGAGCGAACGGCAGCCGACGAGGACGCCCGGCACGAGGCCCGGCTCCGGCAAGCGGCCGGCGACACACACTGCGCCCCGCCGCTCCCGCCACTGCGGTACCGACTGCCCGTCGCCCTGATGAGGGGCGGCGGCACGGGTACCACTCTGCGTGCCGGAAGCGCCGGGGCGCAACGGAATTACGGCGCTCAGCCCTTGGCCGGCACCTCGTACTCGCCGATCAGCTGGGCCCGCCCGATCGCGTGGAACCGCAGGTTGAAGCCCACCACCGCGGGCGACGCGTCCGCATCCGGCCCGAGCTTCTCCTTGTCCACCGCGTAGACCGTGAACACGTAGCGGTGCGGCCCGTCCCCGGGCGGCGGCGCGGCCCCGCCGAAGTCCCGCGTCCCGTAGTCGTTACGCGCGTGCACGACGCCGTCGGGCAGCCCCTTCATGTCCCCCGAGCCGGCACCGGACGGCAGCTCCGTCACCGACGCCGGGATGTCGAACAGCACCCAGTGCCAGAAACCGCTGCCGGTCGGCGCGTCCGGGTCGTAGCAGGTGACGGCGTAGCTCTTGGTCCCCGAGGGGGCCCCTTCCCACCGCAGGTGCGGCGAGCGGTTCCCGCCCGAGTGGACCTGCTCCGGCCGCAGTGTCCCGCCCGGTTCCACCTCGTCGCTCACCACGGTGAACTCCGGCACCGGCGGATGGAAATCGTGCGGAAGCGGCCGCCGCTTCAGCTCGGACACATGAACCTCCTGGTCGCTCGCTGACACTCTGTCGGGCCAGGTTAGAGCCAGTTCCGCTTACCGCCGACCTCCGCCAGCCACTGGTGGAGATAAGCCGCCCAGTCGGTCCCCTCGAAGTCGTGCAGCCCCACCGTGAACGACCGGTAGGTGTCCGACCCCTCGGAGAACAGCCCCGGCTTCTTGTCCATCTCCAGGACGAGGTCCATCTCCCGGTCGTCCGCCACGAAGGACAGCTCGACCTGGTTCAGCCCCCGGTACTGCTGCGGCGCGTAGAACTCGATCTCCTGGTAGAAGGGCAGCTGCTGCCGCGTGCCCCGGATGTGCCCCTGCTCCAGATCCGCCGCCTTGAAACGGAACCCGAGCCGCCCGAACGCGTCGAGGATCGCCTGCTGCGCCGGCAGCGGGTGCACGTTGACCGGGTCCAGATCACCGGAGTCCACCGCCCGCGCGATCGCCAGCTCCGTCGTCACCCCGACGCTCATCCCGCGCAGATGCGTACCCAGGAACGTGGTGATCGGCGTCTCCCACGGGATCTCCAGCCCGAACGGCACGGTGTGCGCCGCCCCCGCCTGCACCTCGAAGGCCCCGCCCAGCTGCACCTTCGTGAACTGGATGTCCCTCTTGTACTCCTCGTCGCCGCTCTCGACCTCGACCCGCGCCTGCAGACCGACCGACAGCCCCTGGATCTCCTGGGCCACCGACCCGCCCTGGATCCGCACCTCGCCCTGCACCACTCCGCCCGGGACGACGTTCTCCTCGAAGAGCACCGTCTCCACCGACGCACCCCCGGCACCCAGGCTCGCCAGCAGCTTCTTGAATCCCATGCTCGTCCTCCCCAGGCACAGCGCCTGTGCTCCATTACGACCTGCGGGTCGCTACCTACGAACGCGAACCGGCGCGGGCCGGTTCCACCGCCCACACCTTCCCAACCCCGCCGCCCCCTGGCCAACCGGCACCCCCGAGGGCTCCACTACCCTCGGTCCGCATGACCGACGTACCGGAACGAATGCCGCTCAACCGCGACTTCTTCGACCGCCCGGTCGTGGACGTGGCCCCCGACCTACTGGGCCGCACCCTCGTACGCCACACCCCCGACGGCCCGATCGAACTCCGGCTCACCGAGGTGGAGGCGTACGACGGCGAGGGCGACCCCGGCTCCCACGCCTATCGCGGCCGCACCGAACGCAACGCCGCGATGTTCGGCCCGCCCGGCCATGCGTACGTCTACTTCATCTACGGCATGTGGTTCAGCCTCAACGCGGTCTGCGGCCCCGAGGGCCGGGCGAGCGGCGTCCTGCTGCGCGCCGGCGAGATCCTCAGCGGCGCGGACCTGGCCGCCGCCCGCCGCCCCAAGGCCCGCAGCGCCCATGAGCTGGCCAAGGGCCCGGCCCGCCTGGCCACGGCCCTCGACATCGACCGCACCCTCGACGGCACCGACCTCTGCCGCGGCGGCCACGCCCCCCTGACCCTGCTCCACGGCACCCCGCCCACCCCCGACCGGGTGTGCAGCGGCCCCCGCACCGGAGTGGGCGGAGACGGCGCCCACCACCCCTGGCGCTACTGGATCGACGGCGACCCGACGGTCAGTCCGTACCGCCGTCACGTGCCGCGCCGCCGCGCCACCTCGGCTACTTGACTCTGCTTGCGTCACCGCCTAACGTAGCCCGAGCCGCTGGAGACGGACAGCGCCTTCTGCGCCCTCCGCCAGGTGGCACAACCCAACTACTTCCGCACGATTCCCTTATGGGTCGGCTTTCGCGTTGCCGAAAATCGATCCGGCCGACTCGATTATGAGTCGGCAAGGAAATTAGCTAAAGTGGTGACACGCCGAGGGGCCGCCGAAAAGGTGCCCCGAAGCACTCCGACGAAATCGGAAGCCGGAATCGAAAGAAAACCGGATCTGATAAAGTCGGAACCGCGAAGAAGTCGAAAGGCCGAAACGCACCGGCGAAAATCAGGACCGCGAGGATCTGATAGAGTCGGAAACGCAAGACCGAAGGGAAGCGCCCGGAGGAAGCCCGA
>NZ_JBFACE010000085.1:0-11005 GCF_040640655.1 Streptomyces sp. NPDC021749 | reverse complement strand
GGGGCGGGGGCGGGGGGGGGGGTTTGGGGGCACCAACACACAAGAACACAACACCCCCGGCCCCGCAGGACCGTCACCGCACCCACAACAAACCCGCCCGCCGCTGGGGGCACCTCCCACGCCCTTCAGGCAGTGGGGGAGCCACGGCGGGAAACCCCCACGGCGGAACAGCCGGCTACGTGGGCGGCACCGCAATGCGCACCGGCTTCAGCCGCCGTTCGTCACACCCTCCACCAACTCGTCCGCCGCCCGGTACGGATCCGTCTCGCCGGCCACTATCCGTTCGGCCAGCGCCTCCAGCCGGCGGTCGCCGCTCAGGTCGCCGATCCGCTCGCGCAGCGCCGTGACCGCGATCGTCTCGACCTCGTGGGCGGCCCTGGCGCGGCGCCGCTCGGCCAGGACGCCGTGCTCCTCCATCCAGGCCCGGTGCTTCTCCAGCGCCTCGACGACCTCGTCGACGCCCTCGGAGCGGGCGGCGACCGTCTTCACGATGGGCGGCCGCCAGTCGCCGGGCGCCCGGGATTCGCCGAGGCCCAGCATGTGGTTGAGCTCCCGGGCGGTGGCGTCGGCGCCGTCCCGGTCGGCCTTGTTGACCACGTAGACGTCACCGATCTCCAGGATTCCGGCCTTGGCCGCCTGGATGCCGTCGCCCATGCCGGGCGCGAGCAGCACCACGGAGGTGTCCGCCTGGGAGGCGATCTCCACCTCGGACTGGCCGACCCCGACCGTCTCGACCAGGATCACGTCGCAGCCGGCCCCGTCCAGGACCCGGATGGCCTGCGGCGCGGCCCAGGCCAGGCCGCCCAGATGGCCGCGGGTGGCCATCGAGCGGATGTAGACGCCGGGGTCGGAGGCGTGCTCGCTCATCCGGACCCGGTCGCCGAGCAGCGCACCGCCGGAGAACGGCGAGGACGGGTCGACGGCGAGCACGCCGACCCGTTTGCCCGTCTTGCGGTACGCGGTGACCAGGGCCGAGGTGGTGGTGGACTTGCCCACTCCGGGTGAGCCGGTCAGTCCGACCACGTAGGCGTTGCCGGTGAGCGGCGCCAGCGCCGCCATCACCTCGCGCAGCTCCGGCGCCGCCCCCTCCACGAGGGAGATCAGCCGGGCCACCGCCCTCGGCCGGCCCTGCCGTGCCTGTTCCACCAGCTGGGGGACGTCCACCATCGCTGCTCGGCTCCTTCGGCTCGCTGGTCGCGATTCGGCAGTCCGTACGCACGGGCGTACGGGCTGCCGCTTACTTACCCGGTACGCGGATGATCAGCGCGTCGCCCTGACCGCCGCCGCCGCACAGTGCGGCCGCGCCGGTCCCGCCGCCGCGCCGGCGCAGTTCCAGGGCCAGGTGCAGCACGATGCGGGCGCCGGACATCCCGATCGGGTGACCCAGGGCAATCGCGCCGCCGTTGACATTCACCTTTTCCGGGGAGACCCCCAGATCCTTCATTGACTGCACGGCGACCGCCGCGAACGCCTCGTTGATCTCGATCAGGTCGAGGTCGGCGACGGTCAGGCCCTCCTTGCCCAGGGCGTGGTTGATGGCGTTGGACGGCTGGGACTGCAGCGAGTTGTCGGGGCCCGCGACGTTGCCGTGCGCGCCGATCTCCGCGATCCATTCCAGGCCCAGTTCCTCGGCCTTGGCCTTGCTCATCACGACGACGGCGGCCGCACCGTCCGAGATCTGCGAGGACGTTCCGGCGGTGATCGTGCCGTCCTTGGCGAACGCCGGACGCAGCTTGGCCAGCGACTCCACGGTGGTCTCCGCGCGGATGCCCTCGTCCTTGCTGAAGACGACCGGCTCGCCCTTGCGCTGCGGGATCTCCACGGGGGTGATCTCCGCCTCGAAGAGGCCGTTCTTCTGGGCGGCGGCGGCCCGCTGGTGCGAGGCCGCGGCGATCTCGTCCTGCTCCGGACGGGCGATTCCCAGCCTGGTGTTGTGCTTCTCGGTCGACTCGCCCATGGCGATGCCCTCGAACGAGTCGGTCAGGCCGTCGTGGGCCATCGCGTCGAGCATCTCGACGGCGCCGTACTTGTAGCCCTCCCGGGACTTGGGGAGGAGGTGCGGCGCGTTGCTCATGGACTCCTGGCCGCCGGCGACGACGACGTCGAACTCACCCGCACGGATCAACTGGTCGGCCAGCGCGATCGCGTCCAGTCCGGAGAGGCACACCTTGTTGACGGTGAGCGCGGGGACGTTCATCGGGATGCCGGCCTTGACGGCGGCCTGGCGCGCCGGGATCTGCCCCGCCCCGGCCTGCAGCACCTGGCCCATGATCACGTACTGCACCTGGTCGCCGCCGATGCCCGCCCGGTCCAGTGCCGCCTTGATGGCGAAACCGCCCAGATCGGCGCCCGAGAAGGTCCGCAGGGAGCCCAGGAGCCGCCCCATCGGGGTACGGGCTCCCGCCACGATTACTGAGGTGGTGCCGTTCGTGCCGTTGGTGTCAGACATGCGATGCGGCCTTCCTTTGCAGGGAAGTTAACGAGGGTTCCCGTCAATGTACTGAGCGGTACCCGCCGGGTCATCGGCCAGCGGGTGTGATCGCGCGCACGTTGCGTAACCAGTCGTGAGAGGGGTGCACTGGAACCATGCTGACGCGAATCGACCACATCGGGATCGCCTGTTCCGACCTCGACAAGACTGTCGAGTTCTACCGTGCCACGTACGGCTTCGAGGTGTTCCACACCGAGGTCAACGAGGAGCAGGGCGTCCGGGAAGCCATGCTGAAGATCAACGAGACCTCGGACGGCGGGGCCTCCTACCTGCAGCTCCTGGAGCCCACCCGCGAGGACTCCGCGGTGGGCAAATGGCTGGCCAAAAACGGCGAGGGCGTACACCACATCGCCTTCGGCACCGCGGACGTCGACGGGGATTCCGAGGCCATCCGCGGCAAGGGCGTACGGGTGCTCTACGACGAGCCCCGCAAGGGTTCCATGGGGTCGCGGATCACCTTCCTGCACCCCAAGGACTGCCACGGCGTGCTCACCGAACTCGTCACCGCGGCACCCCCCGCCAGCACGGACCACTGACCTTCACGTTCCCCGGCCGGTAGAGTGCAGCTTCGGCCGGGGTACGGCAGTGGGGCTCGGCCCATACTCTGCCGATGATCTGACACCATTTCTTCGGAGAAGGGTCAGCTCCAAGGGGTGCCAGTCGGGTACGACGTGACGTGTACGGGACGAGCACCGCAGGACCGGAGCCGGCCGCCACCATGACCAGGGGACGGATGGGACCGCGCAGTGCGGGGCAACGAGCGCCAGGAGCGTAAGTGGGCTGAGGCCGACCACCTCTCGCAGTTCGAAGCCGAGATGGAGCGGCTGAAGACCGAGCGGGACAAGGCCGTCCAGCACGCCGACGACCTCGGCTACCAGGTCGAGGTGCTGCGCGCCAAGCTGCACGAGGCGCGTCGCAACCTCGCGACCCGTCCTGCCTACGACAACGTCAGCCACCAGGCCGAACAACTGCTGCGCAATGCGCAGATCCAGGCCGATCAGCTGCGGTCGGACGCCGAGCGGGAGCTGCGCGAGGCACGGGCGCAGACCCAGCGGCTGCTGCAGGAGCAGGCCGAGCGGCAGGCCCGGCTGGAGGCCGAGCTGCACGCCGAGGCGGTCAGCCGCCGCCAGCGGCTCGACGAGGAGCTCAACGAGCGCCGGCAGACCGTCGAATCGCACGTCAACGAGAACGTCGCCTGGGCCGAACAGCTGCGCGCCCGCACGGAGTCGCAGGCCCGCCGGCTGATGGAGGAGTCCCGGGCGGAGGCCGAAGCGGCCCTGGCGGCCGCGCGCGCCGAGGCCCAGCGGCTGATCGAGCAGTCCCGGGCCCGGCTCGGTTCGGAGGCCGAAGCGGCCCGCGCCGAGGCCGAGTCCATCCTGCGCCGGGCGCGTTCGGACGCCGAGCGGCTGCTGACCGCGGCGTCCAACCAGGCCCAGGAGGCCACGGATCAGGCCGAGCAGCTGCGCACCGCCGCCGGCACCGAGTCGGAGGAGGCGCGCCGTCAGGCCACCGAGCTGACCCGTACCGCCGAGGCCCGGCTGCAGGAGGCGGACACCGCGCTGCGCGAGGCGCGCGCCCAGGCCGAGAAGCTGGTCGAGGAGGCGCAGGCCAGCGCCGGAAAGCGGCTGTCGGCCGCCGAGTCGGAGAACGAGCAGCGCACCCGTACGGCCAAGGCGGAGATCGCCCGGCTGGTCGCCGAGGCCACCAAGGAGGCCGAGGCGCTCAAGGCCGAGGCCGAGCAACTGCGCGCCGACGCCCGTACGGAGGCCGAGCGGCTGCTCGCCGAGGCGCAGGAGGCCGCCCGGTCGAAGGCGGCGGAGGACTCCGCGGCGCAGCTGGCGAAGGCCGCGCGGACCGCCGAGGAGATGATGACCAAGGCGTCCGAGGACGCCAAGGCCGCGACCAAGGCCGCCGCCGAGGAGGCCGAACGGCTGCGCAAGGAGGCCGAGGCCGAGGCCGACCGGCTGCGCGAGGAGGCGCACGACACCGCGGCCCAGCTCAAGGGGGCGGCGAAGGACGACACCAAGGAGTACCGCGCCAAGACCGTCGAACTCCAGGAGGAGGCGCGGCGGCTGCGCGGCGAGGCGGAGCAGCTGCGCGCCGACGCGGTCGCCGAGGGCGAGCGGATCCGCAGCGAGGCCCGGCGCGAGGCGGTCCAGCAGATCGAGGAGGCGGCCGGTACCGCCGAGGAGCTGCTGGCCAAGGCCAAGTCCGATGCGGAGGAGACCCGTTCGGGTGCCGTCGCGGAGAGCGAGCGGGTCCGGACCGAGGCCATCGAGCGCGCCTCGACGCTGCGCCGGCAGGCCGAGGACGCGCTGGAGCGGGCGCGTGCGGAGGCCGAAACCCTGCTGCTGGAGGGCACTCAGGCCGCCGAGGAGCTGACGTCGGAGGCCGAGAAGAGCGCCGCGAAGCTGCGCGCCGAGGCCGAGGAGGCCGCCGAGCAGCTGCGCACCGACGCACAGGCGGAACTGGACCGGCTGCGCACCGAGGCCGAGGAGCGGGTCGCGGCCGCCGAGGAGTCGCTGCGCGAGGCCCGCACGGAGGCCGAACGGCTGCGCCGCGAGACGCAGGAGGAGGCCGCCCGGCTCAAGGCCGAGGCCGCCGAGCGCCGCCGCACGCTCCAGCAGGAGGCCGAGGAGGAGGCCGAGCGGCTGCGCACGGAGGCCGCGGCGGACGCCTCCGCGGCACGCTCCGAGGGCGAGTCGGTGGCCGTACGGCTGCGCACCGAGGCGGCGGCCGAGGCCGAGCGGCTCAAGTCGGAGGCGCAGGAGACCGCGGACCGGGTGCGCGCGGAGGCCGCGGCCGCCGCGGAGCGCACCGGCGCCGAGGCGGCCGAGGCGCTGGCCGAGGCGCAGGAGGAGGCCGCGCGGCGCCGCCGGGAGGCCGAGCAACTGCTGGGCGAGGCCCGCGAGGAGGCCCACCAGGAGCGCACCGCGGCCCGCGAGCAGAGCGAGGAGCTGCTGGCCTCGGCCCGTACGCGGGTGACCGAGGCGCAGGAGGAGGCCGCGCGGCTGGTCGAGGACGCGGACCGGCGGGCCGGCGAGCTGGTGGCGGCGGCCGAGCAGACCGCGCAGCAGGTGCGGGACTCGGTCGCGGGGCTGCACGAGCAGGCCGCCGAGGAGATCGCCGGGCTGCGGTCGGCGGCCGAACACGCCGCGGAGCGCACGAAGTCGGAGGCGCAGGAGGAGGCCGACCGGGTCCGCAAGGACGCCTACGAGGAGCGGGAGCGCGCCTCGGAGGACGCGGCGCGGACCCGGCGCGAGGCGCAGGAGGCGTCGGAGGCCGCCCAGACCCTTGCCGAGCGGGCCGTCGCGGAGGCCATCGAGGAGGCCGAGCGGCTGCGCACGGAGGCGGCCGGGGTGCTCGACGAGGCCCGCCGGGACGCCAACGCGGCGCGTACGGAGGCCGCCGAGCAGGCCGACCGGCTGGTCGCGGAGGCGACCGCGCAGGCCGAGAAGCTGGTCACGGACGCCTCGGCGAAGGCGCAGCAGCTGCGGACCGACGCCTCGAACGCGCTGGCGGCCGGCGAGCAGGACGCCGCGCGGGCCCGCGCCGAGGCGCGCGAGGACGCGAACCGGATCCGGTCGGACGCCGCGGAGCAGGCCGACCGCCTGATCACCGAGGCCCGTGCGGAGGCCGAGCGGATCGTCGCCGAGGCGACCGAGCTGACGTCTTCGGCGCAGGACGACGCGGACCGTACGGTCCGGGAGGCCCAGGAGGCCGCCGACCGGCTGCGCGCGGAGGGCGAGCAGCAGGCGCAGTCCCTGGTGGCCGAGGCGACCGAGCGGGCCGAGCGGCTGCGGACCGAGGCGGCCGAGGTGCTGGAGCAGGCACGTCTGGACGCCGAGCGCACCAGCGACCAGGCGCGGGCGGACGCCAACAAGACCCGCGCGGACGCCGCGGAGCAGGCCGACACGCTGGTGTCGGAGGCCGCGACGGAGGCGCAGCGGCTGCGTGCCGAGGCCGCGGAGACCACCGCGGACGCCGAGCGGGAGGCGGACCGTACCCGGGCCGACGCCCGCGAGCAGGCGGACCGGATGATCGCCACGGCCACCGCGGAGGCGGACCGGCTGCGGGCCGAGGCGGCCGAGACGGTCACCGCCGCGCAGGAGCACGCCGGCCGTACCCGTAACGAATCGGCCAAAATCAAGGAGGACGCGGAGGCGGCCGCCGAGCGGATGCGCGCGGAGGCCCAGGAGGAGGCCGACCGGCTGCTCGACGAGGCCCGCAAGGACGCCGCGAAGCGCCGCGGGGACGCCGCGGAGCAGGCCGACCAGCTGATCGCCAAGGCCCAGGAGGAGGCGCTGAAGGTCGCCACCCAGGCCGAGGAGCAGGCCGACACGATGGTCGGGGCGGCCCGCAAGGAGGCCGAGCGGCTCGTCACGGAGGCGACCTCGGACGGCAACGCCCGGGTGGAGAAGGCCCGTACGGACGCCAACGCGCTGCTGGAGGAGGCCCGTGGGGACGCCACCGCCATAAGGGAGCGCGCCGAGGAGCTGCGGCAGCGGATCGAGTCCGAGGTCGAGGAGCTGCACGAGCGGGCCCGCCGGGAGTCGGCGGAGACCATGAAGAACGCCGGCGAGCGGGTCGACAAGCTCATCGCGCAGGCCACCGCGCAGCAGGTGGAGGCCGAGGAGAAGGCCGACCGGATGATGGCGGACGCCAACAGCGAGGCGAGCAAGGTCCGGATCGCGGCGGTCAAGAAGGCCGAAGGCCTGATCAAGGAGGCCGAGAACAAGAAGGCCGAGGCGGTGCGCGACGCGGAGCGGATGCGCGAGGAGGCCCGGGCGGAGGCCGCCCGCATCGTGGACGAGGGCAAGCGCGAGCTGGAGACCCTGGTCCGCCGGCGGGAGGACATCAACGCCGAAATCTCCCGCGTCCAGGACGTTCTGGAGGCTTTGGAGTCTTTCGAGGCACCCGGCGGAGGGGGCGAAAACAAGGGCAACGGGGTGAAAGCGGGCGCGGGCGCCGGTGCAACTCGTTCGAGTGGCAAGCAGTCTGAAGGGTAGCCACTCAAATGAGGGGTCATTCTCCAGATCAAACGGGCAATGACTCGATGACACGCCGTTGTGACCCCTAGGATTCTCCTTATCACCTCACCGGTCTCTTCGACAGGAACCCCATGAGCGACACTTCCTCCCCCTTCGGCTTCGAGCTCGTGCGGCGTGGGTACGACCGCGGTCAGGTGGATGACCGCATCACGAAGCTCGTCGCCGACCGCGACAGCGCACTGGCCCGCATCACGTCGCTGGAAAAGCGGATCGAGGAGCTCCACCTCGAAACGCAGAACGCCCAGGCGCAGGTCAATGACGCCGAACCGTCCTACGCGGGCCTGGGAGCGCGCGTCGAGAAGATCCTCCGGCTTGCCGAGGAAGAGGCCAAGGACCTGCGCGAGGAGGCCCGCCGGGCCGCCGAGCAGCACCGTGAGCTGGCCGAGTCGGCCGCCCAGCAGGTCCGCAACGACGCGGAGGCGTTCGCCGCCGAGCGCAAGGCGAAGGCGGAGGACGAGGGCGCCCGGATCGTCGAGAAGGCCAAGGGCGAGGCGTCCACGCTGCGCGCCGAGGCCCAGAAGGACGCCCAGTCCAAGCGGGAGGAGGCGGACTCCCTCTTCGAGGAGACCCGCGCCAAGGCCGCGCAGGCCGCCGCGGACTTCGAGACCAACCTCGCCAAGCGCCGTGAGCAGTCCGAGCGGGACCTCGCCTCCCGTCAGGCCAAGGCCGAGAAGCGGCTGGCCGAGATCGAGCACCGCGCCGAGCAGCTCCGCCTGGAGGCCGAGAAGCTGCGTACGGACGCCGAGCGCAGGGCCCGCCAGACGGTGGAGACCGCGCAGCGCCAGGCCGAGGACATCGTGGCGGACGCCAACGCCAAGGCGGACCGTATCCGCAGCGAATCCGAGCGCGAGCTGGCGGCGCTGACCAACCGCCGCGACTCCATCAACGCCCAGCTGACCAACGTCCGCGAGATGCTGGCCACGCTGACCGGTGCGGCGGTGGCCGCGGCCGGTGCTCCCGGCGACGACGAGGCGGTCTCCCGCGGCGTCCCGGCCCAGCAGACGCGCTGAACCAACCGTCGGAAGGTTTCGCCGGTTTCCACCGAGCCCCCGTACCGCCCTCTGAGGCGGTGGCGGGGGCCCGGTCGTACAGGGGGTCCGCCAGCCGGCCCCGCCCCGGTGGCCGGGCCACCCAGGCGCGCCTAGCGTGCTGTACATGATCGAGCTTGAGGGGCTGACCAAGCACTACGGCGACAAGGTGGCGGTGGACCACCTCACCTTCACGGTGCGGCCCGGCATCATCACCGGCTTCCTCGGGCCCAACGGCGCGGGCAAGTCGACCACGATGCGGATGATGCTGGATCTGGACAACCCGACGTCGGGCACGGTCCGGATCGACGGCAAGCACTACCGCCAGCTGGAAGACCCCCTGACGTACATCGGCGCGCTGCTGGAGGCCAAGGCCGTGCACGGCGGCCGGAGCGCCGCCAACCACCTGCTGTGCCTGGCGCAGAGCAACGGCATCCCGCGCAGCCGGGTCGGCGAGGTGCTCGAAATGGTCGGGCTCAGCTCGGTCGCCAAGAAGCGCGCGAAGGGCTTCTCACTCGGCATGGGCCAGCGGCTGGGCATCGCCGCCGCCCTGCTCGGCGATCCGCAGGTGCTGCTCTTCGACGAGCCGGTCAACGGCCTCGACCCCGAGGGCATCCACTGGATCCGGAACCTGATGAAGCACCTCGCGGCCCAGGGCCGTACGGTCTTCGTCTCCTCCCACCTGATGAGCGAGATGGCGCTGACCGCCGACCACTTGGTGGTCATCGGCCAGGGCCGGCTGATGGCGGACACGTCCATGAAGGACTTCATCCACCAGAACTCACGCTCGTACGTCCGGATGCGCTCCCCGGAACAGCAGAAGCTGCTCGACGTGCTGCGCGCCCAGGGCATCCACGCGGTGTCGGCCGGGGGCGGTGCGCTGGAGGTCGACGGGGTGCCGGCCGAGCGGCTCGGCGAACTGGCCGCGGCCCACCACCTGACCCTGCACGAGCTGAGCCCTCAGCAGGCGTCCCTGGAAGAGGCGTTCATGCGGTTGACGGCCGGGTCCGTCGAGTACCACGCGCACAACGGCGCAACGGTGCCGGCGCGGACCGCCGCCGTTCCGGGAGCACCCCAGCCGGCCGGGGCACGGCCGGGCGAGCCGCAGCCGACCGGCTGGGGCGCGGACTGGCAGAAGAAGAGGAGCTGACCCATGGCGGCGGTCGGGCAGGTCATCCGGTCCGAGTGGACCAAGATCAGGTCGGTGCGGTCGACGGTGTGGACCCTCGGCATCGCCGTCGTGGTCACCGTCGGGCTGGGCATGCTGATCTGCACGCTGGCCAACCACGACTTCGACTCCATGCCGGCCCGGGACCGGCTGTCGTTCGACGCCACCAACGTCAGCTTCGCCGGGATGGGACTGGGCCAGCTCGCGATGATCGTCTTCGGTGTGCTGGTGGTCTCCAACGAGTACAGCACCGGCATGATCCGCGCCTCGCTCGCCGCGGTACCGCAGCGCGGCACGTTCCTGTTCTGCAAGTTGCTGGTCGCCACCGCACTGGTCTTCGTCGTCGGCCTGGCCACCAGCTTCGTGACGTTCTTCGCGGGCCAGGCGATGCTGGGCGATCTGCGCGCCCACCTCGGCGACCCGGGTGTGCTGCGCGCCGTGATCGGCGGCGGCCTCTACATGACGCTGATCGCCCTGTTCTCCATGGCGGTCGCCACGATGCTGCGCAGCCCGATGCTCTCGCTGGGCATCCTGATGCCGTTCTTCTTCCTGATCTCCAACATCCTCGGCAACGTCTCCGCCACCAGGAAGATCGGCCGCTTCCTGCCCGACCAGGCCGGCTCCAAGATCATGCAGGTCGTCCCCCGCGCGGGCGAGGACGTGCCCTACGGCCCGTGGGGCGGCCTGGGCATCATGATCGCCTGGACGGTGCTGGCGCTGGCCGGGGGGTACGTGCTCCTGAAGCGCCGCGACGCGTAGCGCTGCGCTTGGCTTTTCGCCCCACGTACTCGGCTGTCCCGCCGCGGGGCATCTCGCCGTTGCGGTGCGCTTTGCGGCGTCGCGTTCGTTTGTCGACTGTCCCGCCGTCGGGGTTGTTCGCCGTTGCGCCTGGCGGCGGGCGTTGTTTGTCGGGTGCGGTGACAGCCCTACAGACTTCGTCCTACGGTCTGTCCCCTCCCATGAGTGGGGGGTGTGGGGTGGGTGGGGGCGAGCGTTGTCGTTCAGCTGTACGTCACCTCGTGCCGTACGGCGCGTCGTGTCCCACGTCGCCTCGTACCGTACGGCGCGTCGTGCTGTACATCCGCGTCGTGCGGTGTCGGGAATACCTTCCCCGGCCCGCCGGGTTGAGGCCCAGCAGGGGGCGCCGGCAACCCTTACGGGATCTGTTCGACCCTCCCCTACGGGACCGCTGGCCCCCTTGCATGCCCCAACGCCCACCCCCACACACCGCATTCCCACCCCACACACGGGAGGGGACGGGCCGGAG
>NZ_JBFACE010000084.1:0-14016 GCF_040640655.1 Streptomyces sp. NPDC021749 | reverse complement strand
CCACACAACCGGCCCCGCAGGACCGTCACCGCACCCACAACAACCCCAGCCCGCCGCTGGGGGCACCTCCCACGCCCTTCAGGCAGTGGGGGAGCAACGCCGAGAAACCCCACGGCGGGACAGCCGACAACGTACGCGGCACCGCCAAGCGCAGCGGAACGGCGAGAAACCCCCACGGCGGGACAGCCGACAACGTACGAGGCACCGCCAAGCGCAGCGGAACGGCGAGAAGCCCCCGCGACGGGAAAGCCACCTACGTACGCATCAGTCCAGCGAAGCGAGATCCGCGTCCAAGGGCGCCGACGCCGCCGGCGGCCAGGCGGGCCACCCGTGGACCGGTGGTACCGCGATCGCCCGCCACCAGGGATAGCCGGCCGGCGGATCGGCCGGCTCGAACGGCTCGCCCGGCCTGGGGTGGACGGTGGTCACCCCGGCCTTCCGGCCGGCGCTCAGCGTCCATTCGGCCGGCTCGGCCCAGGGGTGCGGGGCGAGGTTGAAGGTGCCCCAGTGGATCGGCAGCATCACGCCGGTGGGTGCGCCGCCCTGGAGGTCCAGATGGGACCGGACGCCCTGGGCGGGGTCCATGTGGATGTCGGGCCAGAACTCGCTGTACGCGCCGATCTGGATCATCGTGGCGTCGAACGGGCCGTGCGCCGCGCCGATCTCCGCGAAGCCGGGGAAGTAGCCGGTGTCGCCGCTGTGGAAGATGCGGTGTTCGGGGCCGGCGACGACCCAGGAGGCCCAGAGGGTGTGCTGCGGACCGCGCAGGCCTCGGCCGCAGAAGTGCTGGGCCGGGGTGGCGGTGAGGGTGAGGTCGCCGACGCGGGTGGACTCGTGCCAGTCCAGCTCGGTGATCCGCTCCGCGGGCACGCCCCAGAATTCCAGGTCGGCGCCGACCCCCAGCGGGACGGCGAAGACCGCACCGGTGCGGATCAGAGCCTGGATCGTGGGCATGTCGAGGTGGTCGTAGTGGTCGTGGGAGATCACCACGGCGTCGACCGGGTCCAGCTCGGCCAGGTCGACGGGCATCGGGTGCATCCGCTTCGGGCCCGCCCAGGCGAACGGCGAACAGCGCTCACCCCACACCGGGTCGAAGAGCACCCGCCGCCCGTCGATCTCCGCCAGTACGGTCGAATGCCCCAGCCACGTCAGCCGCAGCCCGGACGCGGGCGGAACGCGAAGATCCGCGGCGGTCGTGCGGTGCACCGGAATCCGGCCGACCGGGGCCCGGCGCAGCCGCCCCTCGCGGTTCAGCTGGGTGCGCGCCATCGGCAGCGCGGAGCCGACGAGCAGCTGCCGGGTCTGCACCGGGTTGCGGAACTGGCCGTCCACGAACTGCGGTGACCTTCGTATCCTGGCCAGCCGCTCGCCGGTGGGCCGGGCGCCGAAGCTTGCGGGACGCAGCGCGGACAGGCGGGTACCGGACAGGCGGGTACCGGACAGGCGGGTACCGGACAGGCGGGTACGGCGGGAACGGGAACCGGGCACGGCACCTCCATGGTCGGGGCGGTCGCGAAGTGAACGGGCCACGGGACCGGTGGGTTCCGCCGCGCCCGGCCACTTCGCGCCTCCCCCTCAACGCCGTGGCCGCGGCTCACATTCCGCGACCGGCCGTCTCCTCGGTGTCGTATTCCAGGACGACGTGGTCCTCCACCGCCCGGTACCCGAGCCTCTGGTAGAGCGCATTGCTGGTGGCGTTGGCGAGGTCGGTGAACAGCACCACCTCCCGGGCTCCGGCGGACCGGGCGGCGGCCGACACCGCGGCGGTGACCGCCCCGGCGAAACCGCGTCCGCGCAGTTCGGGCGGGGTGTGGACGGGGGTGACCCGGGCCGTTCCGGCCAGGGTGCGGGTGATACCGGCCATCGAGACCGGGCGGCCCCGGTCCTCCCACAGCAGGCAGCGGCCGTCCGCGATCCGGTCGTCGAGCGCACGGGTGTCGCGCGGCGGCGGGCCGCCGACCTCGGCGGCGAAGGCCGCGAACCAGTCGAGCAGGAGCTCCCGGTCGGCGGGCGTGGCGGTGCGGGCGGCGCCGGGTGGTGCAGGGTGCGGAGGTGTCAGTTCCGCGAGCCGGTAGAGGCGGCGGCGGGAGGCGGTGCGGAGTGTTCCGCCGTGCTGCCGCCGCCAGGCGGCGGCGAACGCCTCGGCGGCGGTCCGGCAGCCGTTCACTCCAGGGGGCCTGGGCCGCTCGCACGCCAGGACGTCGGCCAGCGCGGCGGCCGCGTCGTCCGGCATCGGGGAGAGCAGCACCGGGCGCGGCGGTGTCCAGAGGAATGCGGCCGCGGTCTCCTGCTGTCCGTCCGGCCGCCACCATCCGAAGGCCGGGGCGTCGTCCCCGTACGCGTCGGGGCCGAGCGTCCGCAGGGAGGACGCCACCGACAGCAGCACCGTGTGCGCCACCGGCCGGGCGCGCAGGAACTCCCCCGCGGCCGCCTCGAACGCGTCCGGGTTCCGGGTCGTGGTCCACGTCATGCCTCAGCTTGACGGGCGTGCGGCCCCCGGTGCAGCCGGTTTTCGGTACCGGGCCGCCGGGGCCCGTCAGAGCGGTTCGACGGCCGCCGGCGGCGCGGGCAGCGCGGGGCGCCGGGGCAGCAGGACCGTGCGCAGCAGGACCCGCGGGCCGACCAGCCGGGCGGGCGGGGCGGTGAGGCAGAAGACGTCCCGGAAGGCCGCGCCGACCACGGGGTCGATGGCGGCGCGTACGGTGAGCCGGTCGAGGTACCAGGTGGCGAGCCGCTCGCCGAGGCCCGCGCGGGCGCCGTCGCCGGCGGCGTACGGGCGGTCCGCGCCCACCGCGGCGAGCCAGGCGGTCTCGGCGGCGCGGGCCACCGCGCGCTGTGCCTCGGCGGCGACGCCGGGCCGCAGTCCGCCGCGGGCGGTCAGCGTGCCGCGCACCGCCAGCGCGCCCAGTGCGGCGACCGACATGCCCTGCCCGTACACGGGGTTGAAGGTGCAGCCGGCGTCCCCCAGGACGAGCAGGCCCTCGGGCAGGGCGCCCGGGCGCTCGAAGCGCCGGCGGCGGTTGCAGGTGTCGCGGAAGCCGTGCACCGCGGAGAGCGGTTCGGCCCGCGCGAGCAGTTCGTGGACGTAGGGGTCGCCGATGGTGGCGGTGAAGGCGGTGAACTCCGCCGGGTCCGTGGGCGGGTGGTGTCCGCGCACCCCGGACAGCGTCAGCAGCCAGTTGCCGTCCTCGACGGGGACGTAGGCGGCACCGCGCGGGCAGCCCGGCCAGCCGGGGACGTTGACCCCCGCGTCGGGCGCGGCGTCCGGGTCCTTGGGCCGGTACATCCGGGTGGCGTAGGCGAGGCCGGAGTCGACGGTCTCCTCCTCGGGGGCGGGCCGGCCCAGTGCGGCGTACCACTGGGGTGCGCGGGAGCCGCGGCCGGAGGCGTCGACGACGAGGGTGGCCGGCAGCTCCCGCTCGGCGCGCGCGCCGGCGACGCCGTCCCGGGGGCGGATGCGGACCCCGGTGATCCGGTCGGCGTTTCCGGTGAGGCCGGTGACCTCGGTCGCCTCCAGGAGCTCGACGCGGGTGGGTGAAGCGGCGGCCGCCGCCAGGGCGCGTTCGCGGACCACGGCGTCCAGCACCGGCCGGGTGACGCTGAGCGTCGGATGGCGGCGCTCGTCGAACCGGCGCTGCCAGCCGGCGGGCGTACGGGTGAGCAGATCGCGCGGCAGATACAGGCTGCGGGCGCCCGCGTCGGTGAGCGCGGCGACGGTGCCGGGCAGCAACTCCTCCAGCGCGCGCCGGCCGCCGCTGAGGAGGATGTGCAGGTGGCGCGCCTGGGGGACGCCCTTGCGGAAGGTGCGGCCCGCCGGGTAGCGGTCGCGTTCGACGACGGTGACGGTGTCGACGTGGCCGGTGAGGGCGGTGGCGGCCAGCATGCCGGCGAGCCCGCCGCCGATCACCAGCGCGGTCCGCCCGCCGTTGGAGTGCTCTGCCATTCCTGCCTCGCTCCTCCGCCGGGCCGCTCCGTCCGCCGCCCGGCCCGCTCTGTCGCCGTGCGGGGGCCCGTTCGCCGGGCCCGGCCGCGGCCCCGCTCGTGCCCGCAGCGGAGCACCGCCCGCGGGTCCTGATCATGTCCGTCGCTCAGACTTCAGTGCGGCCGTCATCCATGTCAACCACCTTTGCCGCGAGGGGATTCGGGGCCGTCGCGGCATCGTACGGGAGCCGCCCGCCAGGGCCCCGCTCGCACCCGTTCCGCACCGGTCACGGTGCACCGGCGGGGCGTCTTGCGCGTCGTTTCCCCTCTTGTGCCACCCTCGTCCCGGACATCCCGGCTTCGGGCGGGGCTGCGTCTAGACTCCCGGCAGCGGACGCACCTGGTCCGCAAACGGTCTCACCAGCAAGGGATTCGTCTCACCAGCAAGGGATGCAGGGACGCTTGTGACATTCCAGCAGGTATCCGAGCCGTACGACACATATGACGTACTCGTGGTGGGCGGGTCGGGGGTGGACACCATCGTGCCGGTCGGCGCGCTGCCCGTGCCGCCCGCCGATTCCCACCCGGTCCCGCCCATCAGGGAATGGGCCGGCCATACCGGAACCGGTGTCGCGCTGGGTTGCGCGGCGCTCGGACTGACCACCGGTTTCGTGGACTTCATCGGTGACGACCATGCCGGGACCCTGGTCCGCGAGCGGCTGGCCGGCACGGGTGTGGACTTCCGGCCGCTGGTCTCACCGCACGGCACCCGGCGCGCGGTCAACCTCGTCGCCCCCGACGGCCGCCGGATGTCCTTCTACGACGGGCGTGACCCGCTCGATCTGCGGATGCCGCCGGAGCACTATCTGCCGGTGCTGCGCCGGACCCGGCACGTCCATCTGTCGATCACCCATTTCGCCCGCTTCCTCTACGACGACATCGAGGCGCTGGGCCTTCCGGTCTCCACCGACCTGCATGACTGGGACGGTCTGACGGACCACCACCGGGAGTTCGCGTTCCGCTCGGACCTGGTGTTCCTCAGCACGGCCGGGGCGGGCGAGCGGATCGGGCAGGTGATGCGGGAGATCCTGCGGCAGGGGCGGGCCCGGGCGGTCGTGGCGACGGCCGGCGCGGGCGGCGCGTATCTGCTCACGCCCGAGGACCGGACGCCGCGGCCGGTGCCGGCCGCGGTGCCGCCGGGCCCGGTCGTGGACAGCAACGGAGCCGGCGACGCCTTCGTCTGCGGTTTCCTCCATGGCCGGCTGGCGGGCCGGCCGCTGGAGGACTGCGCACGGCTGGGCGCGGTCGCCGGGGCGTACGCGTGCACCGCGCCGGGTACCCACACCGCCCTGATCGGCCCGGAGGGCCTGCGCGGTGTGGTGCCCGAGCCCGCGGCGGCGGAGCCGGCCGGTCAGTCCTTGCGGCCGACCCCGCCGTAGAAGATGGTGTTGTTGAGTTCCTCGGCGCCGGGCACCGGTCCGTCCGGCCGCCACAGCGGGACGCGTACGACGCCCGGGTCGAGGAGGGTGAACGGCCCGAAGAGCGGCTCGATGCCGGCCTTGGAGCGCAGGTTGAGGCTGGCGGTGGCGCTCTTGTAGACGTCCTCCACCCCGGCCCGGGCGACCTCGTCGGTGCGGCCGCCCGGGTAGCCCTCGTAGGGTTCGCCGGTGGCGTGCGACAGGACGAGGTGGCTGCCGGCGGGGAGCGCCTCGGCGAGGGTGGCGATCACGCCGGCCGGGTCCTCGGTGTCCCGGAGGAAATGCAGGACGGCGACGAGCAGCAGCGCCACGGGTTCGTCGAAGTCGATCAGCTCTTGGACCACGGGCTCGTCCAGGATGGCCTTGGGGGCGCGGACGTCGCCGAGCACGAAGCCGGTCCGGGCCGCGTTGGTGAGCCGGGCGCCGGCGTGGGTGGCGACGATGGGGTCGTTGTCGACGTAGACGACCCGGCAGTCGGGGGCGGCCTCGCGGGCCACTTCGTGGGTGTTGGGCGAGGTGGGGATGCCGGTGCCGATGTCGATGAGCTGGCGGACGCCGGCGTCGACGACGGTGCGCACCGCGCGCCGCAGGAAGGCGCGGTTGGCGCGGGCGCTGAGCCGTACCTGGGGGTGGACCTCGATGACGCGCTCGGCGGCCACCCGGTCGACCTCGTAGTTGTCCCAGCCGCCGAGGTAGTAGTCGTACATCCGGGCCGGGTGCGGCCGGCTGGTGTCGATCTCCTCGGCGGAGAAGCCGGTGTGCTCCGGGCCGGGGGCGTACGGACCGATCTCCGGGACCTCGAAGTCCGGGAGTTCCGGGGGGAGTTGCTGCCCGCTCATGCCGGCCTCCGGTCGGTGCACCGGCCGGCCGGTGCGGTGGTGAGCAGGAAGTCGGCGTGGCCTGCCTTGGCGCCCTCGATGAAGCTGACCATTTCGCGGTGGGTGTAGATCAGGGCGGGGCCGTCCGGGTCGGTGGACTGGCGCAGGGCGATCCGGCCGTCCCCCAGCCGCATGGCCTCGACGCACTCGCCACCGTTTCCGCCGCTCCACGGTTTGTGCCAGCCCTCTGTGCCCAGTTCTTTGGCGGGCATGCCGTTGTAGATGCGTATGCGATCCATGGGGGGTTCAGATCTCCTTGCGAAAGCCACCCAGAATGGCCTCGGTGGTGTGTGCCGGCGCGGCCTGCGCACACATCCGGTCCAGGGCCTCCAGGTACTGCGAAACGTCGTTGCGCTGGTCGAAGTACACGGCTCCGACGAGGCTTTCCGTGTAGGCGATGTCCGGGAGTTCCGGGATCGGGAAACGGAAGATGTGGAAGGGTCCGTACATGGCGGGGTGCGGACCGGCGGCGAAGGGCATCACCTGCAGCCGGACGTTCGGCAGCGCGGTGGCCTCCATGAGCCGGGTGATCTGGTCGCGCATCACCTTGGGTCCGCCGATCGGGCGCCGCAGGACGGTCTCGTCCATGACCACCCAGAGCATCGGCGCGTTGTCGCGGGTCAGCAGGGACTGCCGTTCCATGCGCAGGGCGACGATGCGGTCGATCTCCGCGCCGGAGGCGTGCGGCATCCCGGCGCGGAGCACGGCGGTGGCGTAGTCCTCGGTCTGCAACAGGCCGGGGACGTAGTGGGGTTGGTAGGCGCGGATGAGGTTGGCCTCGCCCTCCAGGCTGACGAAGGCGCTGAACCACTCGGGGAGGACGTCCCGGAAGCGGTGCCACCAGCCGGGCTTGTTGGCCTCGCGGGCCAGGCCCAGGAAGCCCTCGATCTCCTCCTCGTCGGTGACGCCGTAGGTCGCCAGCAGCTTCTCGACGTAGGGGAGTTTGAGCCCGACCTCGGCCTTCTCCATCCGCCGGACGGTGGCGTGGGTCACGTCGAGGGCCGCCGCGGCCTGTTCGAAGGAGAGTCCCGCCTTCTCGCGCAGGTCCTGCAGTCGCTTGCCGAGCACCACCCGCAGGACGGTCGGTGCGCCTGCCGACCGTGGGTCCGCCACGTCCGATCGCCTCCAACTGACTTCAGTGTTCAGCAGTGTGTCATGCCGTCATCAGGACGAACAGACTGCACTGACGATTCTGCAAATTACAGAGTGATCCTTGCCATCGGTGACCGACATCGCACATAGTTACGGCGTGGCTTCCTCCAACAACGCTCCCTCGTTAGGGCGCTGCGGCGGCTTCGTCGCCCAGCACCCGCAGGACGCGTTCCACTTGCCGGCGCGACGCACGTCCGTTCCCGAGGCGCGCAAGCGCGTCCAGACGCTGCTCGTCGAGTGGGGCGCGGCTCAACAAGTCCGCGACGACGTGGAGTTGGTGGTCTCCGAGCTGTTCACCAATGCCGTTCGGCACACCGGCAGCGAGAAGGTCGGCTGTGAAATCGCCCTCATCGGTGCGCACATACGCATAGAGATCACGGACGAGGGCGACGCCGGGGGTGCGGCGCCGAAGGTCCAGCCGGGCACCCCGGACCAGGAGTGCGGCCGGGGGCTGTTCCTGGTCGGTGCGCTCTCCGACGGCTGGGGCTCGCGTCCGGCCGACAGCGGGCGGGGCCGGGTGGTCTGGGCGGACCTGCCGTACTCCAGCGCTCCGGCGCACTGAAGGCCCCGTTCCGCCGTCGGCGGACGGGGCCTTCGTCGATGATTCAGAGCGGCAGCAGGTCGGGCCGCTTGGGCTCGACGTGGTCACCGGAGGACTCGCCACGCAGCCGGCGCCCGATCCACGGCACCAGGTGTTCCCGCGCCCAGTGGATGTTGTCCCGGCGCGCCTCGGCGGCCGAGCGCTCCGCCTCCGGCGGCCAGGGCTGGTCCGGGTCGGCCGGCACCCGAAGGCCGAGTACCTGGGCGGCGCGCAGCGCCACCCGGGTGTGGCCGTCGGCCGACAGATGCAGCCGGTCCTCGCTCCAGGCCCGCCGGTCCTGTACGGACTTCAGCGACCACAGGTCGAGCACCGGGCAGCCGTGCCGGTCCGCGATGGCCCGGACGTGCGCCGTGTACGTGGCGATCTTGCCACGCAGGAGGCCGAGCACCGGGACCCCGCGGGTGTCGAAGCCGGTGCAGAGCAGGACCGTGCCGACCGAGGAGCGCAGATCGGCCACCGCCGCCTCGTAGCGCTCGGCGACCGCGTCCGGGTCGGAGCCCGGCCGGAGGATGTCGTTGCCGCCGGCGCAGAACGTCACCAGGTCGGGGGCGAGCTCCTTGGCCCGCGGGACCTGTTCCTCGACGATCTGGTCCAGCAGCCGCCCCCTGACGGCGAGGTTGGCGTAGCGGAAGGCGCCTTCCGCCTGTTGGTCCGAGAGGAGGACCGCGAGCCGGTCCGCCCAACCGATGTACACCCCGTCAGGGCCGGGATCCCCGACCCCCTCTGTGAAACTGTCCCCGACGGCTGCGTACGACCCGATGGCGCCGCTGGCGCCCGTGATGAAGTCCTTCGACTCATCTGCGGCGCTCCGGGCGCCGCCGTTGATGTTCTTCGAATCGTCTGCCACGTCAGGACATACTTCACCTTCAGAAGTGACCTACGCCACCGTAACCAGGGGTTGACGAGGGGTGATTAATGCCACCAGGTCAAATTCTGCTCAAGTTGGAATAAGGATCGGTCACCCCTGGCTCTCGGGTGCTTCCTCACGCCCCGCGCCGCTCCGATTGCGGCCTGATTTCCTATTGCATCAATGTCGTATCGTCGGGACTGCCCCGACTCGCCGACGAGCAGCGTCGGCGACCGACCCAGAGGAGCGCCCGTGACGCAGCAGACGCCGCAGGTCCCGCAGGCCCAGACGGAGCTCGCGGAGGTCCGCAACTTCCGCGACGTGGGCGGCCTGCCGACCGTGGACGGGCGTCGCGTGCGGGAGGGCAGACTGTTCCGCAGCGGCCACCTCGCCCATGCCACGGCGGAGGACGCGGCGTTCCTGGCCGGCCTCGGGCTGCACACCATCTTCGACTTCCGCAATGCCTCGGACATCAAGCTGGAGGGCCCCGACGTCGCGCTGCCCGGTGTGCGCAACGTGAACATCCCGCTGACCGACCCGGCCGACGGCGCCGAGTTCTGGACGATGGTCCGCGACGGGGAGCTGGAGCAGCTGCGCACCGCGCTCGGCGACGGCAAGGCCGCGGCCCGGATGGCCGCGACGTACCGGCACATCATCACCACCCGCACCGAGGACCACAGCCGGGTGCTGCACGCGCTCGCCGAGGACAGCGTCCCCGCGCTGATGCACTGTGCGGCGGGCAAGGACCGGGCGGGCCTGTCCGTGGCCGTGACCCTGCTGGCGGTCGGGGTGGAGCGGGACGCCATCGAGGCCGACTACCTCAAGTCCAACGACCCGCACCGCCGCTACAAGATCCGCCGCTCCGACAGCTCCGCGGCCGGGATGTCGCAGGAGGTCATGGAGCTGCTCTCGCCGCTGTTCGGTGCGCACACCGACTACCTCGCGGCCGCCTACGACGCGATCGAGCGGACCTGGGGCTCGACGGAGAAGTACCTGTCCGAGGGGCTGAAGCTGACCCCCGAGACCCGCGAGCGGCTGCGCGGGGCGCTGCTCACCGACTGACCGGACCACGAGCCGCTACGGTTCGGCGACCCAGCCCGCCGTCAGCACCAGCCCCGACGCCTGGTGCACCGCGAGGAACCCGAAGGGCCGGTCGAAGCGGGCCGTGATCCGCAGCGCCTCGTACGGCGGGGGCGGCGGCACGGAGCCCGCGGCGACCGGCATGACCGTGACGGCCGCCGCCCGGAAGCCGAGCGCGCCGAAAGTCGCGGTGGCCTGCTGCCGGGCGGCCGTCACCGCGAGCGGGTGGTCGCTGATGCCCGGGAAGTGCCCGCGGGAGTCGTCCGACGCGGCGGTCAGCCCGAACAGCTCCGGCCGCCCCAGCAAATCGTGCGCGGCGTCGACGGTGAACCGCACGGTCGTGAGGTCCAGGCGCGGCACCCCGTCGTAACTCGGCTCCGTCGTCACCCGCAGCCCCGGTCCGGCGCCGCCGGCCGGCGCCGGACCGGGCACCGCCGGGTACCGCCCGGCCAGCGCCTCGACGCCGTGCCACAGGACCTCGCCGCCCGGCACGCCGGGCCCGCCGAGCAGCAGATGCACGTCCAGACCGTTGTCGCCCTCGACGCGTACGTCGGTCAGCGGGCCGGCCGGGGTGCCGTGCACCCGGAGCTGCCCGGCCTCCGCCCCGGAACGGCTCAGCGCGGTCACCTCGCGCCCCGCCCAGGGCCCTTCGGTGAGCCGCAGCGGGAACTCCCCGAACGGTTCCGTCCAGGTCGTCCGTACCAGCAGCGCACTGGCCAGGACGAGCAGCAGGTCCACAGTGGCCTCGACCGGCATCCGCTCGATCAGCCCGTCGGTGTGCTGCCGCGCCCAGGCGTCCAGCGCCTCCTGGTCGGCCGCCGCGGCGCCGGTCAGCTCGCCGAGCGTGCCGGGCGGCAGACCGTCCCGCCACTCGGGGCGTAGCGCCAGCGTGCGCCGGGCCCACAGCGCGGCCGCGGCACCGACGCCGTCGGCCGCGTCCAGCGCCCCGAGCAGCGCCCAGGCCTCCGACGGCGCCCGCTCCGGGTCCGTGCCGAGCGCCTCGCCCAGCTCCGTACGGGCCGGGCCCGCCGCGGGGCCCGCGAGCAGCGCCAGCAGCGGCCAGACACCGGCCGCGGTGAGGACCGTGCCGGCCTCCCCCACCGCCTCCCGCGCCCAGCGGGCCGTCATGCCGTTCACGGACCGCACCGTCGTCGCGGCCACCATCGCGTCCCCCAAAGCACTGTCAGCGGTGGGCGACCGCCTGTTTGACCAGCGTCCGCCCGAAGTCCCACATCAGGCCGCCGCCGCTGTGGGCGTCGTCCATGACGGCCGTGAAGGCGTCGACGAACCGGTCCACCTCCCGCTCGCCGATGATCAGCGGCGGGATCAGCTTAATGACCTCCAGGTGGTCGCCGGAGACCTGGGTGAGGATGCGGTGCCGCTGCAGCAGCGGCACCACGACCATCTGCGCGAACAGCCCCTTGCGGGCCGCCTGCAGCATCGTCCAGCGGCTGCGCAGCCCGAGCGAGCTGGGCCGGCCGAACTCGATGCCGATCATCAGGCCGCGGCCGCGTACGTCGTGCAGCAGCTCGTACTTGGGGATCAGCTCGGCGAGCCGGCCGCGGAGCAGCTCGCCGGTGTGCCGGGCGTGCGCGACGAGCTGTTCGTCCTCCATCACCGCGAGGACCGCCAGACCGGCCGCCATGGCCTGGGCGTTGGAGCCGAAGCTGGCGGAGTGCACCAGCACGCGGTCCATGGACGAGTAGACCCGTCTGAAGATCCAGTCCTTGCCGAGGGTCGCGCCGACCGGGACGTATCCGCCGGAGAGCGCCTTGGCCACGCACACCAGGTCCGGTGTCACCCCGTCCTCGTGCTGGTAGGCGAAGAAGTCGCCGGTGCGGCCGAGACCGGTCTGCACCTCGTCGGCGATCAGCAGGGCCTTGTGCCGGTGCAGCAACTCCTGCGCGGCGCGCAGATGGCCAGGCGGCGCCTCGTGCACGCCCTTGCCCTGGATCGGCTCGACGATCAGCGCGGCGACGTCGCCCTTCCTCAACTCCCTTGCCAGCGCGTCGAGATCGCCGAGCGGCACGGCGGTGTCGGGCAGCAGCGGCGCGAAGCCGTCACGGAAGCCGTCCTCGCCGTTGACGGAGAGGGAGCCGGTGGTCAGGCCGTGGAAGGCGTGGGTGCAGTACAGGATCCGCGGCTTGCCGGTCGCGTAGCGGGCGAACTTCAGCGCGGTCTCCACGGCCTCGGTGCCGCTGTTGCCGAAGAAGACCCGGTCCAGGTGGGGGGCGTGGCCGAGCAGCTTCTCGGCGAGGAGCCCGGGCAGCGGCTGGCAGTCGAAGCGGGTGAGGTCGGGCAGCTGGGCGTCGAGGACGTCGTGCAGCGCCTTCCGTACGACGGGGTGGTGCCGGCCCAGGCCCATCACCCCGAAGCCGGCGAGCATGTCGAGGTAGTCCTGGCCGTCCGCGTCCCAGAAGTACGCGCCCTCGGCCCGCTCGTAGACCTTGTCGAAGCCGATGGTGTGCAGCATCCGCGGCAGCTGGTGGTTCAGATGGCGGGTGTGCAGGTCGTAGCGCTCGCCGCCGCGCTCCGCGAGCAGCTGGGTGAGGTCGAATCCGGTCACGAGACGCTCTCCTTACGGGCCAGTGCGGCGCTGATCCGGCCGGCGATCTCGGCCGGGGTCAGGCCCAGGTCGGCCAGCAGCTCGGCCCGCTTGGCGTGCGGCAGGAACTCCTCGGGGATGCCGAAGGTGCGCAGCGGGACGTCGACGTCCGCGTCCCGCAGCGCCTGGCCGACCGCCCAGCCGACGCCGCCGGTGCGGCTGTTGTCCTCGACCACGGCCACCAGCGCGTGCTCGGCGGCGAGTTGAGGGACGGCCGGGTCGACCGGCTTGACCCAGCGCGGGTCGATGACGGTGGCGTCCACACCGCGTGCCGCGAGGAGTTCGGCGACGCGCAGGCAGACCGGTGCCATCACACCGACCGCGACCAGCAGCACGTCCGGGTGCGGTGCCCGGTGCAGGACGTCCACCCCGCCGATCCGGTCCACGGCCGGAATCGGGTCGTCCACCGATTCCTTGGGGAAACGCAGCACGGTCGGTGCGTCGTCCACGTCGACGGCCTCGCGCAGCTGGGCGCGGAGCTGGTCGGCGTCGCGCGGGGCAGCGATCCGCAGACCGGGGACGACGCCGAGCACCGAGAGGTCCCACATGCCGTTGTGCGAGGCGCCGTCCGTGCCGGTGACCCCGGCCCGGTCGAGGACGAAGGTGACACCGCACTTGTGCAGCGCGACGTCCATCAGGACCTGGTCGAAGGCGCGGTTGAGGAACGTGGCATAGACCGCGACGACCGGGTGGAGTCCGCCGGTGGCGAGCCCGGCGGCGGACACCACGGCGTGCTGCTCGGCGATGCCCACGTCCCAGACCCGGTCCGGGAACGCCTCGGCGAACTTCTGCAGGCCGACCGGCTGCAGCATCGCCGCCGTGAGGGCGACCACGTCCTCGCGTTCCTCGCCGATGCGGACCATTTCGTCGCCGAAGACGGACGTCCAGGAGGGCGCGCCGGGCGGGGTGACCGGTGCACAGGTCAGCGGGTCCATCACGCCGACGGTGTGGAAGTGGTCGGCCTCGTCCTCCAGGGCGGGCCGGTAGCCGCGGCCCTTCTCGGTGAGGCAGTGCACCAGCACCGGGCCGTGGAATCCGGCGGCGCGGCGCAGCGCCGATTCGACCGCCGCGATGTCGTGCCCGTCGATCGGGCCGAGGTACTTCAGGCCCAGGTCCTCGAACATGCCCTGCGGTGCGATGAAGTCCTTCAGGCCCTTCTTGGCGCCGTGCAGCGTGCCGTAGAGCGGTTTGCCGACGACCGGGGTGCGCTCCAGCAGGTCCTTGCCGCGGGCCAGGAAACGCTCGTAGCCGTCGGTGGTGCGCAGGGTGGCGAGGTGGTTGGCCAGCCCGCCGATGGTCGGCGCGTAGGAGCGCTCGTTGTCGTTCACGACGATGATCAGCGGGCGGTCCTTGGCGGCGGCGATGTTGTTGAGCGCCTCCCAGGCCATGCCGCCGGTCAGCGCGCCGTCGCCGATCACCGCGACGACGTGGTCCTTGGTGCCGCGCACCTGGTT
>NZ_JBFACE010000083.1:0-14017 GCF_040640655.1 Streptomyces sp. NPDC021749 | reverse complement strand
GTACTGCAGGGGGGACCCTGTGGGAGAGTAGGACGCCGCCGAACAATCTTTGTGGGAAAGCCCCGCACCGTATGGTGCGGGGCTTTTCTGCGTTCTGGACCGGTGAGTGGGGCGCTGGTCGGTAAGGCGTATTCGGTTACCCCGTTTCCCGCCCGCGTGGCGCCTGTGCGGGGACGCAGCCAGCCGGCTGGTCGCTGGTCGCTGTCCGCTAGGTGTATTGCCCTGGAGCGTTGTTCACACGGCTGAGGGGTGGCTTGCCGCCGAGTGCGGTGGTGGTTGTAGGTGTGGAGGAAGGCTGTCAGGGCTTCGGTGCGTTCGGTGTTGCTGGTGTAGGGCCGGTTGTAGGCCCATTCGCGAGCAGGGTGCGGTTGAAGCGTTCGACGCCCGCGGTCCTGCCGACCGTGCGTCGGCCGCCTCCCCGGGGATGTTGCCGAGTTTCTTGATGTCGACGTGGACCATTTCGCCGGGCCGGGCTCGTTCGTAGCGGCGGATCGGCTCGCCGGTCGGCCGGTCCAGCCAGGCCAGCCGGTGCAGGCCTCGGCGGGTCAGGACCCGATACACGGTCGAGGCCGGCAGGCCCAGGATCGGGCCGATCCTGGCCGGTCCCAGCTTGCGGGTTTGTCGCAGCGTGCAGATGCGGTCTTCGACGTCAGGCGCGGTGCGGTGTGGGGTCCTGTGCGGTCGGCTGGAGCGGTCTTGCAGGCCGGCGTCGCCTTCTGCCAGCCACCGTCGCATCCACTTGTGGGCCGTGGGCCGCGATATCCCCATTTCGGCGGCGACGTGGGCCACGGGCCGTCCGCAGCGGACACGTTCGACCAGCAGCCGCCTGCCATGAACAGTCAGCCGGGCATTACGGTGGGACACGAAGACCTCCGTGTGGCGAAGCGTAGACACCTCCACCACACCGGAGGTCTTCGCCATTGATCAGACCGAGCGAGCTGTTAGCAACGCTCGTGATCAATACAGCTAGGGCGTGCAACGGGCGCGGGGCGTGTTTTACAGGCGGCCGGTGGACTTCAGGGTGAGGTAGGCGTCTGCCAGGTCGGGGGCCAGATGGCTCGGGGTGGCGTCGATGACGGTGACGCCCTGGCGGCGGAGGCGGTCTGCGGTACGGCGGCGGGCGGCGAGGGCCTGCTCTGCGGCTGCTGCGGCGTAGACGGCTTGGGGGGAATGGCGGGCGGCGGCCATTTCCTCGATGCGGGGATCGGCTACGGCGGCGACGATGACTTCGTTGCGCTGGGTGAGGCTGGGCAGGACGGGCAGAAGCGCTTCTTCGACGGGGGCCGCGTCCAGGCCGGTGAACAGGACGATCAGGGAGCGGCGCGAGGTGCGGCGATGGATTTCGGCGGCCAGGCCGCGGGCGTCCGCCTCGACGAGTTCGGCTTCGAGGGGCGCAAGAGCGTCGGTCAGTGCCGGGAGGAGGTCGCGGGCGGTGCGGCCCTGCACGGAGGCGCGGATGCGGCGGTCGTACGCGAGGAGATCGACGTGGTCGCCGGCGCGGGCGGCGAGGGTGCCGAGCAGCAGGGCCGCGTCCATGGAGGCGTCGAGGCGGGGGATGTCGCCGATACGGGCGGCCGAGGTGCGGCCGGTTTCCAGGACCAGCAGGATGCGGCGGTCGCGTTCGGGGCGCCAGGTGCGGACGGCGAGGTCCTGTCGGCGGGCGGAGGCACGCCAGTCGATGGAGCGGGTGTCGTCGCCGGGGGTGTAGTCGCGGAGGCTGTCGAATTCAGTGCCCTCACCGCGCGTCAGGAGGCTGGTGCGGCCGTCGAGTTCGCGGAGTCGCGCGAGCTTTGCGGGGAGGTGCTTGCGGCTGGTGAAGGGGGGCAGGACGCGCAGGGTCCATGGAACGTGGTGGCTGCCCTGTCGGGCTGCCAGCCCGAGGGGGCCGTGGGAGCGGACGGTGACGCGTACGGCGTGGTGGTCGCCGCGTCGGGTGGGGTGGAGGGTGGTGGTCAGGCGTCGGCGCTCAGCTGCGGGGATGTGGACGGTGTGCCGGGAGTCGGTGAATTCCGAGCCGGGGCGGAAGGAACTCGGGGGCCAGGCGTCGCGGATGTGGGCGCGCAGCGTACGGCGGCTCGGGTTGGTGAGGGTGAGGTGTGTGTGGGCTTCGCCTGTTAGTCGAACGGTTGTTTCACCGGTTCGGGTGAAACGGAGCTTTCGCACTGGCGCGGCGAGCGCGAGGTCGCACAAAATTGCTACCAGCAAGGCAAGTTGAACGACTGCGATGCCGAGCCAGCCGGGCAGCACGAAGCCGACGAACAGGGCTCCGAGTGCGGAGATGAGGGCGGTGCGTCCGGTGAGGGTCACGGTTTCGCCTCAGCGGGGGACAGGGAGATGTGCGAGTACGGCGTTGATCACGGAGTCTGCGGTGACTCCTTCCATCTCCGCTTCGGGGCGGAGCTGGATGCGGTGGCGCAGTGTGGGAAGGGCAAGGGCCTTCACGTCGTCAGGGGTGACATAGTCGCGGCCGGTGAGCCACGCCCAGGCGCGTGACGTGGAAAGCAGTGCGGTGGCGCCTCGGGGGGAGACGCCGAGAGAGAGCGAGGGGGATTCGCGCGTGGCACGGCAGATATCGACGATATAGCCGGTGACTTCGGGGGAAACCGAGGTCTTTGCGACAGCGGCTCGGGCCGCATCGAGGTCGGCGGCGGAAGCGACCGGGCGAAGTCCGGCAGCGTTGAGGTCGCGGGGGCTGAAGCCGGCCGCGTGACGGGTGAGGATGTCTATCTCGTCCTGACGGTCGGGGAGCGGGACCGTCAGCTTCAGGAGAAAGCGGTCGAGTTGGGCCTCGGGCAGCGGATAGGTGCCTTCGTATTCCACGGGATTCTGCGTGGCGGCCACCAGGAACGGCTCGGGGAGGGGGCGGGCTGTTCCGTCGACGGTGACCTGCCGCTCTTCCATGGCTTCCAGCAGCGATGCCTGCGTCTTGGGCGGCGTGCGGTTGATCTCGTCGGCCAACAGCAGGTTGGTGAAGACGGGGCCCGGCTGGAAGGAGAACTCCGCGCTGCGGGCGTCGTAGACCAGTGAGCCCGTCACATCACTCGGCATCAGGTCCGGCGTGAACTGCACTCGCTTGGTGTCGAGTTCGAGGGTGGTCGACAGGGCGCGCACGAGAAGGGTCTTGGCGACTCCGGGGGCGCCTTCGAGGAGTACGTGACCGCGGCAGAGGAGGGCGACGACCAGCCCGGTGACGGTGGGGTCCTGGCCGACGACGGCCTTGGCTATCTCGGTGCGCAGGGCCTCAAGGGAGGCTCGGGCGCTGTCAGCGGTCGGGGTGCTCACGGGGGGCGTGCCTCTCTTGGGAAACGATCGATGATTCGAGTGCGTCGAGCTGGTCGGCCAGCTGCACCAGGGCCCGGTCGTCCGCGGGAGCCGGGCCGAAGAGCAGGGTGTGGAGATCTGTCGCCATGTCAGCGAGCGAGGTCAAGTCGGCGTGGAGGGCCGGGAGAAGGCGGTCAGGAGTGTGGGCGTCCGCGGGTGGCACGCCGAGGAGGGGGGCGAGCCGGGTGCGGGTTGCGGAGCGCAGGACGGTTGAGGCCCGGTCGCGGGCGCCGGCCTGTTCGTAGAGGCGCGCGTGGCCCTCGGTGGTCTCGGCGGCGGGGACGGTGACGGGGAGGTTCTCGGGGACGAGGGGGCCGAGTCGGCGGGCGCGCCAGAGAGCTGCGAGGCCGGCGGCGATGGTGAGTTGGAGCAGCGCCCAGCTCCAGCCCGAAGGGAGGAGATCGAAGAAGCTGCGCTGGTCATGAGCGGATGACGGATCGCTCACCGAGGGGAGGTACCAGACCAGATGGTCGTGAGCACCCAGAAGTTGAAGGGCGAGCGAGGCGTTGCCGTGCTCGGTGAGGTGTTGGTTGTAGAGGAAGTCGGCGGAGCCGAGGAGGACGGTGTCGCGGCCGTTACCGCTGGCCGGCAGGTGCAGCAAGGTGGGACTACCGCCGACGGGGTAGCAGCGATCCGCGCGCTCGACGGACGTGGTGTAGCGGAGGCCGCCGAGGAGCACGCTGCCGGCGCGCCCTGCGTCGGGCAGGGAACATGCCGGCCTGCGCGGGGAGTTGCTGGTGGCGGGTTGGGTCTGGACACCGGGGGCGAAGGTCCAGAGGGTGGCGGCGCCGGGGGCGAGCAGGACGGTGCGCCCGGGAGTGTGGGCGGTTGCGGTGTGCAGGTCCGTCAGCTGGTTCTGCGTCAGGACGTCGGGGTCGTCGATGAGCAGGGTGGTGTCGGGGCCGGATGCGGCGGCGGCCTCCTCGGAGGTCGTCACGACCTGGAGGGAGACGCCCTGGCCGGCGAGGAGCCGGGCCAGCGCGCGGCTGCCGGAGCGGTCCGCCGAGCGGGGGTCGAGCCGTCCGTGCTGTTCGCCGGACTGCAGGGCGGCGAGGATCACTCCGCTGATGACGAGGAGGAGCAGCGCGAGCAGTGGCCCTCGGGAGCGGGTCCACAGTCGACGCGCGGTGAGGGAGGGAGCGGCGCTCTCCGGGGCGGCCGTGGTCATCCGCGGCTCCTGGTCGGGGTGGTGGCCAGGTCGGGCTTGGCCTGCTGGAGCTCGGTGTCGAGGGTGGTCAGGAAGGCGTATGCCTGTTCCGTGCCGGGGCGGCCGCCGTATGTGACGTCGTCGAAAGTGCGGGCGGCGGTGCGGAGTTGGTCGGCGTATCCGGGGAGGGTCAGGCCGGCCTCGGTGGCGGCCTCGTCGGCGGTGCGGCCGGCGGCGGGGGTGAGCAGGGTGCGTTCCTCAAGGGAGAGGACGAGGGCGCGCATCCGGTCCTGGACGGCCTGGCTCCAGTGGCCTGCTGCGGCGTGCCGTTCGGCGGCCGCTCGGTGTTCGGCGGCGGTCCGGGGACTGTCCGAGAAGAGCGCGCCGCTGGTGGTCGGGGTGCGGCGTACCGCGCCGAGCCGCAGCCGGAGGGCGATGGCCAGCAGCAGCACGAAGGCGGCGATGGCGAGGAGGCCGACCCAGCCGCCCGGGGTGGCGCCGGCGGCCGCGCCGAAGAGCTCGTCGACGCGGTCCCAGAGCCAGTCGAGGGCGCGCTGGATCGGGTTGGGGTCGTGCTGGTGGTACCGGGGGTCGGACAGTTCGCGCTCGGCCGCCTCGCGGGCGGGGAGGCGCGGTGTCCGCACCGGTATGTCGTCGTCGGAGCGCGCCATGAGTGATCCGAGCGCGGCCATGTTCCCCCCTGTGGTCACCGCATCAGCTTCCCGGTGCGGCGTCGGAACCGGTGTTGTCCGCGGTGGTGGCGGGGGCGGTCGGAGTGTCTGCGGACGGGGCGGCCGTGGCCGGTGCGCCGGCGGGGGCGTCGGCACCGTGTCCGGGGAGGCCGGCGGCGCGGGCCAGTTCGAGGTCGAGGGCCTCGCGGCGGATGCGCTGGTCCACGTAGAGGAGCGCGGTGACGCCGGCGCTGATCGGGAAGGTGATGGTGGAGCTGATCACGGAGCCGATGCCCAGCACGATGAGGAACGACCAGCCGGTGTTGTCGCTGGTGCCGTTCGCCCAGTCCAGGAGGCTCTCACCGCCGATGACGAAGGCGACGATGGTGGCCGGGATCTGGATGATGAACTCGACCATGCCGACCAGCAGGTAGGACAGCAGCTGGACGCCCAGCACCCGCCACCAGGAGCCGCGTACGAGCTTGGCGGAGCGCCGCATGGAGGCGATGACGCCCTGCTTCTCCAGCATCAGCGCGGGGGAGGCGAGGCTGTAGCGGACCCACAGCCAGATGCCGACTGCGGTGGCGGCGATCCCGCCGAACACGGTGAGGAGCAGTCCCAGGTCCAGCGTGCCGCCGGCGGAGATGAGGAGGCCGGGTGTCAGGCCGACCGCGAAGACGGCCGTGAGGAGAAGAGGCAGCAGGACCAGCAGGCCGAGCAGGCGCGGGAGCTGACCGCGGGCGTCGCGCCAGGCTTCGCCGGTCGTCACGGAACGGCCGAGGACGGCACGGCTCACGATCATGGTGAGCAGTCCGGTGGCGATGATGGTGGCGAGGAGTCCGATCACCGAGGTGATGGCGGTGCCGGCGAGCGAGTTCCCGGCCTGGCGCAGGGTTTCGCGGACCGGCGGGACGTTGTTGTTGGAGATCGTGGGCGCGCGTCCGGCGTTCTGGAACCACAGGCCGGTGACGACGGTGACGGCGGTTTGCGAGACGACGGCGACGATCAGCGATATGCCGAGCACGGTGCGCCAGTGGGCCCGCATGGTGGCGACCGCTCCGTCGAGTATCTCGCCGACGCCGAGCGGGCGGAGCGGAATGACGCCGGGCTTGGCCGCCGGCGGGACCGGGGACCAGCCCCAGGGGGCCTGCGGGCCGGGGGCCGGGTGGCCGCCCCAGCCGGGCTGGCCGGTACCGGACCCGGCGCGGGTGCGGTCGCCGGCGGTGGGCCGGCCGCTGGGGTCCGGGGGGCCGCTCTGGCTGGGGATGCCGGCGGGGGCCGACCACTGGCCGGCCGGCGGCTGCTGCTTGGACCAGTTCGGCGGGGTCGGCTGCTCGGCCGTGCCGGGCCGGTCCTCCGTACCCGGGGGCTGGGTGGGCTGGTCCGGTGTGCCGCGGCCCGGCTCGTCGGAGGGGGCGGATCCGGGCGAGGCCCAGCCCGGAGAGTTGTTCATCGTCGCTCCTTCTTGCTGCCGGCCCGCCGTGGCGGCCGGGGTCCGGGGTCCGCGGTGGCAGTCATCGTGTCATGGCCCCGCGCGTTGTGTACCCGGGCCCTGGGAGTGAGAGGACCTTCTGTTCGAGGGGCAGTCGGCGGCAGACTGAAGGGATGGGCGATCAGTACGAGGTATCCGAGGTGGGCGCCGGGACGCTCACGATCCCGTCGCTTCGCTGGGAGGAGTTGCCGGAGGGGCCCGTATTGGTCCTCCTTGATCAGACCCGGCTGCCGGCGGAGGAGGTGGAGCTGGTCTGTACGGACGTGCCGGCGCTGGTCGAGGCGATCCGGTCGCTGGCCGTCCGTGGGGCGCCGCTGCTGGGGATCGCGGGCGCTTACGGCGTGGCGCTGGCCGCGACGCGGGGCTTCGACGTGGAAGAGGCCGTGGCGGCGCTGGCGCAGGCCCGGCCGACCGCGGTCAACCTGGGCTACGGCGTGCGGCGGGCGGCGGATGCGTACCGGGCGGCGGTGGCCGACGGGGCAGGAGCGACGGAGGGGGCGGCTGCTGCGCTGGCCGAGGCCCGGGCCGTGCACGCGGAGGACATCGCGGCCAGTGCGCGGATGGCGGAGCACGGTCTGGCGTTGCTGGGCGAGTTGTTGCCGGGCGGCGGCCACCGGATCCTCACGCACTGCAACACGGGCGCGCTGGTGTCCGGGGGCGAGGGCACCGCCCTGGCGGTGGCGCTGGCGGCGCACCGGGCCGGTGAGCTGCGCCGGCTGTGGGTGGACGAGACGCGGCCGCTGTTGCAGGGGGCGCGGCTGACCGCCTACGAGGCGGCGCGGGCCGGTATGGCGTACACGGTGCTGTCGGACGGGGCGGCCGGGTCGCTGTTCGCCGGCGGTGAGGTGGATGCCGTGCTGATAGGCGCAGACCGGATCGCGGCGGACGGCTCGGTCGCCAACAAGGTCGGCAGCTATCCGCTGGCGGTGCTGGCGCAGTACCACCGGGTTCCGTTCGTGGTGGTGGCGCCGACGAGCACGGTGGATCTGGAGACCGAGTCGGGTGCGGACATCGAGGTGGAGCAGCGGCCGGGGCAGGAAGTGACGGAGTTCTCGTTGCCGGCTGCACAGGGTGCCGGGGCGGCTCCCGGGGCCGGTGTGCCGGTGGCGCCGTTGGGCGCACAGGCCTACAACCCGGCCTTCGACGTGACTCCGCCGGAGCTGGTGACGGCGATCGTGACGGAGGCCGGAGTGGTCTCCCCGATCACCCGGGACCGGCTGGCAGAGGTGTGTTCCACGTCACGATGGAGTAAGTCACGATCAGGTAATGGGATGATGGCCGAATGAAGGGACGCGTCCTGGTCGTCGACGACGACACCGCACTGGCAGAGATGCTCGGCATTGTGCTGCGTGGCGAAGGCTTTGAACCGTCGTTCGTGTCGGACGGTGACAAGGCCCTTGCCGCCTTCCGTGAGACCAAGCCGGATCTCGTCCTGCTCGACCTGATGCTGCCCGGACGGGACGGCATCGAGGTGTGCCGGTTGATCCGCGCGGAGTCCGGGGTGCCGATCGTCATGCTGACCGCCAAGAGCGACACGGTCGATGTGGTGGTCGGGCTTGAGTCGGGCGCGGACGACTACATCGTCAAGCCGTTCAAGCCGAAGGAGCTGGTGGCCCGGATCCGGGCGCGGCTGCGGCGTTCGGAGGAGCCGGCGCCCGAGCAGCTGGCGATCGGTGACCTGGTCATCGATGTGGCCGGCCACTCCGTGAAGCGCGACGGGCAGTCGATCGCGCTGACCCCGCTCGAATTCGATCTGCTGGTGGCGCTGGCACGCAAGCCGTGGCAGGTGTTCACGCGTGAGGTGCTGCTGGAGCAGGTGTGGGGCTATCGGCACGCCGCGGACACCCGGCTGGTCAATGTCCATGTGCAGCGGCTGCGCTCGAAGGTCGAGAGGGATCCGGAGCGTCCGGAGATCGTGGTGACCGTGCGCGGGGTCGGCTACAAGGCCGGACCCAGCTGAGATGATCCGGGACGGTTCGACCCCGGAGGGAAAGCGGGGGCGCACCGTCGGCACGACGGGTGATATGTCCTTTTCGGGAAGATTGATTGCTCGGTTGCTGCGCGGTGGCCAGCTGCTGCCCGACGGGGCGGTCAGCGGCCCGGTCCACCCGTTGCTACGGCTCTTCAGCCGCTGGGTGCGGCGGCCGCTGCTGCCCGCCCTGCGACTGTGGCGCCGCAACATCCAGCTGCGGGTCGTGGCGACCACCCTGCTCATGTCCCTCGCCGTCGTGCTGCTGCTCGGCGTCGTGGTCGTCGGCCAGGTCCGTAACGGCCTGCTCACCGCCAAGGCACAGGCCGCGCAGAGCCAGGCCGTGGGCGGCTTCAGCGTCGCCCAGAAGATGGCCGACGGCGCCGATGACACCCGTACCGACGACACCGCCCGGACGGGCAACCGCGGCACCCAGGACTCCGCGACCTGGCTGACCGGCCTGGTCGAACAGCTCGCCAGCGGCGGCCAGGGCGTCTTCTCCGTGGTGGCGCTCAGCTCCGACTCCGACGAACCGTTCGGCGACTCCAGCCCCGGCACCCGCGGGCCGCGCGCCTCCGGTGACGTCGATCCGGAACGGAGCGTGCCGGCTGAACTGCGGCGGAAGCTGGACACCAAGTCCGGCACGTTCCGGCAGTACACCCAGATCAAGCGCATCGGCTCGGACGACGGAGTGCCGGCGCTGATCATCGGCAAGCGGCTCAACGACGTCAACAGCAACCAGTACCAGCTCTACTACCTCTTCCCGTTCAGCCAGGAAGAGGAGTCGCTCAAGCTGGTGACGGGCACGCTCGCGACCGCCGGCGTCTTCGTCGTGATCCTGCTCGGCGCGATCGCCTGGCTGGTGGTGCGGCAGGTCGTCACGCCCGTACGGATGGCCGCGGGCATCTCCGAACGGCTGGCCGCCGGCCTCCTCCAGGAGCGGATGAAGGTCACCGGCGAGGACGACATCGCCCGGCTCGGTGAGTCCTTCAACAAGATGGCGCAGAACCTCCAGGTCAAGATCCAGCAACTGGAGGAGCTGTCCCGGATGCAGCGCCGCTTCGTCTCCGACGTCTCGCACGAGCTGCGGACGCCGCTGACGACGGTACGGATGGCGGCCGACGTCATCCACGACGCACGCGACGAGTTCGACCCCGCCACGGCACGCTCCGCCGAGCTGCTGCGCGGCCAGCTCGACCGCTTCGAGTCGCTGCTCGCCGAGCTGCTGGAGATCAGCCGGTTCGACGCCGGTGCGGCCGCACTGGAGGCCGAGCCGATCGACCTGCGCGATGTGGTGCACCGCGTCATCGAGGGTGCCGAACCGCTCGCCGAACGCAAGGGCAGCCGCCTCGTGGTGCGCGGCGCCGAGCAGCCGGTGATCGCCGAGGCCGACCCCCGCCGGGTGGAACGGGTGCTGCGCAATCTCGTCGTCAACGCCGTCGAACACGGCGAGGGCCGCGACGTCGTCGTACGGCTGGCGTCCGCGGGCAGCCGTAGTGGCGGCGCGGTGGCCGTCGCGGTCCGCGACTACGGCGTCGGGCTCAAGCCGGGCGAGGCCACCCGCGTCTTCAACCGCTTCTGGCGCGCCGACCCGGCCCGGGCCCGTACCACGGGCGGTACCGGGCTCGGCCTGTCCATCGCGGTCGAGGACGCCCGGCTGCACGGCGGCTGGCTCCAGGCGTGGGGCGAGCCGGGCGGCGGCTCCCAGTTCCGGCTGACGCTGCCCCGTACGGCCGGTGAGCCGCTGCGCGGGTCCCCGATACCCCTGGAGCCCGAGGACTCCCGGCGCAACCTCGCCCGTCGGTCCGGCGGCGGACAGACAGGTGCCGCGACCGGCCAGAAGACCTCCACGATCCCCGTCCAGGGACGCGCCGCCACGGAGCCGGGCGGCACGGCCTCCCTCACCCCCGCATCCTCGGCACCCCGGCCGGCCGCCGACCCCACGGCGCTGCCCGGGGACGGGACCCGCGTGGTGCCCCAGGGCGGGGGCGCACGGAGCGGACCCGCGGCGCGCGACAGGGGCGCGCACATCGACGAAACGGTCCCCGGTGGCGGGACCGAGCAGAACACCGGACGGGGTGGGGAACGGGAAGGCGGACGGCGTGCACGCTGAGCGCGGAAACGGGAGCGGGGTGGGGCCCATGTCGCGGGAGCGCACCCGTCGGCACCCGCCGGAGCACACTCGTCAGGAGGCCCGTAGGACGAGCGGGCCGGCGCGGAAGCTGGCGTTGCTCGGACTGGCGGCCGTGCTGCTGGCCGGCTGCGCGTCCATGCCGGACAGCGGCGACGTCACGGCCGTCGACCAGTCGCCGCGCTCCGAGGGCGACTCGCAGGTCCGGGTCTACGGCGTGCCTCCGCAGGACGGTGCCCAGCCCACCAACATCGTCCGCAGCTTCCTCGACGCGACGACCAGCGACGAGGCGGACTTCCGTACGGCCACCCAGTACCTGGCCAAGTCTGCGCGGCGTACCTGGCGTCCGTTCCAGGTCACCAAGGTGCTCCAGGAACGGCCGAAATCCGAACCGAAGGTGCAGCCCAACCGCGAGGACGCGAACGGCTACTCGGTCACGCTGTCGGGCAGCCAGGTCGCGACGGTGGACGACAACCACGCGTACACGCCCGAGGAGAAGCCGTACCGCCAGACGATCCACCTCATCAAGGAGGGGGGCCAGTGGCGGATCGACCGGCTCCCCAACGGGGTGGTGCTCGGGTTGTCCGACTTCCAGCGCATCTACCGCTCCGTCAACAAGTACTACTTCGCCTCCTACGAGTCGGAGTCGGAGGAGCCGAAGGCCAGCCGGGACGTGCTCGTCGCGGACCCGGTCTACCTGCGCCAGCGGATAAAGCCGATCACGGCCAGTGTGCAGGCGCTGCTGTCCGGGCCCACCGACTGGCTCAACCAGGTGACGACCTCGGCTTTTCCGCCCGGCACCCGGCTCGCCGCGCACGACCTGGCGCTGGACGACTCCAACGGCCTGCGGGTCAAGCTCAGCAAAGAGGCGGTGAGCACTGACACCGCCCAGTGCAAGCGGATGGCGGCTCAGCTCTTCTTCACCGTCCAGGACATGACGCGCGCTTCGAAGATCAGCGAGGTCGAACTCCAGGACAACAACGGCAACTCGCTGTGCACACTCTCCCAGGACCAGGCCGAAAGCGACTACGCACCGGCACCGCTGACCGGGCGCTCCGCCAAGGAGTACTTCATCGACGCCGACCACAAGGTGGTCGCCATGTCGGACTCGGCGACCGAACCGACGCCGGTGCGCGGGGCGTTCGGCACCGGTAAGACCCCGCTGCGCTCGGTGGCCATCTCGCGCGGTGAGAACACCGCGGCGGGGGTGTCGAGCGACGGCCGGTCCTTGTACGTGGCCGCCCTGGAGGACGGCATCGAGCGTGGTGCGCCACTGATGACGAGCACCGGCTCGGCCAAGAACCCCGACGAGGGGCTGACCGTGCCGAGCTGGGACGGCCTGGGAGACCTGTGGGTCGCGGACCGCGATGCGCACGGTTCCCGGTTGCTGCGGATGCGCGAGGGCAAGGGCGACCCGGAGCGGGTGGCGGTGCCCGGCCTCGGCGGGCGGCGGATCAAGGCGATCAAGGTGGCCGCGGACGGCATACGGATCGCGATGCTCGTCGAGGACAAGGGCCGCACCACGCTGCAGCTCGGCCGGGTCGAGCGCGGCGGCAGCTCGGCGCATCCGGCGCTGTCTGTGGAGGAACTACGGCCGATCGCCCCGCAGTTGGAGGACGTGGTGGCCGCCTCCTGGGCGGGCGGCAGCCGGCTGGTGGTCGTCGGGCGGGAATCCGGCGGGGTGCAGCAGATGCAGTTCATGGAGACCGACGGTTCGGCCTCCGACGCGCAGACGCTGCCCGGGGTCAACGGCGTGAAGGCGGTGGCGGCCTCGGAGGACGAGACCCGACCGCTGATCGCCGACGCCACGGAGGGCATCGTGCGGCTGCCTCCGGACGCGAACTGGAAGACGGTGGCGAAGGACGGGACGGCGCCGGTTTATCCCGGGTGACGAGCTGCTTCGTTTGGCTTGTGTCTCTCTTCGTTCGCTTGGGTCTGTCCGTTGGTCCGTTGGTCCGTTGGGCTGATTGGTCTAGTCGGTCTGGTCGGTCTGGTCGGTCGGTCTTGTCGGTTGGCGTGGTCGGTTGGCCTGGTCGGTCGGCGTAGCCGGGCCGTTCGTCCGGCTTCGGTGATCTCCGGTGATCTTCGGTGATGTCCGGTGATGTCGTTGGTCCGCGGTGATCTCCGGTGGTCCTTGGTGGTCGTTGGTGACCGCCGGTGACCAGCGGTTTCGTGCTGATCGGCTCGTGGGTGGCGGCCGGTCCGCGAAGTTATCCACAGGGGTGGTGAGCGCCGGCGGACCGCGGGACAGTAGATCCATGCAGGGGGTGTGGCGCGAACTGGCCGGTCTGGTGTTGCCGGTGGACTGTGCGGGGTGTGGCCGACCGCGTACGGAGCTGTGCGGGCGGTGCCGTCGGGCGCTGGGGCGGGACGGCCGAGGGGCGCGGCGTGTGCGGCCGCGGCCGGCGCCGCCGGGGCTGCCTGGGGTGTGGGCGGGCGCGCCGTACGCCGACGAGGTGCGGGCGGTGCTGCTCGCGCACAAGGAGCGCGGCGCCCTGCGGCTGGCCGGGCCGCTGGGACGGGTGCTGGCCGGGGCGGTGCGGGGGCTGTGGCGCGGCAACGAGCTGCTGCTGGTGCCGGTGCCGTCGGCCCGGAGGTCCGTGGCGGGCCGGGGGCACGATCCGGTGCGCCGGATCGCCCTGGCAGCAGCCCGCGAGCTGCGCCGGCCGGGGGCGGCGGCGAGGAGGACGGGGGTGGCGACGAGCGGAGCGGGGGTGGGGGAGGGGGCGGGGGCCCCACCCAGAGCCCACGTCCTCCCCGCCCACGTCCTCCCCGCCCTCCAACAGCTTCGGCTTGTGGCCGACCAGGCGGGGCTGAGCGCCCCGGAGCGGCTGGCGAATCTGGCCGGGGCCCTGGGCGTGCGGGCTGGGGCCGAGCGGCTGCTGAGCGGCCAGCCAGTGGTGCTGGTGGACGACCTGGTCACCACGGGCGCCACGCTTGCCGAGGCGGCCCGGGCGGTCGCGGCGGCGGGCGGCCGGGTGATCGGGGCGGCCGTAGTGGCGGCGCCGACCAGTAGCTTCGGGTGTGCCACCAGTCGCAGCCTCCCAGCGCGGCGCAACCTCCCCACTGACCGCGACTGACCCACCAGCCGCAACTTCCCCGCAGACCGCAATTCACCCACCAGCCGCAGCTTCCCCACAGGCGGCAATTCACCCCCTAGTCGCAGCTTCCCCACAGGTCGCAATTCACCCACTAGATGAATGAGTCCAAGGGGTGCCGTTGCGGTCAGTGATCATAGGCGGTCAGTGATCGCTTGACTGGCTGCCCTGTCTTGTCGTTGTGCCAG
>NZ_JBFACE010000082.1:0-15221 GCF_040640655.1 Streptomyces sp. NPDC021749 | reverse complement strand
GAACGGCTCGCACTACTGGCCATGCACCCACCGGGACCGAGAGGTCACAACCCTACCGAAGAGGGCTGCAGAAGGGATGGTCCTCTAATGAGCACACGGCCCGAGGACGTCACGAGCGCGCCGGTGAGCCTGGCGGACCTGGAGGCGCGGGCGGCTGCCCGGCGCGAGCGGCCCGCCTACGGGCACGACGCGCTGATCGCCTGCGATCGCCTGGTGCGGGTCTTCTCCGCGGACGGCGTCGAGGTGCAGGCCCTGCAGGGCCTCGATCTGCTGGTGTCCGAGGGCGAGTTGATGGCGCTGGTGGGGGCGTCCGGCAGTGGGAAGTCGACGCTGATGAACATCCTCGCCGGCCTGGACGTACCGACCGCGGGCGCCGCCACGGTCGCCGGCCGCGATCTGCTGACCATGGACGCCCGGGCCCGGCTCACCTACCGCCGTGAGGTCGTCGGTTTCGTCTGGCAGCAGACCGCCCGCAATCTCCTGCCGTATCTGACGGTGTTGCAGAACGTCACCCTGCCGATGCAGCTGCGCGGCGGACGGCGCCGGGCGGCCCGCGCCAAGGCGGCCGGGGAGCTGCTGACGATGCTGTCGCTCGACCACTGCCGGGACCGCCGGCCGCACCAGCTGAGCGGCGGTGAACAGCAGCGCACCGCCATCGCGGTGGCGCTGGCCAACACCCCCGCGGTGCTGCTTGCCGACGAGCCCACCGGTGAACTGGACTCGCACACCGCCGAGCAGGTCTTCGCCGCGTTCCGCACCGCCAACGAGGAGCTGGGCACCACGATCGTGATCGTCACCCATGACCAGGCGGTGGCGGACGAGGTGCGGCGCACGGTCGCGATCCGCGACGGCCGGACGTCGTCGGAGGTGCTGCGGCGCACCGAACGGGACGCCGCGACCGGCCGGGAGGCGCTGGTCGCGCGGGAGTACGCGATGCTCGACCGGGCCGGCCGGCTGCAGCTGCCGGCCGACTACACCAGCAGCCTGGGCATGGCGCACCGGGTGCTGCTGGAGCTGGAGAGCGACCACATCGGGGTGTGGCCGGACCCGACGGCGGACGGGGGCGCCGGCCGCGGGGCCGGTGACGGGACGGAGGCCGGTGACGGCACCGAGGCCGGTGACGGGACGCCGTAAGGGCGACTTGGGCCGAGGCGACCGGGCGGGAGGGCGGCTCAGACGGGGGTGACCGTCAGGCCCGACAGGCCGGTGAGCCCGGACGGCCCGCCGGTGCGCACCGCGACCGACCCGTATGGGGTGCGCAGCCGCAGCCAGCCGCCCGCGGACAGCAGGGTCAGCGCCGGCGGTTCGGTGTGGTGCCGGCCGCCGCCGGCCGCGAGCACGGCGGTGCGGACCGGGCGGAGGAAGCCGAGCGACTGGGCGGCGTGCGCGGCGCGCAGCGGGAGGTGGGTGTCCCCGAGGGTGCGCGACCAGATCTCCCGGCCGATACGGTCGCGTTCGGCGCGGGTGCGGTGCTCGGGCGGCAGCGCCTCGTCCCGGGCCCGGAACTCAGCGACCGCGGCGGCCACCGCGCGCAGCAGCGCCTCGGGCGCGGGCAGCCCCGGTACCCGCTGCCAGCCGCCGCGCGGCGGCAGCAGCCCGGCCCACGGCGGGCCGGTGACGGCGGCGGGCACGGTCAGCGTGCCCTGCTCCTCGTCGATGCCTTCGAGCAGGTCACCGGCGGAGACCGTGATGTCCAGGCCGAGGCCGGACGGACGGCCGGGCGCGCGGTCCGGAACGTCGGCCGGAGCGCGCTCCGGGCCACGGTCCCGGGCGGCGCCCGCACCGCCGGAACGGCCGCCGGCCCGGTCGTCGCCGGCCACCGCGGGCGCGGCGAGCCGGGCCGTGCGGATCGCCAGCACCTCGAAGGACGGCGGCCGGCCGAAGACGGCGAGCACGCCGCCGCCGGTCTGCAGCCGGACCGCGGCGGCCCGGTCGTAGTGGATCAGCCGGGCGAGGAAGGCGGCGAGGTCCGCCGCCTCCCCGGCATCGGCGAGGGCGAGCACCGTCATACCGCGACGGCCCCCTCCCGGTGCGACGCGTCGGCCAGGTACTCCTTGAGGATCGCCTTCTCCTCCGCGGTGAGGCGGCGCGGACGCTCCTCGGTGAAGTCGTACGGTACGACGACGGTCGAGGCCCGCAGGTAGAGGGTGTCCTCGTCCTTGACCTCGTAGCCGACCGTCATCGACGCGGCGCTGATCTTCGTCACCCACAACTCGACGGTGACCGGCTCGGGCCGGTGCACCAGCGGCCGTACGTAGTCGATCTCGTGCCGGGCGACGACCGAGCCGCCGGTGAACGACGGGCTGCCGTCCCCCGGCGCCAGCCGGCGCATGAAGTCGATCCGCGCCTCTTCGAGGTAGCGGACGAACACCGCGTTGTTGACATGGCCGAAGGCGTCCATGTCCGACCAGCGCAGGGGGCACGAGTAGAGGTGTCGCACGAGGTCAGCCCCGGGTGAGCTTCTTGTACGTGGCACGGTGCGGGCGGGCCGCCTCCGCGCCGAGGCGCTCGATCTTGTTCTTCTCGTAGGACTCGAAGTTGCCCTCGAACCAGAACCACTTGGAGTCGCCCTCGTACGCCAGGATGTGGGTGGCGACGCGGTCGAGGAACCAGCGGTCGTGGGAGACGACCACGGCGCAGCCGGGGAACTCCAGCAGCGCGTTCTCCAGCGAGGAGAGCGTCTCGACGTCGAGGTCGTTGGTCGGCTCGTCGAGGAGCAGGAGGTTGCCGCCCTGCTTGAGGGTGAGCGCCAGGTTGAGGCGGTTGCGCTCACCGCCGGAGAGCACACCGGCCGGCTTCTGCTGGTCCGGGCCCTTGAAGCCGAACGCGCTGACGTACGCCCGCGAGGGCATCTCGACCTGGCCGACGTTGATGTAGTCCAGCTCGTCGGAGACCACGGCCCACAGCGTCTTCTTGGGGTCGATGTTCGAGCGGCCCTGGTCGACGTAGGAGATCTTGACGGTCTCGCCGACCTTGATGTCGCCGGAGTCCGGGGTCTCCAGGCCCTGGATCATCTTGAACAGCGTGGTCTTGCCGGCGCCGTTGGGGCCGATGACGCCGACGATGCCGTTGCGCGGCAGGGTGAAGCTGAGGTCCTCGATGAGGACCTTCTCGCCGAAGGCCTTGTTGAGCTTGTCGACCTCGACGACGACGTTGCCCAGGCGCGGGCCCGGCGGGATCTGGATCTCCTCGAAGTCCAGCTTCCGCATCTTGTCGGCCTCGGCGGCCATCTCCTCGTAACGCGCCAGACGGGCCTTGGACTTGGCCTGCCGCCCCTTGGCGTTGGAGCGCACCCACTCCAGCTCTTCCTTGAGGCGCTTGGCGCGCTTGGCGTCCTTCTGGCCCTCGACCTTGAGGCGGGCCTGCTTGGTCTCCAGGTACTTGGAGTAGTTGCCCTCGTACACGTAGGCGCGGCCGCGGTCGAGCTCCAGGATCCAGCCGGCGACGTTGTCGAGGAAGTACCGGTCGTGGGTGACGGCGACGACGGTGCCGGCGTACTTCGCGAGGTGCTGCTCCAGCCACTGCACGGACTCGGCGTCCAGGTGGTTGGTGGGCTCGTCGAGCAGCAGCAGGTCGGGGGCCTCCAGCAGCAGCTTGCACAGCGCGACGCGGCGGCGCTCACCACCGGAGAGGTTGTTGACCGGCCAGTCACCGGGCGGGCAGCCCAGGGCGTCCATGGCCTGCTCCAGCTGGGTGTCCAGGTCCCACGCGTTGGCGTGGTCGAGGTCCTCCTGGAGCTTGCCCATCTCCTCCATGAGCTCGTCGGAGTAGTCGGTCGCCATCAGCTCGGCGACCTCGTTGAAGCGCTTGAGCTTCCCCATGACCTCCTTGGCGCCCTCCTGGACGTTCTCCAGGACGGTCTTGGTCTCGTCCAGCGGCGGCTCCTGGAGGAGCATGCCGACGGTGTAGCCGGGGGAGAGGAAGGCATCGCCGTTCGACGGCTGCTCCAGCCCGGCCATGATCTTCAGCACCGTGGACTTGCCGGCGCCGTTGGGACCCACGACACCGATCTTCGCACCCGGCAGGAAGCTCAGCGTCACGTCATCGAGGATGACCTTGTCGCCGTGCGCCTTGCGCGTCTTGCGCATCGTGTAGATGTACTCAGCCAAGAGAAACCGTCCGGCAGATTGGATCGATCAGGGTCTGTACGGCACCGCCCGGGGCCGTCGTCCGTCGTCCGTCCGTCATGCGTGCGCTGCGCGTACGCATGCGTCCGTCGTGACGTCCGTCGCGACCGTGGGAGGGCAGATACACCCCATCTTGCCGTACGTCCATCCCCGGAAGAAAACGGGTGCCGAGGGGCGGACGCCCGCGGGGTGCTGCGGGCACGGCGGGTGTACGGCGGGTGGGGTGCGGGATGCCGCGGGTGGATACCACGGGGTCGGAGGCGGCGTCGGGGCGCTTATGAGGGCGCCCCGGGACCGCATGTCCGTGGCCCCGGAGCGTTAACCACTCCGGGGCCACGTTTTGTTCCCGCCGGGCGCAGGTTCTCTGCGGGACGACTCGTTCCCGCTGGTCGCGGGGGCGGGCTGCCGGCCGGAACGCGGACGCCCGGCCGGTTACCGAGAGGTGACCGGCCGGGCGCCCGCCGTTACTGCACGCCCGGCTGCCGGGCGCCTTCCGTTGAGGCCCTTACTGGGCGGGGCTGCCGGTCTTCTTCTTACGGAGGAAGAACACCGCGGCGCCGCCGACCACGACCAGGACGACCGCGACGCCCGCGATCATCGGGGTGGCGCTGCTGGAACCGGTCTCGGCGAGGTCGGTGCCGTGGCCGCCACCGGTGCTGCCGCCGACCGACGCCGGGCTGGGCTTGGGCGAGGGCTTGTCGCCGCCGCTGCCGGCGGTCTTGCAGTCGAGGACCCCGGAGAAGGTCTTCTTGAAGCCGCCCGCGCCCTTGATCGTGATCTCGTAGGGCTGGTCCTCGGCCACCGGGACGGTCACGGTCTGCGACTTGCCCGGGGCGATCTCGTAGTCCTTGCCCGCCAGCTGGAAGCGGAACGACTCATCGCCCTTGTTGCTGGCCGTGACGTCCACGCCGCCCTTGGCGCAGTTCTTCTCGGCGGTGATCGCCGGGATGGCGCCCTGCTTCTTCCAGGAGGCCGTGGCGGCCGCGGAGACCGTGGACTCGCTGGAGCCGGCCAGGATCTGGGTCTGGCTCTTGGCGTGCTCACCGATGCCGGTGAAGGCCCGGCCGACCGGCACCTTGGTGGCGGCCTGCACGGTCAGCGAGGTGCTGCCGTCCGCGGTGCCCTTCGGCACGTCGAAGAACAGCTGGGTGCCGTCGGTGGCGCTGGTGACCGGCTTGCCGTCCTTGCCGACGATCTTGACGCCGGCCGGCGCGCCGGCGGCGGGGGAGACCGCCACGCTGTCGGCGTTGGTGTGCACGGTGACCGGGCCGAGCTTGTTGCCCGACTTGCCGGAGACGGCCGGCGGGTCCAGCGTCAGCGACGCCTTGGGCTCCTCGACGCTCTGCGCGCTCTTCTCCAGGTAGTCGGCGAGCTTCTCCGCCGCCGGGTCGACCGCGTCCACCTTCACGTGGTCGGAGAAGCGCCAGATCGCGACCTGGGTGCCGGCCGCAGCCGTCTTCTCGGTGAGGTTCCCGGCACCGGCCTTGGAGGCGAGGGCGGCGAGGTCGTTCACCTGCGGGTAGGAGTTCTGCAGGATCCAGCGGATCTTGCCGGCGTCCGCGTTGTTGTGCAGCGACGAGGCACTCCAGGGCACTTCCTGGTACTTCGCCTGCTGCTGCGTCGGGTTGTGGATGTCGATGCAGTACGTCTGGAGCGTGCCGCCGTTGTCGACGGACATCTCGAAGAGGCCCGCGCCGACGCGCTGGTCCCCGCCGTCGTTGTGCACGACCGCCTGGTCGAAGATCTTCAGGCCGCCCAGGGTGGCGGTGGCACCCCCGTGAGCCGGGGTGGTCTCGTCCGCCACTGCGGTCCCCGCGGTGGCTATCGCACCCGCCGCGACGAGGCCGGAGGCCACGATCGCGGCGGCAAGGCGGGCTGCGCCCCGCCTCTTCATCGAAAGCATGAATTTCCCCTCTGGGCGAGGCGGTCAGGTGGGGAAGGTGCCTCGCCGGAAAGATCCAAAGAACTCAAAAGCCGAACGTCAGCCCCCGTGAGCCCCCGTGAGTACTCGTCGGATCTTATGGAGCAGGCGCATCAGGGTCCCCACTAATGGCATCCCATAAGCGATCCGAATCGCAATCGTTACCGAACACAGGCACCCTGACCTGGCATTATCGACAAATCCCCGGAACGATTCAGGGCACTACGGCCTTCTGGGGCGAATTCCCCACGGTGACAGGCCGGGTGACGGCCTCGGCGACTGACGCGGTGACTGGATCTTCGGCGCTGGTCACCCGTTCACCGTCGGACGGCTTTCCCAATCCGCCTTCCCCGTCACGCGGTTGGACTACGGGCCCCGTCCCCGGGCCCCGCGCCGGGGGACGGGTCCGGGCGCGGGGCCGGGTCCTGGGCCTGGGCCGCTTCCGGCTCCGCTGTGCTCATCCGGCCCACGCGGGTGACTCTGCGGAAGGCCGCCGTACCGCGCGACAGGTCATGCCCGATCGCGACGGCGTCGACCTCGGCCGAGAACCAGCGCTGTCCGCCCTTGTCCGGTGGCTGTTCCCCTTCCCTCAGCCGCAACCGCCCCTGGACCACCAAGGGTTCGCCCACCGCCACCGAGGCCGCGACGTTGTCGGCGAGGCCGCGCCAGGACCGGACCGTGTAGAAACTCGTCTCCCCGTCGGTCCACCGCTCCTGCGCCTTGTCCCAGCGTCGGGACGTCGCCGCGAGCCGGAACCTCGCCACCGTCACGCCCGCCGTCGTCTGCCGGTGCTCCACCGCCGTCGCGGCGTTGCCCACCAGCGTCACCATCGTCTCGTTCACGGAAATCCACTCCCCCGTCTCCCGCGCGCTCGCCGGGTCGCTCGCGCGCTGCGTCGACCTCATGCTGCACGGATCCGGCAAGCCCCGCTGCGGCCTGTGGACAACCTGCCGACTGTGGACAACTCGGCCACCCGGAAGAGGGGATGGAACGCACCGCCCCCCGCGGCCTCCCCCTCAGGCCCCCGACGCCACCGCGTACTGCTCCCGCACCTCGCGGTAGCGCAGTAGCTCGGCGGCGACCGGCTCCAGCACCCGGCCCCGGCCGCAGGCCGCTGCCGCGTTCCGCAGCCGCCGCTCGGCGTCCTGCCCGTACCGCCGCGCGGGGCCGCGCGCCACCACCCGGCACAGCCACGCCAGCGCCGGGCCGCCCACGGACCCGATGACGGCGGGCAGCAGCCCGGAAACCCAGGTCGAGGCATCGACCAGCCCGGTCAGCGCCGCCAACAGCCACAGCACCCCGATGAGTTGGAGGGCGGACATCATCCCCTGCAGCGCGGCCGCCACCGTGCACCACCGCGGCTTGACGGGCGGTCCGCCCCGTAGCTCCTCCTCCGCATCGGCCGCCACCTTGTCCAGCGCCTCCGGCAGCCCGCACGCGCCCCGGTCCGCCGCCTCGCGCACCGCCTGCGCCCAGGGTGCCGGCAGCCCGTGCGCCGCCTCCGCGGCCACGCCCCGTACGGCCTGCTCCACCACCGGTCTGGCCGCCGCCCGGACCACCGCCGTCTCCCCCGACGCGTCGCCGCCCCAGGCCCCGGACGTCCGCCGGTGACCCGCCGTCACCTGCCGCCCCACGAGGACGGATTCGGGGGCACCCGTGGTCCCGTCGGCCGTACTGTGCCGCGTACCCGTCGACCCCAGGGTGCGCACGCCGGCCGTTCCGCGCCCCACGCCAGTCGTTGCGTGTCCCACCCCGGTCGTCCCGCCGCCCACGCCGGTCGTCCCGCCTCCCGGCCCGTGGTTCGGCCGCGCGCCGCGGATCCGACGGCTCCGCATCCGCGCCCAGGGGGACCCGCAGGCCCGCTCCGCGTACCGGAGCCAGTCGCGTTCCGCCGCCCGCCCGGTGGCGACCGCGCCGACCGCCTCGGCCAACCGGTCGGCGAACTCCTCACGGGCCCGTTCGGTCAGTCCGACCTGGCTCCGGGCCACGTACACCGACCGCAGCCGCTCGGCCGCCGCATCCACGTCCGCGGCCAGCCGCCGGTCCGCCGCACCCCGTTCGGCCACGAACTGGCCGAGGGACTCCCGTAGTTCCGCCACGCCCTTGCCGGTCGCCGCCGAGAGGGCGAGCACCGCCGCGCCCGGCTCCCCGTGTTCGCCGAGCGCCAGCCCGTCCTCGTCGAGCAGCCGTCGCAGATCGTCCACCACCTGGTCGGCGGCCTCGCCGGGCAGCCGGTCCACCTGGTTGAGGACGACGAACATCACCTCGGCATAGCCCGCCAACGGCCGCAGATAGCGCTCGTGCAGCACCGCGTCCGCGTACTTCTCCGGGTCGACCACCCAGATCACCGCGTCCACCAGCGCCAGCATCCGGTCGACCTGGGCGCGGTGCTCGGTGGCCGAGGAGTCGTGGTCGGGCAGGTCGATCAGGACGAGTCCGCGCAGTTCGGGGTTGCCGTCCGCGGCGATGTGCCGACGGTGTGCGGGCACCCCGAGCCGCCGCAGCAGCCCCTCGGCACCTGGTCTGCCGCCGGGCCAGACGCACGCCACCGGTTCGGCGGTGGTCGGCCGACGCGGCCCGACCTGTGAACGGTTCGCCCCCGCCAGGGCGTTGAACAGCGACGACTTCCCGCTGCCGGTGGCCCCGGCGATGGCAACCACGGTGTGCTCACCGGACAGCCGGTACCGCTCGTCCGCGGCCTCCAGCACCCGCCCGGCCGCCGCCAGCGTCCGTCCGTCCAGCCGCGACCGCGACAGCGCGATCAGCTCCCGCAACGCCTCCAGCCGCGCCCGCAACCCGCCCTCCGGCCCCCGCCGGCCGCCGTCCTCGACCCACCGATAGCCCTCCACCGGCGGACGCGGCTGAACCATGGCCTCCGCAGGCGACTCCTGCGGCGAACCGCCACACGGCTCGTCGTACGGCCCGCTGCCCGGCTCGCCGTACGGCCCTTCGTGCCGCCCCGGATACGGCCCCTCATACGTGCTGTCACCCGAGACCCCGAGGGACGCCGCGGCGGACGCCCCCACGCGCCCCTGGCCGAACGACGCGCTCGGCCCCTCACCGGACGATCCACTTCGCCCCTCTCCGGACGAACCGGAACGTCCGTCGGCGAACGAACCGGAACGTCCGTCGCCGGACGAAGCGGCACGGCCGGCTCCGTATGCACCGGTAGGGGTAGTGCCACAGGACGCGGTAGGGCCAGCGCCAGAAGAGGCGGTACCCGACTCGCCACCCGATACGGCGCGCGGTGCGCCCCCCGGCTCGCCGTACGCCGCTCCATATGCCCCTGCGTGCGCTCCGGCGTATACCTCGGCGTAGGCCTCGGGATATGCCCCGACGCATGACCCACCACCCGCTTCCTCCGTACCGGCGCCCGAAGCGAACTCCGCGGCACCGGGCTGCGCCTCGCCTCGCGACCCGGTCCGCGACTCGATCCGCGCCCCGCTCGTCCCCCGCCGCGCGCCCGGTCGCGGAACACCGCCTTCCGGCACCCGCCGGGCGATCAGCCCGTCATCCCACGCCCCGCCCGGCCCCGGTTCCCCCACCGCCGTACGCGCACTCCCCGGTGGCCCGCTCCAGGACTCACCACACCCGGCAGCGCCGCTCTCCGCCCCCCTCGCTCCCGGCATGTCACCGGCTCTCTCCGCGTCGCCCGCGCCCGAAGCCGCGCCTGCGGACGCCCCCTCCCCCACACCCGAATCCGCCGTTCCGGAACCGCTCACCCCGACACCTCCGCCTTCTCCCGCTCTGGCTCCCGCTCTCGTTCCCGCTCCGCAACCACTGCGTCCGCCGTCGCGCCTCCCGCCACTACCGGCTCCGCTCGCACGGCATCCGTCGCCCTCTCCTCCTGCTGCCGCTCGCGCTGCAATACGGACAGCGCGGCGATCAGCTCGGCCTGCTGGTCCGGCGGTACGGTCAGCCGGTCCAGCGGCGCCAGCCGGAGCTCGCGCTCCGCGTCCAGCGCACGTGCCAGATAGGTGGTCAGCAGCCGGCCGCCCCGGTCACGGAGCCGCAGCGCGGTCTGGGCGCCCAGGAGATCGGCGAGGTTCTCGCCCGCCGTACGGGCGCGCCGGCCGCCGAGCAGCGTGGCGGCCAGCAGGGCGGCCGCTTCCTCCGGCTCCACCTGGGCAACGCGTTCACCGGCCGGTCCACCACGCGCGTCACGGGCATCACGCGCCTCACGGGTCTCCTCCTCGGCCAGCTCCTCCAGGCAGCGCCGCCAGCGCCGGACGAGCACGCCCAGCCGGTCGGCCGCCCCCGCGGCTTCCGCATCGCCCGACGCCTCCGGCCCCACCAAGGCCGCCGGTGTCGGCGATGCCGCCGGGGCTGTCGAGGTCGCAGAGGCTGCCGAGGTTGGCGAGGTTGGCGAGGTTGGCGTCAACAGGAGTTCGGCGGCCGCGGGATCGTGCCGCCAGGCTTCCGCGGCCCGCTCGTCGGCCTCCTCCACGGCGCAGGTCAGCAACGAGATCATCCCGCCCGTCAGCGCGTCGAGCAGCTCGTCCGACCGGCCGCCGGTCCCGTGGTCGCGCCAGTAGGCCCGGGCGTCCCCGGCCAGCACCTCACCGGCCGCGACCTCGTTCCGCACCCGTTCGGCGGCCCGTTCGTACGCCTCCTCCACCCGGCCGGCGAGCCGGAGCCCCGCGGCGTGCTGGGCCGCCGCGGCCCCGGCCAGGGCGGGCAGCCGGCCGCGCAGCGAGGCGATCACTCCGGTGGCGGTACGGTCCGCGGCGGCCCTACGGGCGGCCGGGTCCTGGGCGTGCCGTTCCAGCCACTCGCGCAGCCCGGCGACCGCCGTGGCGGGCAGCAGCCCGCTGCCCCCGCCGGCCGACTCGGGGAGCTCGGGAATGGTGAACCGCGGGACATGGCCGAGGCCGGCGCGCTGCAGCAGTTCCGCGTACCGCCCGGAGATGTCGGTGGCGATCTGGTGCGGCACCCGGTCCAGCACGGTCACCAGCGTGACGTCGTACTCCTTCGCGGCGCGCAGCAGGTGCCAGGGCACCGCGTCGGCGTACCGGGCGGCCGTCGTGACCAGAACCCATACGTCCGCGGCGCAGATCAGCTCGGCGGCCAGCTCGCGGTTCCGGGCGACGAGCGAATCGATGTCCGGCGCATCCAGCAGCGCCAGCCCACTGGGCAGCGCCGCCTCCACCTCGATCCGCACCGCGAACCGCTCCCCACCTCCACCCGCTCCCCCTTTACCGGAGCCCCCGCCACTGCTCGCCCCGCCGCCCCGGGAACCTCCGCCCTCCCCATACGTCCCACCCTCCCCATACGTCCGATAGCCCTCATGCTCCTGATGAGGAGCCCCCTCGGCACCCTCGTCCTCCTCGGGCCCCCAGACCCGGGTGAGCTGCGGCAGCACCCGCCGTCCGGAGAACCAGTGCACATCGTCGGGATGGCACACCAGCACCGGCGTACGCGTCGTCGGACGCAGCACCCCGGCCTCCGAGACCCGCCGCCCCACCAGGGAATTCACCAGAGTGGACTTGCCGGCCCCGGTGGAGCCGCCGATCACCGCCAGCAGGGGTGCCTGAGGCGACCGGAGGCGGGGAATCACATAGTCGTCGAGCTGGGCGAGCAACTCGGCCCGGTTGCACCGGGCACGGGCGGCGCCCCGCAGTGGCAGCGGAAAGCGTGCGGCTTCGACGCGGTCGCGCAGTACGGACAGTGCGTCGAGCAGCCGGGGTCGTACGTCCAAGGTCGCCACATGTGCAGAATGCCCAATTTCGTTGGCTTTTTGAAGCGTATAACCCCTCGTGCGCGCCGCAAGAACCCCGACAGAATGGGACGAGTGACGCATGAGACGTTCGCGACAACAGAGACGCAGGCATAACGAGTGCACAACACCCGCCCCGCCGGACGTCAAAAGCGGTGCAGGATTCGTACCTGCCTGCGATTATCGGGACCGCTTCACCGAACCTCCACAACGTGCCACGGAGGTGAAGCAACCGGGACGAGGTACCCGGGCCTCTATCCTGGTCCGCGGTCCGTGATCCACGGCCCACACCGGCCCCCGTAGCTCAGTGGATAGAGCAGGTGCCTTCTAAGCACTTGGCCGCAGGTTCGAGTCCTGCCGGGGGCGCTCTCCTTCTTGCATTCTGCAGCCCTCCCTCGTAGAGGGCTTTTTTGCAGGTCAGAGGCAGTTTACCGGCTCCGGCGCGGCGGCTTCGGCAGGGCCGGAACGGCTCCCGGCGGCGCGGGCGCCAGTCCGGCTGACACCGGTTTTGAACGGCTCTCGGCGGGTGTTCTTCCCGAAAACTTCCCGAAGTTTTCGGGCGGCCCCTCGGCGGCTGCGGGAACCTCCGGCAGCTGCTGGGGTCCTTCGATCCGTCCCTGGAGTTCGGTCAGCTGTCCGGTGATGCAGCGTGTGTAGGTCGCCAGGAGGACGGGGACGCTGTTGCCCGCCCAGGCGGCGACCTGGGCCGGCGGGACGCCGTTGTTGAGCCAGGTCGTCAGGCAGGTGTGGCGCAGGTCGTACACACGCTTGCCGACGGGCGAGCTGTACTCGTGCTCGTCGAGGACGGCCTTGCGGGCCTTGCGCCAGACCCGCCGGAACACCGATCCAGCGAGCAGCCCGCCCTTCTCCCCGGGGAAGAGCAGATCGCCGGGCTTTAGGCCGTCCTCCTCGATCAGATCGCGAAGGATCGCGACGAGGGCGGGGTGCGCAGGGACGGGCCGGGTGTCACCGACGGCTCGCCCTTTGAGGTCACGGGTCTCATGGACTGCTCGGTCATCGGTCCAGTTACGGCCGACCTCGGGCTCGGCGGTGTGGATCAGCAGCTCTCCCCACCCGGTCGCCGGCAGCGTCGCGGCATCGACCCGCAGGGCGACGGCTTCCTCCGGACGCAGGCCCGCGTAGTAGAGGGTGGCGAAGAACGCGCGAAGGCGGTAACCGGTTCGGGGGCGGTCACCGATCCAGGCCAGGAGGCCAGCGACCTGGCCGGGGTGGAGGAGCGACCGCTGGTCCACGGCCCCGGCTGCCTTGGGCGCGGCGTTCTCGTCCTTTCCCTTGGGCAGCGGGTTGGTCCTGAGAAGCCTCTGCCGGATGGCGTGCTTCAGGACCACGTTCGTGATGCGCCGGTCGCGGTTGACTGAGCTGGCGGCAGTCCGTGACCCGTCCAACCGGGTGCCGAGCGCGAGCATCACGTGGTCGACGTGCTTGATGTCCTCCCAAGCGCGCATCGGCAGGGAGTTGCGCCGGATCCAGGACAGGATCGTGCGTATCTCGGGAGGGGCCTCGTCGCGTCGGTTCTTGTTGAACGCGTACTCGCGCAGGGCCGTGCGGACCTCGACGGGGTCGAAGTGCGTCGGCTGGGCATGCAGCAGGGCGAGAGTGATCTTCGTAAGGACCTTGGCTGTGCTCTTGCGGTTGTTCGCCGAGATGCGGGGCCACTTCATGTCGACGTACTGGAGGGCGAATTCGTACCAGGTGATCTCGGCCGCGGGCGAGGCATGGGAGACCGGGCGTCCGGTCGCCAGGTCGAAGGGTTCGCCGTTGTTCGCAGCAACGAGCAGCGTCGCGCGGAAGGACTCCGCAAGGGCGCTGGTCTTGAAGGTCTCGCCGCGGCGCTTGCCGTTCACGGACCAGCGGACGGTGTGGGTGGTGCCGCGCTTTCCCTTGTAGACCTCCGTGTCGTAGAAGCGGACCTTGAAGGACCGGTCTGTCACGCGCGGCTCTCGCAGTCCGTCAGCCAGTTCTCGATGTCACTGCGCCGAATGCGCAGGGCACCATTCGGGATCCTTATGCAGTGCGGAGCCCTGCCTTTCTGCCGCCACTCGTAGAAGGTCGAGCGCGAGATGCGCAGTTCGCTGCAGAACTCGTCGACGGTCAGCTTGTCGCTCGGGCGGCGGGGGTTGTGGGTCAAGCCGATGCCTCCCTCACGACACGGCCGGCGGAGAGGCCGGAGCCGACGGGCGTGACGAGGGCAGGGAGTATTACGGATCGGTGCATGGGTTCCTCACTCGGCGTCGGGCGCAGTGAGCGCGACACGGCACGCCGTTACAGGGCGAGACGATTCGCCAGGGTGGGTTCTTCGCCTGGTCGCAAGGGGACTCAGCACGCGCCCTCGTCCGAACTCCTTTCCGCTTGAGCGCACGGCACTGGTCCTCCACGTCCGCACGGCTGCGCCACCACGTGCAGCGGGGTGCGGACCTGTTCCATCGTCAGGAGAAACCCGGATTTCGGAATTCCGGGATCCGCTGCTACAGGCGGCTCCTGGCACCGGTCGTCGACGTTGCTGCCGGACAGTCGGCGAAGACTCGCTGAAGGTTCGTCGAGCCCTCGCGAGTATTCGACGAGGGCTCAACGAGCCTTCGACGAGTCCTCGCGCAATCCGATTTGTGGCAGTTCGACGGCTCGGAGGAGTGACCTGCCAGCAACACGCCCTTGGACCGTCACTCTCCGCCGAGGTGTGCGGACCTCACCGCCCCTCAACAGAAAACTGCAGGTCAGACGACATTCGACGAGCCCTCGTCAATTTTTGACGAGGGCTCGTCGAGGGCTCGTCGTCTGGATCTAGGATCTTGGATCCTGGATCTTTCCTTTCGGGGCGCGGTGCGCCCGCGCCTCCGTGACCCTGGCTGGAGGCCGATCGAGGTCACACGCCGGGGTAGTCGCTTCACCGACGAACTCTCCGCCGGTCTCGTCCGATCACTCTGGCCGTAGCCATGGCCATTCCGGAATCGTCGGTTACGGTGTTGGCCGCGAGCCCCGCCGACCGGCCACCACACTCTCGCCGCTACGCCGCCCAACCTCCTGGGATACCGATTCCGCCCACAACTCGAACAGCCCGCGTGTCGCCCCCGTGTCGGCTCGTCAGCGCATTTCCACGCACGGTCGACACCGACCCCCCAGCAAGCTGATCAGCGGCCCCCAGATCGCCACTGAGCGCCTCTGACCTCTCCAGGCATCACCTGAGCAGGCACCCGGCGGCCTGCCCTAGGGCCCGTATCGAGTCGTGATCAATCTGCGTGATGTGCCTTCGTGGCGCGGTCTGGTCCGGTAGACCTTCGTACGTGACGCGAGTGCAACTGAGCGACCCGGAGTGGGAGTTCATCGAGCCGTACCTGCCGATCGGTGAGTACGGCCCGTACCCCGCGCGGCTGCGGCAGCAGTTCGAGGGCGTGATCTGGCGGTTCAAGACGGGCGGGCAGTGGCGGGAGATGCCGGCAGA
>NZ_JBFACE010000081.1:0-15655 GCF_040640655.1 Streptomyces sp. NPDC021749 | reverse complement strand
TGGAGGCCCTCCGCCACGGCACGCTGCCCCGCACACTCCACGTCGACGCGCCCTCCTCGAAGGTTGACTGGGATACCGGCGCGGTGGAGTTGCTGGCTGAGGCGCGCCCGTGGCCGGTGCGGGAGGACCGGCCGCGGCGGGCCGCGGTCTCCGCCTTCGGCGTCAGCGGCACCAACGCTCACGTCGTCATCGAGGAACCGCCCGCCGAGCCGGCGACCGGCGGTACTCCCGTGACTCCCGCTACCGTGGTCTGGCCGCTGTCCGCCGAGACCGCCCCCGCCCTGCGTGCCCAGGCCGCACGCCTGCGCGCGCACCTTGAGCGTCTCCCCGACGCCGCTCCCGCCGACATCGGCCACGCGCTGGCCGCCGACCGCGCCGCCCTCACCCACCGTGCCGTGCTGCTCGGTGCCCACGGCGCCCCCATGGACGCCCTCGCCGCCCTGGCTGCCGGTGAGATCAGCCCGGACACCGTCACCGGTATCGCGGCGGACATCCGCCGCGTTGCCTTCGTCTTCCCCGGCCAGGGCACCCAATGGGCCGGCATGGGCGCCGAACTGCTGGACACGGCCCCGGCCTTCGCCGCCGAAGTGGAGCGCTGCCAGCGCGCGTTCGCCCCGTACGTGGACTGGTCACTCACCGACGTCCTGCGCGGCGCACCCGGGGCGCCCGGCCTCGACCGCGTCGACGTCATTCAGCCGGCCGCCTTCGCGGTGATGGTGGCGCTCGCGGCACTGTGGCGCTCGCTCGGCGTCGAACCCGCCGCCGTCATCGGCCACTCCCAGGGCGAGATCGCCGCGGCCTGTGTGGCCGGCGCGCTCTCCCTGGACGCCGCCGCCCGGATCGTGGCCCTGCGCTCCCAGATCATCGCCCGCGAACTGGCGGGGCGGGGCGGCATGGCCTCGGTGGCCCTGCCCTCGGCCGACGTCGAGGCGCGGCTCGATGGCGCCGGCGGCGTCGAGATCGCCGCGGTCAACGGCCCCCGGTCGACCGTCGTCTGCGGGGAGCCGGCCGCCCTGGAGGCGCTGCTGCGTGCCTTGGAGGACGAAGGCCACCGGGTCCGCCGGATCGATGTCGACTACGCCTCCCACTCCCACCACGTCGAGAGCATCCGGGAGGAACTCGCCACCGTTCTCGCCGCGGTCCGGCCGCAGGGGGGCGGGGTGCCCTTCTACTCCACGGTCGACGCGGCCCTCCTGGAGACGACCGCGCTCGATGCCGACTACTGGTACCGCAACCTGCGGCTCCCGGTGCGGTTCGAGGCGACCGTGCGCGCCATGCTCGCCGACGGCGTCGACGCGTTCGTGGAATGCTCCGCGCACCCCGTCCTCACCTTCGGCATCCGCCAGACCGTGGAGAGCCTCGACGCCGCCGCACCGGCCGTCGGCTCGCTGCGGCGCGACGAGGGCGGGCTGCGGCGCTTCCTCAGCTCCGTCGCGGAGGCCCAGGTCTCCGGCGTGCCGGTGGACCTGGCCAGGCTCCACCCCGGGGCCCGCCGGGTGGAGTTGCCCACCTACGCCTTCCAGCGCGAACGCTACTGGGTCGGCTCCGCCCGTCCCGAGTGGGCGGAGGCCGCCGAAGCCGGTGAGCGCACCCCGGAGCCCGGCGACCGGCTCGGCTACCACGTCGGGTGGAAGGGGCTGCGCGCCGTCACCGGCGGCTGGCGCCCCGGCCTGCGCCTGCTCATAGTGCCCACCGGAGAAACGCACGCCGCCCTCGCCGACACCGTGGAACAGGCGATCGCTTCCTTCGGAGGAACGATCCGGCGCATCGCCGTGGACCCGGCCCGTACCGGCCGCGCCGAACTGCACGGCCTGCTCGAACCGGCCGTCAACGGTGACACCACCGTCACCGGCATGGTCTCGCTGCTCGGACTGTGCACCGACGGCCACCCCGATCACCCGGCCGTGCCCACCGGGGTCACCGCCACCCTCGCCCTGGTCCAGGCCCTGGCCGACCTCGGCCGCACCGCACCGCTGTGGACCGTCACCCAGGGCGCGGTGGCCACCGCCCCGGACGAGGTGCCGTGCACCGCCGGAGCCCAACTGTGGGGCCTGGGGCGGGTGGCGGCGCTGGAACTGCCCGAGTTGTGGGGCGGCCTCGTCGACCTGCCCGAGCGGCCCGACGCCCGGGTGTTCGAGCGCCTCGCCGGCGTCCTCGCCGAATCCGGTGCCGAGGACCAGATCGCCCTCAGGGCGGCGGGCGTCTTCGGGCGCCGCGTCCTGCCGAACCCGGCCGACTCCGCCCCGCCGGTCTGGCGCGCCAGGGGTACCGTCCTGATCGTCGGCGACCTCACGACGGTGCCCGGCCGGGTCGTCCGCTCCTTCCTGGAGGACGGCGCGGACCGGGTGGTGCTGGCCGGGCCGGACGCCGACGCGGAGGCCGTCACCGCCGGCCTCACCGGAGCCGCCGTCGTCCCCGTCCGCTGCGACGTCACCGACCGCTCCGCCCTGGCCGGCCTGCTCGACGAGCACGCGCCCGCCGTCGTCGTGCACGCCCCGGCGCTCGTGCCGCTGGCCCCCCTGAAGGACACGGAGCCCGGCGACATCGCCGGCGCCGTCGCCGCCAAGACCGCGGCCGCCGAACACCTGGTGGACCTGGCGCCCGCCGCCGGCCTCGACGCGCTGGTGCTGTTCTCCTCGGTGTCCGGCGTGTGGGGCGGCGCGGCACAGGGCTGCTACGCGGCCGCCACCGCGCACCTCGACGCGCTCGCCGAGCGCGCCCGCGCCGACGGGGTGCCCGCCGTCTCCGTGGCCTGGAGCCCCTGGGCCGGCGGCGCACTCGCCGACGGTGCCGACGCGGAGTTCCTCAACCGGCGCGGCCTCGCTCCCCTCGACCCGGACGCGGCGGTGCGGTCCCTGCGCCGCATGCTGGAGCGCGGCCGCACCTGCGGAGCGGTCGCCGATGTCGAGTGGAACCGCTTCGCCGCCTCCTACACCTCGGTGCGCCCGGCCGTGCTGTTCGACGACATTCCCGAGGTGCGGCGACTGCGCGCGGCCGAACGCGCCGCGGGCACCGGCGATTCGGTCACCTCCGAACTCGTCCGCGAACTGACCGCGCAGTCCGGCCACAAGCGGCACGTCACCCTGCTGCGGCTGGTCCGAACCCACGCCGCCGCCGTCCTCGGGCAGTCCTCCAGCGAGGCGGTGAACAGCGCCCGCGCCTTCCGCGACCTCGGCTTCGACTCGCTGACCGCCCTCGAACTGCGCAACAGGCTCAGCGCCGCCACCGGCCTCAACCTGCCCGCCTCCCTGGTCTTCGACCACTCCAACCCGGCCGCGCTCGCCCGGCACCTCGGCGACGAACTGCTCGACCGCGGAGACACCGCCGCCCAGACCGGCCCCGCGACCACTGCGCAGACGGACGAGCCCATCGCCATCATCGGCATGGCCTGCCGGCTGCCCGGCGGGGTCCGTTCGCCCGAGGACCTGTGGGACCTGCTCACCGGAGAGGTCGACGCCATCACCCCCTTCCCCACCGACCGGGGGTGGAACAACGACGTCCTCTACGACCCCGACCCCGACTCGCCCGGACACCACACCTATGTGCGCGGGGGCGGATTCCTGCACGACGCGGCCGAGTTCGACCCCGGCTTCTTCGGCATCAGCCCTCGCGAGGCCCTGGCCATGGACCCGCAGCAGCGGCTGATCCTTGAGACCGCCTGGGAGTCCTTCGAACGGGCCGGGATCGACCCGGTGGAGCTGCGCGGCAGCCGCACCGGCGTCTTCGTAGGCACCAACGGGCAGCACTACGTGCCCTTGCTCCAGGAGGGGGACGAGAACTTCGACGGCTACGTGGCCACCGGCAACTCCGCGAGTGTGATGTCTGGCCGGCTCTCCTACGTCTTCGGCCTGGAGGGCCCCGCCGTCACCGTCGACACCGCCTGCTCGGCCTCCCTCGCCGCGCTGCACCTGGCGGTGCAGTCGCTGCGCCGGGGTGAGTGCGACATGGCGCTGGTCAGCGGTGCCACGGTGATGTCCACCCCCGAGATGCTGGTGGAGTTCGCCCGCCAGCGGGCGGTTTCGCCGGACGGCCGCAGCAAGGCGTTCGCCGAGGCGGCGGACGGCGTGGGCCTCGCCGAGGGCGCCGGCATGCTGCTGGTCGAGCGGCTGTCGGAGGCGCGGAAGAAGGGCCACCCGGTGTTGGCGGTGGTGCGGGGGAGTGCGGTCAATCAGGACGGTGCCAGTAACGGTTTGACGGCGCCCAGTGGTCCGGCCCAGCAGAAGGTGATCCGTGAGGCGTTGGCCGATGCCGGCCTGGGGCCGGGCGATGTCGACGTCGTCGAGGCCCATGGCACGGGTACGGCGTTGGGTGATCCGATCGAGGCCGGTGCGTTGCTGGCCACGTATGGGCGGGAGCGGGTGGGTGATCCGCTGTGGTTGGGGTCGTTGAAGTCCAACATCGGGCACACCCAGGCCGCCGCGGGTGTCGCCGGTGTCATCAAGATGGTGGAGGCCCTCTGGCACGACACGCTGCCCCGCACGCTCCACGTCGACGCGCCCTCCTCGAAGGTCGACTGGGGTGAGGGGGCCGTGGAGTTGCTCACCGAGGCACGGCCCTGGCCCCAGCGGGCCGACCGGCCGCGCCGCGCCGGCATCTCCTCGTTCGGCATCAGCGGAACCAACGTCCACGTCATCGTCGAAGAGCCGCCGGAGCCCACCGCACCCGAGCCGCTCTGGCCCGATACGGCCGCCGACGGCGACGTCTGGTCCGAGGAGTGGTGGCGCGAGGTGACCGTGCCGCTGATGATGTCCGCGCACAACGAGGCCGCGCTGCGCGACCAGGCACGGCGGCTGCGCGCGGACCTGCTCGCCCACCCCGAGCTGCACCCGGCCGACGTCGGCTACTCCCTGATCACCACCCGCACCCGCTTCGAGCATCGGGCCGCCGTGGTCGGCGAGAACTTCACGGAGCTGATCGCGGCGCTCGACGACCTCATCGAGGGCCGTCCGCATCCGCTCGTGATGCGGGGCACCGCCGGCACCGCCGACCAGGTCGTGTTCGTCTTCCCCGGCCAGGGCTCGCAATGGGCCGAGATGGGCGACGGGCTGTTCGAGCGGTCCAGCGCCTTCCGGGAGACCGCACACGCCTGCGATGCGGCGCTCCGGCCCTACCTCGACTGGTCCGTGCTGGACGTGCTGCGCCGGGAGCCCGACGCACCCTCGCTCGACCGGGTCGACGTGGTGCAGCCCGTGCTGTTCACCATGATGGTCTCGCTCGCCGCGACCTGGCGCTCGCTGGGCGTCGAACCGGCCGCCGTCGTCGGGCACTCCCAGGGCGAGATCGCCGCCGCCCATGTCGCCGGCGGGCTCTCGCTGGACGACGCGGCGCGCATCGTCGCCCTGCGCAGCCAGGCGTGGCTGCAGCTGGCCGGCAAGGGCGGCATGGTCGCGGTGACCATGTCCGAGCGCGAGCTGCGACCCCGGCTGGAGTTCTGGGGCGACCGGCTCGCCATCGCCGCCGTCAACAGCCCCGAGACCTGCGCCGTCGCGGGCGACCCGGACGCCCTGGCCGAACTGGTCGCCGAACTCGCCTCCCAGGGCGTGCCCGCCCGCCCGATCCCCGGCGTCGACACCGCAGGGCACTCGCCGCAGGTCGATACGCTCGAAGACCAGCTGAGGGAAGTGCTCGCCCCGGTCGCGCCCTCGTCCTCCGACATCCCGTTCTACTCGACGGTCACCGGTGGGCTGCTCGACACCGCCGAGCTGGACGCCGACTACTGGTACCGCAACATGCGCGAACCGGTGGAGTTCGAGAAGGCCACCCGCGCGCTGATCGCCGACGGTCACGACGTGTTCCTGGAGACCAGCCCGCACCCCATGCTCGCCATCTCCCTCCAGGAGACGATCAGCGACGCCGGTGCTTCCGCGGCGGTCCTCGGCACACTGCGCCGTGGCCAGGGCGGCCCGCGCTGGCTGGGTGTCGCCGTCTGCCGCGCCTACACCCACGGCGTGGAGATCGACGCCGAGGCCCTCTTCGGCCCCGACTCGCGCCCGGTGGGCCTGCCCACCTACCCGTTCCAGCGCGAGCGCTACTGGTACAGCCCGGTCAGCCGCGGCGACGATCCCGCCTCCCTCGGCCTGGACGCGGCCGACCATCCGCTGCTCGGCGGAGGCGTGGAACTGCCCGGCTCCGGCGACCAGATGTACACCGGGCGTATCGGCACCGACGCCGTCCCCTGGCTGGCCGACCACGCGCTGATGGGGACGGTGCTGCTGCCCGGCGCCGCGGTCACCGACCTCGCGCTGTGGGCCGGCCGCCAGGCCGGCACCGGCCGGATCGAGGAACTCACCCTGGCCGCGCCCCTGGTGCTGCCCGAGTCCGGCGGCGTCTGGCTGCGGCTGAACGTCGGCGCCCCGGACACCGACGACGCCCGCCGCTTCGCGGTGCACGCCCGACCCGAGGGCGCCGCCGACTGGACCCTGCACGCCGAGGGCCTGCTCACCGCGGAGCACGCGGCCGACGCGCCGGACGCCTCGGCGGTGACCCCGTCGCACGGCGCCGAACAGCTGGACACCGGCGACTTCTACGAGCGGTTCGCCGAACTCGGCTACAGCTACGGGCCGTTCTTCCGCGGACTGGTCAGCGCCCACCGTGCCGGCTCCGACCTCCACGCGGAGGTCGCGCTGCCCGCCGAGGCCCAGGGCGACGCGGGACGGTTCGGGCTTCATCCGGCGCTGCTGGACGCGGCGCTGCAAACCATGAGCCTGGGCGGCTTCTTCCCCGAGGACGGCCGGATCCGGATGCCCTTCGCGCTGCGTGGTGTCCGGCTCTACCGCACCGGAGCGGACCGGCTGCGGGTGCGCATCTCCCCCGTCGCCGAGGACGCCGTCCGCATCCAGTGCGCGGACGTCGAGGGGCGGATGGTCGCCGAGATCGACTCGTTCCTCATGCGGCCGGTCGACCCCGAGCAGCTCCGGGGCGGCCGCCCGGTCAGCGCCGACGCCCTCTTCCGCGTCGCCTGGCGGGAGCGGACCGGCAGCGGCCCGGCCACCGGCAGCCCTTCCGCGATCCGCTGGGTGGTCGCGGGACCGGACGCCCTGGGCCTGGCCGAGGCCGCCGATGCACACCTGCCCGATGCGCTCGGCCCGGACGGTCCGGGGCCGGTCACGACCGGCGAACCGGCCCCGGACGCCGTCGTGTTCGGCGTACCGGCCGGGACCGGCGATGTCGCCGCCGATGCTCACGCCGTCGCCTGCCAGGTGCTGGGCCTCGTCCAGCGCTGGCTCGCGGCCCCGGACGCCCCGGAGGGCACCCGCCTGGTCGTGGCCACCCGTGGCGCGGTCGCCGTGCGCGGCGACGCCGAGGTGAGCGACCCGGCCGCGGCCGCCGCATGGGGCCTGCTGCGCTCCGCGCAGGCCGAGGAGCCCGACCGGTTCCTGCTGGTGGACCTGGACGACGACCCGGCTTCCGCCCGGGCCGTGCCCGCCGCCCTCGCCTCCGGCGAACCGCAGACCGCGGTGCGCGCCGGCCGGGTGTACGTGCCCCGGCTGGAGCGGGTCGGTGCCGGTACGGACGGGGCGTTCACCCCGCCGGAGCAGGGCGCCTGGCGGCTGGGCCGCGGCGCTGACCGTACCCTCGACGGCCTGGCGCCGGTGCCCGCCCTGGACGCGAACGCCCCGCTGGAACACGGCCAGGTGCGGGTCGCGGTGCGTGCCGCCGGCGTGAACTTCCGCGACGCCCTGATCGCCCTGGGCATGTACCCGGGCGAGGCCGAAATGGGCACCGAGGGCGCCGGCGTCGTCGTGGAGACCGGCCCCGGCGTCACCGGGATCGCCGCCGGAGACCGGGTGCTGGGCCTGTGGAACGGCGGCTTCGGCCCGGTGTGCGTGGCCGACCACCGGCTACTCGCGCCGATCCCGGACGGCTGGTCGTACGCCCAGGCCGCGTCGGTACCCGCGGTGTTCCTCAGCGCCTACTACGGACTGGTCGCCTTGGCGGACCTGCGCCCGGGAGAGAAAGTGCTGGTGCACGCCGCCGCCGGAGGTGTCGGCATGGCCGCGGTGCAGATCGCCCGCCACCTCGGCGCCGAGGTGCTGGCAACCGCGAGCAGCGGCAAGTGGGACGTCCTGCGCGCCATGGGCATCCCCGACGACCATCTCGCCTCCTCGCGCACCCTCGACTTCGCCACCGCCTTCGCCGGCGCGGACGGTGCGCCCGGTGCCGATGTCGTCCTCAACTCGCTCACCAAGGAGTTCGTGGACGTCTCCCTCGGACTGCTCCGTCCCGGCGGCCGGTTTTTGGAGCTGGGGAAGGCCGATGTGCGCGCCCCCGAACAGGTCGCTGCCGACCACCCCGGAGTCCGCTACCGGGCGTTCGACCTCCACGAGGCCGGACCCGATGAACTCGGCCGAATGCTACGGGAGTTGATGGAGCTGTTCGCCGGCGGAGCGCTGCACCCGCTGCCCGTCGTCACCCACGACGTACGCCGGGCCGCGGACGCCCTGCGCACCATCAGCCAGGCCCGGCATACCGGAAAGCTCGTCCTGACCATGCCGCCCGCCTGGCACCCGCACGGCACGGTGCTCATCACCGGCGGCACCGGCACCATCGGCAGCCGCATCGCCCGCCACCTGGTCACCACCCACGGCGTGCGCCATCTGCTGATCGCCGCGCGCAACGGTCCGGACGGCGAGGGCGCCGCGGAGCTGGTCGCCGAACTCGCCGGCCTGGGTGCCGAGGCCACCGTCGTCGCCTGCGATGTCGCCGACGCGGACGCGGTCCGCCGGCTGCTCGCCGACGTGCCGGCCGAGCGTCCGCTGACGGCCGTGGTGCACAGCGCCGGTGTCCTCGACGACGGCGTGCTGCCCACGCTCACCCCCGAGCGGATGTGGCGCGTGCTGCGGCCCAAGGTGGCGGCCGCCGTCCTCCTGGACGAACTCACGCGTGACCTCGACCTCTCGGCGTTCGTCCTGTTCTCCTCCAGCGCCGGTCTGCTGGGCAGCCCGGCCCAGGGCAACTACGCGGCGGCCAACGCCACGCTCGACGCCCTCGCCGCACGGCGGCGGGCCCTCGGCCTCCCGTCGGTCTCGATGGCTTGGGGACTGTGGTCCGACACCAGCCGGATGGCCGACGGGCTCGACCAGGAGCGCCTCCAACGGCGCTTCACACGCAGCGGCTTCCCGCCCCTGTCCGCAGGCCTGGGCACGGCGCTGTTCGACGCCGCCCTGCGGGTGGACGAGGCCGTGCAGGTCCCGTTGCGGCTCGACCCGGCCGCACTGCGCGCCACCGGAACCATCGCGCCCCTCCTGTCGGACCTGGTCATCCCCGCCTCGGCCGCCGCGTCCGGCAACCGGGCCCCGGTCCGGCCGACCGCCCCGCAGGACGCCCGGCACACCGGCCAGTCCCTCGCCGAGCAGCTGGCCCGGCTCTCCACCGAGGAGCGCCACGACCAGCTGCTCAACCTGGTGCGCGAGCACGTGGCCGCGGTACTGGGCCACGGCTCCGCCGCGGAGGTCCACTCCGACCGGCCGTTCCGCGATGTCGGATTCGACTCCCTCACGGCCGTGGAACTGCGCAACCGGATGGGCGCGGCCACCGGGGTCCGGCTCCCCGCCACCCTGGTGTTCGACCACCCCACCCCGGCCGCGATGGCCACGCACCTCGCCGGTCTGCTGGTGCCCGAGCAGCAGGCCACCACCGTGCCGCTGCTGGCCGACCTCGACCGGATCGAGAAGGCGCTGGCCGCCCTCACCCCGGAAGGTCTCGCGGCGGTCGCGCCCGCACCCGCCGCCCGCGCCGAGGTCGCCCTGCGCCTGGAGGCCCTGGCCGGTCGCTGGCGCGCCCTCCACAACGGCACCACCGATGCCGCCGACGACATCGCCGACACCCTGAGCGCCGCCGACGACGACGAGATCTTCGCGTTCATCGACGAGCGGTACGGCGAGTCGTGACCACCGGCCCGGCACCCCGTCGCCCGTCCTCGAAGGGAAGTACCACCATGGCGAACGAAGACAAGCTGCGCACGTACCTCAAGCGCGTGACGGCCGAGCTGCACCGGGCCACCGAGCAGCTGCGCACGCTCGACGAGCGGGCCCATGAGCCGATCGCGATCGTCGGGGCGGCCTGCCGGTTGCCCGGCGGTGTCCGCGGCCCGGAGGATCTGTGGGATCTGCTGCTCGCGGGGACCGACGCGGTCGACCAGGCCCCGGCCGACCGTGGCTGGGACGTGGCGGCGATGTACTCACCCGACCCGGACCAGGCGGGCACCACGTACTGCCGCGAGGGCGGCTTCGTCCGCGGGATCGACCGGTTCGACCCCGGCCCGTTCGGGATCTCCCCCAACGAGGCGCTCACCATGGACCCCCAGCAGCGGCTGCTGCTGGAGACCTCCTGGGAGGCGCTGGAGCGGGCCGGCATCGCCCCGCAGTCCCTGGCCGGCAGCCGCACCGGCGTGTTCGCCGGGGCGTGGGAGAGCGGTTACCAGAAGGGCGTGCAAGGGGTCGATGCCGAGCTGGAGGCCCAGCTCCTGGCCGGCATCGTCAGCTTCACCGCGGGCCGGGTCGCCTATGCCCTGGGCCTGGAGGGCCCGGCGTTGACGATCGACACCGCGTGTTCGTCGTCGCTGGTGGCGCTGCATCTGGCGGTGCAGTCGCTGCGCCGGGGCGAGTGCGATCTCGCGCTGGCCGGCGGCGCCACGGTCATCGCCGACCCCGCCCTCTTCATCCAGTTCTCCCGGCAGCGAGGGCTCGCCCCCGACGGCCGCTGCAAGGCGTTCGCCGAGTCCGCCGATGGCTTCGGTCCCGCCGAGGGCGCCGGCATGCTGCTGGTGGAACGGCTGTCCGACGCCCGCCGCCACGGACACGAGGTGTTGGCGGTGGTGCGGGGGAGTGCGGTCAATCAGGACGGTGCCAGTAACGGTTTGACGGCGCCCAGTGGTCCGGCCCAGCAGAAGGTGATCCGTGAGGCGTTGGCCGATGCGGGGCTGGGTCCGGGCGATGTCGACGTCGTCGAGGCCCATGGGACGGGTACGGCGTTGGGTGATCCGATCGAGGCCGGTGCGTTGCTGGCTACGTATGGGCGGGAGCGGGTGGGGGATCCGCTGTGGTTGGGGTCGTTGAAGTCCAACATCGGGCACACCCAGGCCGCCGCGGGTGTCGCCGGTGTCATCAAGATGGTGGAGGCCCTCCGGCACGGCACGCTGCCCCGCACGCTCCACGTCGACGCGCCCTCCTCGAAGGTCGACTGGGGTGAGGGGGCCGTGGAGTTGCTCACCGAGGCACGGCCCTGGCCCCAGCGGGCCGACCGGCCGCGCCGCGCCGGCATCTCCTCGTTCGGCGTCAGCGGAACCAACGCGCACATCGTCCTGGAGCAGGCGCCGACCGCCCCGGACACCCTTGCCGAGCCCCGGGCGTCGGCCGACCTCCCGGCCACCGTCCTCCCTCTGTCCGCCGCCGGCGCGGAGCCCCTCCGCGAACAGGCACGTCGGCTCGCCGAACACCTGGTCGCCCACGAGGAGATCACCCCCGCCGACGCCGCCTACTCCGCCGCCACCGGCCGCGCCGCGCTCGCGAACCGTGCCGCGGTCCTCGCCGACGACCGGGAATCGCTGATCGCCCGGCTGACCGCGCTCGCGGAGGGCAGGAGGGACGCCGACGTCGCCGTCGGCGAGGCGGGCAGTGGCCGGCCCCCCGTCTTCGTCTTCCCCGGCCAGGGTTCCCAGTGGGCCGGCATGGGCGCCGAACTGCTGGAGTCGGCCCCGGTCTTCCGAGCCAAGGCGGAGGAGTGCGCGCGGGCTCTCGCGCCCTACCTCGACTGGTCGGTGCTCGATGTGCTGCGCGGCGCGCCGGACGCCCCGCCGATCGACCGGGCGGACGTGGTCCAGCCGGCGCTTTTCACCATGATGATCTCCCTTGCCGCGTTGTGGGAGGCCCACGGCGTGCGGCTCGCCGCCGTCGTCGGCCACTCCCAGGGCGAGGTCGCCGCCGCTTACGTGGCCGGCGCCCTCTCCCTCGATGACGCGGCCCGGGTGATCGCCGAACGCAGCAGGCTGTGGGGCCGGCTGGCCGGCAACGGCGGCATGCTCGCCGTAATGGCCCCGGCCGACCGGGTCCGCGAGATGCTGGCGCCCTGGGCACAGCGGATCTCCGTCGCCGCGGTCAACGGCCCCGCCTCGGTCACGGTCGCCGGCGACACTGCGGCGCTGGAGGAGTTCAGCGAGCGGCTGTCCGCGGACAGGGTGCTGCGCTGGCCGCTCGGCGGCGTCGACTTCGCCGGCCACTCGCCGCAGGTGGAACAGTTCCGCACCGAGCTTCTCGCGACGCTCGCCGGCGTCCGGCCGACCGCCGCCCGGCTGCCGTTCTTCTCCACCGTGACTGCCGGAGCCCACGCCCCCGAAGGCCTGGACGCCGCGTACTGGTACCGGAACATGCGCGAACCGGTGGAGTTCGAGTCCACCCTGCGGGCGCTGCTGCGCCAGGGCCACCGCTCCTTCATCGAGATGGGCCCGCATCCCCTGCTCGGTGCCGCGATCAACGAGGTGGCCGAGGACGAGGGCGTGCATGCCACCGCGCTGTCCACCCTTTACCGCGACTCCGGCGGCCTGGACCGGTTCCGCGCCTCGGCGGGCGCCGCGTTCGCCCACGGAGTCCGCGTCGACTGGGACCCGTTCTTCGAAGGCACCGGCGCCCGCCGCGTGCCCCTGCCCACCTACGCCTTCCGCCGCGACCGGTTCTGGCTGCCGACCGCCACCGCCCGGCGCGCCGCCGACGCCGCGGTCACCGCCTCCGACGCCTGGCGCTATCGGGTCACCTGGACCGCCCTGGAGACCGGCGACTCGGGCGCGCCGTCCGGGCGCTGGCTGTTGGTGGAGACCCCCGACGCCTCGCCGGGCGAGGCGGACGCCGCGGCATCGGCGCTGGGCACGGCCGGCGCGGTGGTGGAGCGCTGGACGCTGGACCCGACCGTGGTCACGCGAGCCGGCCTGACCGAACGGCTCGCCGGACTCGCGGCGGACTCCCAGGGCCTGGCCGGAGTGCTGGTTCTGCCCGGTCAGGCAGCCGACACCGCACCGGCCGACGCCTCCCCGCTCGACGAGGGCACGGCCGCCGTCCTGCTCGTGACCCAGGCCGTGACGGACGGCGCGCCGAAGGCGCGGGTCTGGGTGGCCACCCGGGGAGCGGTGGCGGTCGAGCCCGGTGAGGTGCCGTGTGCGATGGGCGCGCGGGTGTGGGGCCTTGGACTGGCAGCGGCCTTGGAAGCGCCGATGCAGTGGGGTGGCCTGGTCGACCTGCCCGTCAAGCCCGGAGAGGTTGACTGGCGACGTCTTGCCGCCACCCTCTCCCACAGCAGCGGTGAGGACCAGATAGCCCTACGCGGCACCGGCACCTACGGCCGCCGACTGCTGCCGGCAGCACCGGCAGCCGTGCGCGGCTCGTGGCGCCCCCGGGGATGTGTGTTGGTCACCGGAGGAACCGGCGGCCTGGGCGGCCACGTGGCGCGCTGGCTGGCACGTGAAGGCGCAGAACACGTGGTACTCGCAGGACGCCGCGGTGCACAGGCACCGGGGGCCCAAGAGCTGGAACAAGAGCTGGTGGGCTTGGGGGCGAAGGTGACTGTTGTGGCGTGCGATATGAGCGATCGGACGTCAGTGGTGCAGTTGCTGGATGCGATAAAGGGGCTGGGCACGCCACTGCGCGGGGTGTTCCATGCCGCAGGAGTCGCCCAAGTGACGCCGTTGGCCGAGGTGGAGCTCGACGAGGCCGCTGACGTGCTGGCGGGAAAGGCGGTGGGGGCCGAGCTGCTGGACGAGCTCACAGCGGATGCCGAGCTGGACGCCTTCGTGCTGTTCTCGTCCGGTGCAGCGGTGTGGGGCAGCGGCGGGCAGTCGGTCTACGCGGCGGCCAACGCACACCTGAACGCGCTGGCCGAACGACGCCGTGCACAAGGCCGCCCCGCCACCTCCGTCGCCTGGGGCCTGTGGGGCGGCGGCGGCATGGGCGCGGGCGACGGCGTCACCGACTTCTACGCCGAGCGCGGACTCGCGCCCATGCGGCCGGATCTGGGGATCGAGGCCCTGTACGGAGCGCTCAACCAGGACGACACCTGTGTCACGGTCGCCGACATCGATTGGGAGCACTTCGTCACCGGGTTCACCGCCTTCCGACCCAGCCCCCTGATCTCCGACATCCCCCAGGTCCGCGAACTGCGGGCCGCCGCGCCCACGCTCGACGCCTCGGACGAGCTGCGCGGCCGTATCAAGGCTGCCCTCACCCCGCGCGAGCGCACCAAGGTGCTGGTGGACCTGGTCCGCACGGTGGCGGCAGACATCCTGGGCCACGACGGGATCGGCCGCATCGGCCACGACGTCGCCTTCAAGGACCTCGGCTTCGACTCGCTGGCCGCTGTGCGGCTGCGCGGCCGGCTGGCCGAGTCGACGGGGCTCGCCCTGCCCGCGACGGTCATCTTCGACCACCCCACCGTGGACCAACTCGGCGCCGCGCTGTTGGCGGAGCTGACCGACGGAAACCACCAGGGAACGGGCCGCCCGGACGGGGCCCTGGCCCCGGCCGGCGCCGGCGGGAACGAGACGCCGGCGTCCACACCGGAGGCCGCGGCCCACGACGTCGAGATTGATGAACTCGACGCGGACGACCTCATCCGGCTGGCAACAGGCAGTAACCGAAGGGAAGATGACGGACCCTCAGTTGAGGGTGTTCGCGACACCGCGACCACGCGCGGTGGACCGTCCCAACAGTAGCGCCCCCTACCGGAGCTCCCGGCCCGGCAGCGCCCCGCAGCACCGACGACCCACCCCCCAGAGCGAGCAGACGAGGAAGCCGAAGATGTCACCCTCCATGGACGAAGTGCTCGGTGCACTGCGCACCTCGGTCAAGGAGACCGAGCGGCTGCGTCGACGCAACCGCGAGCTCCTGGCCGCCACGCGTGAGCCCATCGCGATCGTGGGCATGGCGTGCCGCTTCCCCGGCGGCGTGGTCAGCCCCGACGACCTGTGGGAGCTCACCGCGGACGGCGTCGACGCAATCACCCGTTTCCCCACCGACCGCGGCTGGGACGAGGCCGCCGTCTACTCGCCCGACCCTGACACGCCCGGTACCACCTACTGCCGCGAGGGCGGCTTCCTCACCGGTGTCGGCGACTTCGACGCCGCCTTCTTCGGCGTCTCGCCGAACGAGGCACTGGTGATGGACCCCCAGCAGCGGCTGTTGCTGGAGACGTCGTGGGAGGCGCTGGAGCGGGCCGGGGTCGTCCCCGCGGCGCTGCGCGGCAGCCGTACCGGCGTGTTCGTCGGGGCCGCGCACACCGGCTACGTCGCCGACACCGCACGGGCACCCGAAGGCACCGAGGGCTATCTGCTGACCGGAAACGCCGACGCGGTGCTGTCCGGCCGGATCGCCTACACCCTGGGCCTGGAGGGCCCGGCGCTGACGATCGGGACGGCCTGCTCGTCGTCGCTGGTGGCGCTGCATCTGGCGGTGCAGTCGCTGCGCCGGGGCGAGTGCGATCTCGCGCTGGCCGGCGGCGTCGCGGTCATGCCCGACCCGACGGTGTTCGTGGAGTTCTCCCGGCAGCGTGGGCTGGCCTCGGACGGGCGGTGCAAGGCATTCGCGGAGGGCGCCGACGGTACTGCTTGGGCTGAGGGTGCCGGTGTGCTGCTGGTGGAGCGACTGTCGGACGCGTTGCGCAACGGTCATCGGGT
>NZ_JBFACE010000080.1:0-15780 GCF_040640655.1 Streptomyces sp. NPDC021749 | reverse complement strand
TGTCGCGAGGGTGTCCAGGTCTGTCTTCACACACTGACATTGGACGCCCTCGTCCTATATCCGCAGGCCATCCCTTGGACTCATTCATCTAGCCGCAACGGCCCCGCGAGCCGCCACATCGCTCCCCATCGCAGCCCGGCACCAGCCACAGTCCCGGCACCAGCCACAGTCCCGGCACCAGCCACAGTCCCGGCACCAGCCACAGTCCCGGCACCAGCCACAGTCCCGGTACCAGCCACAGTCCCGGTACCCGCAGCCCCGGCACATCCGCCAGCGCCCCCTGCGCATCCGCCAGCGGCACCAGCACAGCGGCCAATGGCCCCAGCACTCCCGTCGGCGACCCAGCACCCCCGGCACACCCGCCAGCAGTTGCCACCCCGCCGCCGCCCGTTCCGGTCCTGCCCCCCTCCGGCCGCGTAAGGGTGGCCGCCGCAGAAATTCAACCGGCAAGTAGGAATTTCAACCAGCAAGTAGTTGCGGAGGAAAAGTCACTCAAACGGAGCCGAGGGCTGCGAGGGGGTGCCGACAACAGCCCAGGAGAGCTATGTTCGGTTGTGAGGACTTGGCGGACGTTTTGCCTCGGATGTCACGATGAATGCGTTCAGGGGCGCCGGTGGCGACCCTGAAAAATGGGGGAGTGGAGATCGTGCCGTGTGGGGAAGAGGAGGTGAAAGTGCCAAGTCCGAGGCTTCGGCACCCACCGGAGCCTGGTGCAAGAAGGGATCGCCCCGCTTGCTGAGCGGTGCGATCCGGGAACGGAGTTCTGCGTGGACATCGTCGTCAAGGGCCGCAAGACCGAGGTGCCCGAGCGGTTCCGTAAGCACGTGGCCGAGAAGCTGAAGCTGGAGAAAGTCCAGAAGCTCGACGCCAAGGTGATCAGCCTGGACGTCGAGGTGTCCAAGGAGCACAACCCGCGGCAGGCCGACCGTTCCGACCGAGTGGAGATCACGCTTCGCTCCCGTGGCCCGGTGGTCCGGGCCGAGGCGGCCGCGGCCGATCCCTACGCCGCGCTGGACCTGGCAACCGCAAAGCTGGAGGCGCGCCTGCGCAAGCAGCACGACAAGCGCTTCTCACGCCGCGGCCACGGGCGCATTCCGGCGAGTGAGGTCGCCGTCAGCGTCCCCGGCGTCGCGAGCCTCAACACCAACGGCGAACTCGCCACCGAAGTCGAGGAGTCGGTGCCGACCACGAGGATGGGACCGATCGACGTCCAGGGCGAAGGGCCCCTGATCGTCCGCGAGAAGACCCACTCGGCCGCGCCGATGTCGCTCGACCAGGCGCTCAACGAGATGGAATTGGTCGGACACGACTTCTATCTCTTCGTCGACGCCGACACCAAGCTGCCGAGTGTCGTCTACCGGCGGCACGCATACGACTACGGCGTCATCCACTTGAACCCCGATTCGTTCGGGGAGGAGGAGCCCGGCGGCGCAGGCGGCGCCCTGGGCGGCTGAACCCCACCCGCTCGGTGCCCCCGGCGTACGCCCGGGGGCACCATCGTGCCCGGAGAAGGCAGGAGTTGAAGCCGTATAGTCTTTGTGCCAGCCAGGGAGTATGTGGGCACGAAACGGCGACATGCCGGGGAGACGGTCGTATGGCGTTGATCGGGCTGGCCGCAGGGGGCTGTTGTCAACCAGCCTTATTTCCAAGCTCTGGCCTTCCGGCCGAGTAGTTGACGGGGAGGATCCATGGGGGAAAGTTTCGGGCCCGTGCGCGGTGACGCGGACGACGACCGCGGAGTCGGGGGCGACGACGGCGCCGGACGGACCGTGAGCGTGCCGCGCAAGGAGCCGATCAGGGTCCTGGTGGTGGACGATCACGCGCTCTTCCGGCGGGGGCTGGAGATCGTGCTCGCCCAGGAAGAGGACATCCAGGTCGTCGGCGAGGCCGGGGACGGCGCCGAGGCGGTCGACAAGGCCGCTGATCTGCTGCCGGACATCGTGCTGATGGACGTACGGATGCCCAAGCGCGGCGGGATCGAGGCGTGTACCTCCATCAAGGAGGTGGCCCCCAGCGCGAAGATCATCATGCTCACGATCAGCGACGAAGAGGCCGATCTCTACGACGCGATCAAGGCCGGCGCCACCGGCTACCTCCTCAAGGAGATCTCCACCGACGAGGTGGCGACCGCGATCCGTGCCGTCGCGGACGGCCAGTCGCAGATCAGCCCGTCGATGGCGTCGAAGCTTCTGACGGAGTTCAAGTCGATGATCCAGCGGACGGACGAGCGCCGGCTGGTGCCCGCGCCCCGGCTCACCGACCGCGAGCTGGAGGTCCTCAAGCTGGTCGCCACGGGCATGAACAACCGCGACATCGCCAAGGAACTCTTCATCTCCGAGAACACCGTGAAGAACCACGTTCGCAACATCCTGGAGAAGCTGCAGCTGCACTCCCGGATGGAGGCGGTGGTCTACGCGATGCGGGAGAAGATCCTGGAGATCCGTTGACCGGCCGGATTCGCAGATCGACTGGATCCGCTGACCGGCCGGAACCGCAGGTCGGCCGGAACCGCTGAGCGACCAGAGCCTTCGTCCGGCGACGGCCCGTGAGGGTCGGCGACGGTTTCCGGCCGGACTGCCGGTGCGGCCCCCGGAGGGGCTCGGCGGCCCGGGAGACGCGCCGGGGTGCCCGCTGGTCGGTCTAGTCGCCCGCGCGCGTGAGTTCCGTGCGCAGGGCGGCGGCCAGCTGTGGGTCGTCGCAGCGGTCGACGCGTACGGCGTCGCAGCCGACCCAGCTCGCGGCCTCCCACAGCGCCGTGGCCATCGGGGCGACGGACTTGCGGTCGCGCATCGAGACCTGGCGGGCGACGAGGGTGCTGCCCTCGCGGGCCGGGTCGACGCGGCCGATCAGCTGCCCGCCGGCCAGCAGCGGCATCGCGAAATAGCCGTGTATCCGCCGGGGGCGGGGGACGTAGGCCTCCAGGCGGTGGGTGAAACCGAAGATCCGCTCCGTGCGCGACCGGTCCCAGATCAGGGAGTCGAAGGGGGAGAGCAGCGTCGTGCGGTGCCGGCCGCGGGGGGTGGTGGCCAGGGCGGCGGGATCGGCCCAGGCGGGCTTGCCCCAGCCCTCGACCTCGACCGGCACCAGCCCGGAGTCCGCGATCACCGCCTCGACCTGCTCGCCCTTCAGCCGGTGGTAGTCCGCCAGGTCGGCGCGGGTGGCCACGCCCAGGGCCGTACCGGCCTGGGCGACCAGGCGGCGGAGGCATTCGGCGTCGTCGAGGTTGTCGTGCAGCAGCTCGGTGGGGACGGCGCGCTCGGCGAGGTCGTAGACCCGCTTCCAGGCGCGCCGCTCCGTGCAGACCACCTCGCCGGTGTCCAGCAGCCACTCGACGGCGATCTTGGTCTCGGACCAGTCCCACCACTCCCCGCCCTTGCGGCCGCCGCCGAGCTCGGTGGTGGTCAGCGGGCCGTCGGCCGCGAGTCGGTCCAGGACGGCGGCGCAGGACCGTTCGGAGTCCTTCATGACGTGCCAGCGGTGGCCCCTGGCGCGCCGGGCGCGGCGACGGAAGGCGAAGTGCGGCCACTCCTCGATGGGCAGGATGCACGCGGCGTGCGACCAGTACTCGAAGCTGTGCGGGCGGCCCGCGGGGCTCTCCCCGCCGGTCGGGCTCCAGTAGGCGGCGTCGACGGCGGGGCGGCCGACGGCGCCGAGCCGGGCGTACGGCACGAGCTCGTGCGAGCGGGCCAGCACGGAGATCGTGTCGAGCTGCACCGCGCCCAGGTGGCGCAGCACACCGCGGACGCCCGCCCGGCGGTCCGGGGCGCCGAGGAGCCCCTGCGCCCGCAGCGCCAGGCGGCGGGCGTCGTCGTGGGAGAGGGTGGTCACGGGCTTCGGCCGGTGCGGTGGCTGCGTGGCGGCGGTCATGGTCGCACAGCGTAGGGGCGGGCACTGACAACGCCCGGCCGAAGCCCGTGACCTGCGCAGACGCAGGGGGGCGATCAGCGCGGGTACGGGAGGTACGGCGTCGGGTCCGCCGCAGGGTTTCCCGTCCCGCCGGTGCTCGTGGCTTCCGCCCCGTCGGCCGTGCCCGTGTCCGGGGCGTCGGCCAGGTCGGAGGGGAGCAGGGAGCCGATCCATGCGTCCCGGCGGGTGCCCTCGTGCACCAGCTTGGCGCGGAGGGTGCCCTCCATGTGGAAGCCCAGTTTCCGGGCGACGGCGCGGGAGCCCTCGTTGCCGGCCTCCGCGAGCCACTCCATGCGCTCCACGCCCAGCTCGCGGAAGGCCCAGCGCAGCACCGCGCGGGCGGCCTCGGCGGTGTAGCCGCGGCCGCGGTGTTCCTTGGCGGTCCAGAAGCCCAGCTCGGCCTGGCGTTCGGCGGTGCGCAGCTGAGCGAGCCGGACCAGGCTCATGGAGCCGATCAGGGCGCCGTCGGTCCGGGAGACCACGGCGAAGGTGTAGGCGGTGTCGTCCCGCCAGCCTTCGGGGACGGCCGTGCCGACGAAGTACTCCGCGTCCTGGAGGCCGTAGGGTGAGGGCACGACCGTCCAGCGCGGGATGTCGGGGTCCTGGCAGGCGGCGCACACCGCGGGCGCGTCCGACGGCTCGAAGGGGCGCAGCACCAGACGCTCGGTCGTGAGGGTGACGGGCTTCATGACCTGAGTCTGCGAGTTCGTGCACGGCACCGCGAAGGGTTTTCGCGTGATTCCCGGCACCTGTCCGGCACCTTCTCGCGTGCTCGTGCGTTCACGTGAGGAGGGGAAGGCGGGGTTCGCTGCGGCGGACCTCCCGGCTCGGCGGCGTCCTCCCTTACGATGGCCGTTGCGGCGGGGCCTGCCCCCTTGGAAAAATGCCGCGCCCGCGCACTCGACCGTGCAGGCCCGACCGGCAAGGAGACCAGCCCAAGTGTCCGTCTTGACGAAGATCATGCGTGCAGGCGAAGGAAAGATCCTGCGCAAGCTGCACCGCATCGCGGGCCAGGTCAACTCCATCGAGGAGGACTTCGCGGCCCTCTCCGACGCCGAGCTGCGGGCGCTCACGGACGAGTACAAGGAGCGGTACGCCGACGGCGAGAGCCTGGACGACCTGCTGCCCGAGGCGTTCGCCACGGTCCGTGAGGCCGCCAAGCGTGTCCTCGGCCAGCGGCACTACGACGTCCAGCTGATGGGCGGCGCGGCCCTCCACCTGGGATACGTCGCCGAGATGAAGACCGGTGAGGGCAAGACCCTCGTCGGTACCCTCCCGGCGTATCTGAACGCGCTGTCCGGCAAGGGCGTCCACCTGATCACGGTCAACGACTACCTGGCCGAGCGTGACTCCGAGATGATGGGTCGGGTCCACAAGTTCCTGGGCCTGACGGTCGGTTGCATCCTCGCCGACATGACGCCGGCCCAGCGCCGTGAACAGTACGGCTGCGACATCACCTATGGCACGAACAACGAGTTCGGCTTCGACTACCTCCGCGACAACATGGCCTGGTCGCAGGACGAACTCGTCCAGCGCGGCCACAACTTCGCGATCGTCGACGAGGTCGACTCGATCCTCGTCGACGAGGCCCGTACGCCGCTGATCATCTCCGGTCCGGCGGACTCGGCCACCAAGTGGTACGGCGACTTCGCCAAGTTGGTGCAGCGCCTCAAGCGCGGCGAGGCGGCCAACCCGCAGCGCGGCATCGAGGAGACCGGCGACTACGACGTCGACGAGAAGAAGCGGACCGTCGGCATCCATGAGTCCGGTGTCAGCAAGGTCGAGGACTGGCTGGGCATCGACAACCTGTACGAGTCGGTCAACACCCCGCTCGTCGGCTACCTCAACAACGCCATCAAGGCCAAGGAGCTCTTCAAGAACGACAAGGACTACGTCGTCATCGACGGCGAGGTCATGATCGTCGACGAGCACACCGGCCGTATCCTCGCCGGCCGCCGCTACAACGAGGGCATGCACCAGGCCATCGAGGCGAAGGAAGGCGTGGAGATCAAGGACGAGAACCAGACGCTCGCCACGATCACCCTGCAGAACTTCTTCCGTCTCTACGACAAGCTCTCCGGCATGACCGGTACGGCCATGACCGAGGCCGCCGAGTTCCACCAGATCTACAAGCTCGGCGTCGTCCCCATCCCGACGAACCGGCCGATGATCCGCAAGGACCAGGCGGACCTGATCTACCGCACCGAGCCCGCGAAGTTCGACGCGGTCGTCGAGGACATCGTCGAGAAGCACGGCAAGGGCCAGCCGATCCTGGTCGGCACGACGTCCGTGGAGAAGTCCGAGTACCTCTCCCAGCAGCTCAACAAGCGCGGTGTGCCGCACGAGGTCCTCAACGCCAAGCAGCACGACCGGGAGGCGTCGATCGTCGCCCAGGCCGGCCGCAAGGGCGCCGTCACGGTCGCCACGAACATGGCCGGCCGCGGTACGGACATCAAGCTCGGCGGCAACCCCGACACCCTCGCCGAGGCGGAGCTGCGCCAGATGGGGCTCGACCCGGTCGAGCACGCCGAGGAGTGGGCGGCCGCGCTGCCCGCCGCCCTGGAGCGCGCCGAGGCCGCGGTCAAGGCGGAGTTCGAGGAGGTCAAGGAGCTCGGCGGGCTGTACGTGCTCGGCACCGAGCGGCACGAGTCGCGCCGGATCGACAACCAGCTGCGCGGCCGCTCCGGCCGTCAGGGCGACCCGGGCGAGTCGCGGTTCTACCTCTCCCTCGGTGACGACCTGATGCGGCTGTTCAAGGCCCAGATGGTCGAGCGGGTCATGGCGATGGCCAACGTCCCCGACGACGTCCCGATCGAGAACAAGATGGTGACCCGGGCGATCGCCTCCGCCCAGTCGCAGGTCGAGCAGCAGAACTTCGAGACCCGCAAGAACGTCCTGAAGTACGACGAGGTGCTCAACCGCCAGCGCGAGGTCATCTACGGCGAGCGCCGCCGTGTCCTGGAGGGCGAGGACCTGCAGGAGCAGATCAAGCACTTCATGGACGACACCATCGACGCCTACATCCAGGCGGAGACCGTCGAGGGCTTCGCCGAGGAGTGGGACCTGGACCGTCTGTGGGGTGCGTTCAAGCAGCTCTACCCGGTGAAGGTCACCGTCGAGGAGCTGGAGGAGGAGGCCGGCGACCGCGCGGGCCTGACCGCCGAGTTCATCGCCGACGCCGTCAAGGACGACATCCACGAGCAGTACGCCGCCCGCGAGGAGCAGCTCGGCTCGGAGATCATGCGCGAGCTGGAGCGCCGGGTCGTGCTGTCCGTCCTGGACCGCAAGTGGCGTGAGCACCTCTACGAGATGGACTACCTCCAGGAGGGCATCGGCCTGCGGGCGATGGCCCAGAAGGACCCGCTGGTCGAGTACCAGCGCGAGGGCTTCGACATGTTCACCGCCATGATGGAGGGCATCAAGGAGGAGTCCGTCGGCTACCTGTTCAACCTGGAGGTCCAGGTGGAGCAGCAGGTCGAGGAGGTCCCGGTGGAGGAGGCCGCGGAGCTGCCCGCCCAGGAGGCGGTGCCGGCCGGTGCGGGGCGTCCCGAGATCCACGCCAAGGGTTTGGAGGCGCCGCAGCGCCCGGACCGGCTGCACTTCACCGCGCCCAAGGTCGACGGCGACGGCAGCGTCATCGAGGGCGACTTCCTCAGTGACGAGGAGCCGGGCGCGCCGGCCCGTTCCGAGGCGGACGGGCTGACCCGCGCGGAGCGGCGCAAGGCCCAGAAGAGCGGCGGCCGCCGCCGCAAGAAGTGAGTACGGAACGGTGACCGGGGCCGGGCGGAGCGCGCCCGGCCCGGACCGTGCGGGGCGCCTCGGCCGGACACCGGCCGGGGCGCTTTCGTCTGCGTACGGCCGGTTCATGACGCCGGGCCGGGAAGGGCGGGTGCGGGGCCGATGTCGAGGGCGGCGCAGCGCCAGCGGGAGTCGGCGCCCAGCTCCAGCCGGAAGGCCAGGGCGCGCAGCCGCTCGCCGGTGGTGATCCGGGCGAAGGCCTCGATGACGCCGCGCCGCGGCCGGCACAGTCCGCACTCGCGGACGGTCGGCACGGGCCCGCGCCGCCCCGGGCCCAGGACGGGCCGCAGAGGAGCCTGCGGGGCGAGCTCCGCGAGCCGGTCGTAGGCGGCGGGCAGCGCGTGCCCCAGCAGGGCGTGGACGGGCCGCTGTCCGCTGAGGGTGAGCACCAGTTGGTGGGCGAACCAGAGGTGTGGCCGGCTCTCCTGGGCCCGGCGCTGTGCCCCGACGGTGGGGAGCGGGGCGCTACGGGCCGGCCCGCGGCCGGCGGGGGCGGGCCCGCGCCGGGGCGTACCGGGGCGGCGCCCGCGTGAGCCGGGGCCGCTGCCGGCCGGGCCGAGGGGGCCGCGGCCTGCGGGCGAGGACCGGCGGGGGCGGGGGACGGTCGGTCCGTCGTCCCGCCCGCCGACCGGTGCGGCGCCTGGGGGCGGGGGCGCGCCCTGCGGCGTACCGTGCGCCCCGGCCCCGGCCCCGGTGGCCCCCGCCCCGGCCCTGATCTCCGCCCCGGCCCCGGTCTCCGCCCCGGCCCCGGTCTCCGTCCTTGCCTCGGTTCCGGCCGTGGTTCCGGTCTTGGTTCCGGCCGTGGTCCTGGTCTCGTCCCCGGTCATCGCGTCGTCCCTGGTCATGTCGTCCCCCTTCGGTCCCGGCCCCGATTACTGGGCGGTAGCTTTTCGGTGGGGATCTTCGTATCGACGGGGGCGGAGCGGCGGCAAGGCGCGGAACGGGGCCCGGCGTGGGGGCGTGGAGTTCACTCTTCCGTGGTGCGGGCCCGGTACGGAGCCTTCGTGGGGCCCTGCCCGAGGGCGCCGGGCCGGGGAGGGGGCGGGACCCGCGGGCGGCACGATGGGGGACTCCCGCCCGTATGCTGGCGGGACAGTCACCCAGACCGAGTGAAACGAGCGGAAGCGGCTGCCATGCGCGTCTACGTCCCCCTGACCCTCTCCGGTCTCGCAGAGGCGCACAAGAACGGTGAGCTGGGCCCCGGCCCGCTGGCCGCGTTCGCCGTCACGCCGGCGCTGCGCGAGTGGTACGTCTCCGACGACATCGAGGAACTGGAGTACGCGGCGCTCAACCGCGCGGCCCAGGCATCGCTGCGGCAGCTCGCCGGCAACCCGCAGGCCCCGCGGCGGCGGGTCGTGGTGGCCGTGGACGTGCCCGACGGCGCCGCGGTGCCGGACCCGGACCGCGGGCTCGACCCCTCTGCGCTCGGCGAGGTGCGGATCCCCGGGCCGGTGCCGCTGTCGAAGGCCGCTGCCGTGCACGTCGACGCCACGGACGCGGAGGCGGACATCGCGGCGGCCGCGGCGGCACTGGGCGCGGCGGACCAGGGCGACGACGACGCGCAGTTCACGGTCGACGGCGCCGAGGACCACGACCTGATGTGGTTCGGGGTGCAGGAGATCCCGCAGCTGATCGCCTGAGCCGGCCGACCGCACGGGTCCGGGCCGCGGCGGGCCGGGCCCGCGCACGGCCGTCACCGGCGTCCGGGCGCGTTGTCAGTGGGCCCGGGTACTTTTTCTTCAGGGGAGGTGCCCGGCCGCACGGGAAGGCCCGGCACGGAAGAACGATCTGGGGAACCGCATGGGGAAGCACGCGACACACCTCGTCTGGGACTGGAACGGCACGCTGTTCCACGACATCGACGCCGTCATCGGGGCGACCAACTCCGCCTTCGCCGAGATCGGCCTGGAGCCGATCACGCTGGAGATGTACCGCGAGCTGTACTGCGTCCCCGTGCCGCGCTTCTACGAGCGGCTGATGGGGCGGCTGCCGACGGAGGCCGAGTGGCTGGTGATGGACGAGACGTTCCACCGGCACTACTCCGAGCACCGGCTGGCGTGCGGGCTCGCCGAGGGCGTGGACCTGCTGCTGGAGGCGTGGCAGACGGCCGGCGGCAGCCAGTCGATCCTCAGCATGTTCGGTCACGACGAGCTGATACCCCTGGTCCGCGGCTTCGGGATCGAGTCGCGGTTCGTGCTGGTCGAGGGGAGGACCGGGCCGTCCGGGGGCACGAAGGCGGCGCAGATGGTGCGCCATCTGGCGACGCTCACGGAAGTGGACCCGGGGCGTACGGTCGTGATCGGTGACGCGGTGGACGATGCGGTGGCCGCGCAGGAGGCGGGCGCCTCGGCGGTGCTCTACACGGGCGGCTCGCACAGCCGGGCCAGCCTGGAGGCCGCCGCGGTGCCGGGCGTCCCGGTGGTGGACACTCTCGCCGAGGCCGTGGAGCTGGCCGACGCCCTGGTGGCGTAGGGGGCAGGGCCTCCTGGGACCGGTGGCCCGGTGGGAACGACCACCCGGCATGTCGCTTCGCGGCCACGCATACTCCACCCCGGCAGTACGTTGTCCAGAAGGGCTAAGTTCGGGCAGAGGTTTTGTACTCCCACGGCCCATGACGGCACCCGTACCGGGAGCGATAGCCTTGCACCGTGATCAGCGCGATAAGCCGCGGGGGCGTCGAGGCCCCTGCCGTGCGCCCGGGACACTTCCGTGACCGGGCGGTCGCTGGTCGTTGCGGCCGACATTTCCTGCCGACTTCGTCCGAGAATGTCGACAACGGCACGGCCTCCCCTCATCGCGGCACATCGCCGGCAGTGACAGGACCTTCCGCGTCACGGTGTTGTGCGGCTTCCACACAGTTCTTCCACAACGTCACGCAACGGCGCGCGACAGGAGCCAGAGGACATGCAGACCAAGCTGGACGAAGCCAAAACCGAGCTGCTCGCCAGGGCCGCCCGGGTCGTTGAGAGCAGCCCGGCCGGGGGCAAGCACCCGGTAGGGGGGCTCGACCCGGACACGCTTGCGGGATACCTCCAGCGCTACTACCTGCACACCGCCCCCGAGGACCTGATCGACCGCGACCCGGTCGACGTCTTCGGTGCCGCGCTCTCGCACTACCGCCTCGCGGAGACGCGCCCGCAGGGCACCGCCAACGTCCGGGTGCACACCCCGACCGTCGAGGAGAACGGCTGGACCTGCAGCCACTCCGTCGTCGAGGTCGTCACCGACGACATGCCGTTCCTGGTCGACTCGGTCACCAACGAGCTCTCCCGCCAGGGCCGCGGCATCCACGTCGTCATCCACCCGCAGATCACCGTCCGCCGCGACGTCGCCGGCAAGCTCATCGAGCTCCTCGACGCCAACGGCGACGGCAACGGCAAGGCCAAGCCCGCCGAGCTGCCGCACGACGCGGTGACCGAGTCCTGGATCCACGTCGAGATCGACCGCGAGACCGACCGCGAGGACCTGACGCAGATCACCGCCGATCTGCTGCGGGTGCTCTCCGACGTCCGCGAGGCCGTCGAGGACTGGGAGAAGATGCGCGCCGCCGCGCTGCGCATGGCCGACCAGCTGCCGACCGAGCCGCTCGCCGCCGACCTGCGCGAGCGGGAGGTCGAGGAGGCCCAGGAACTGCTGCAGTGGCTGTCCGACGACCACTTCACGTTCCTCGGCTACCGCGAGTACGAGCTGGCCTCCGCGCCCGGTGAGGGCGGCACCCAGGAGGACGTGCTGTCCGCAGTCCCCGGTACCGGCCTGGGCATACTGCGCGCCGACCCGCCGCACCGCGAGAGCGACGCCGGCCACCCGGTCTCGCCGTCCTTCAACCGGCTCCCCGCGGACGCCCGCGCCAAGGCCCGCGAACACAAGCTGCTGATCCTCACCAAGGCCAACAGCCGCGCCACCGTCCACCGCCCGTCCTACCTCGACTACGTCGGCGTCAAGAAGTTCGACGAGCAGGGCAACGTCATCGGTGAGCGGCGCTTCCTGGGCCTGTTCTCCTCGGCCGCGTACACCGAGTCGGTGCGCCGGGTGCCGGTCATCCGCCGCAAGGTCGCCGAGGTCCTGGACGGCGCCGGCTTCGGCCCGGACAGCCACGACGGCCGCGACCTGCTGCAGATCCTGGAGACCTACCCCCGCGACGAGCTGTTCCAGACGCCCGTCGACGAACTGCGGTCCATCGCCACCAGCGTGCTCTACCTCCAGGAACGGCGCCGGCTGCGCCTCTTCCTGCGCCAGGACGAATACGGCCGCTACTACTCCGCGCTGGTCTACCTCCCGCGCGACCGCTACACCACCGCCGTCCGGCTGCGCCTGATCGAGATCCTCAAGGAGGAGCTGGGCGGCACCAGCGTCGACTTCACGGCCTGGAACACCGAGTCGGTGCTGTCCCGGCTGCACTTCGTCATCCGCGTCCCGGCCGGCTCCACCCTCCCCGACCTCACCGACGCCGACGCCGACCGCATCGAGAACCGCCTGGTGGAGGCCGCCCGCTCGTGGTCCGACGGGTTCGGCGAGGCCCTGATCGCCGAGGTCGGCGAGGAGCGCGCCGCCGAGCTGCAGCGCCGCTACGGCCACGCCTTCCCCGAGGGCTACAAGGCCGACAACAGCCCGCGCAGCGCGGTCGCCGACCTGACGCACCTGGAGAAGCTCACCGAGGAGCCCGGCAAGGACTTCTCCGTCAGCCTCTACGAGCCGGTCGGCGCCGGCCCCGGCGAGCGCCGCTTCAAGATCTACCGCAGGGGCGAGCAGGTGTCCCTGTCGCGGGTGCTGCCCGGCCTGAACCGCCTCGGCGTCGAGGTCGTCGACGAGCGCCCGCACGAACTGCGGCTGGCCGACGGAAACCGCGCCTGGATCTACGACTTCGGCCTCCGGATGCCGGAGCACATCAAGGGCGACGACGCCCGCGAGCGCTTCCAGGACGCCTTCACGGCGGTGTGGACCGGCGCGGCCGAGAGCGACAACTTCAACAAGCTGGTGCTCCGGGCCGGCCTCAACTGGCGCCAGGCCATGGTGCTGCGGGCCTACGCCAAGTACCTCCGGCAGGCGGGCTCCACCTTCAGCCAGACGTACATGGAGGACACCCTCGCCAACAACGTCCACACCACCCGGCTGCTGGTCTCGCTGTTCGAGGCGCGGATGTCCCCGGAGCGGCAGAGCGCCGGCCGGGAGCTGACCGACGGGCTGCTGGAGGAGCTGGACGGCGCCCTGGACCAGGTCGCCTCCCTGGACGAGGACCGCATCCTGCGGGCCTTCCTCACCGTCATCAAGGCGACCCTGCGCACCAACCACTACCAGAAGAACCGCCAGGGCGAGCCGCACGCCTACCTGTCGATGAAGCTGGACCCGCAGGCCATCCCCGACCTGCCGGCGCCCCGCCCGGCGTACGAGATCTGGGTGTACTCCCCCCGCGTCGAGGGCGTCCACCTCCGCTTCGGCAAGGTCGCACGCGGTGGTCTGCGCTGGTCGGACCGCCGGGAGGACTTCCGTACGGAGATCCTCGGCCTGGTCAAGGCGCAGATGGTCAAGAACACCGTCATCGTGCCGGTCGGCGCGAAGGGCGGCTTCGTCGGCAAGCAGCTGCCCGACCCCGCGCAGGACCGGGACGCCTGGCTGGCCGAGGGCATCGCCTGCTACCGCACCTTCATCTCGGGCCTGCTGGACATCACCGACAACCTGGTCGGCGGCGAGGTCGTCCACCCCAAGGACGTGGTCCGGCACGACGAGGACGACACGTACCTGGTCGTCGCCGCCGACAAGGGCACCGCGACGTTCTCCGACATCGCCAACGAGGTCGCCGAGTCCTACGGCTTCTGGCTGGGTGACGCCTTCGCCTCCGGCGGCAGCGCCGGCTACGACCACAAGGGCATGGGCATCACCGCCCGCGGCGCCTGGGAATCGGTCAAGCGGCACTTCCGAGAGCTGGGCGTCGACACCCAGACCGAGGACTTCACCGTCGTCGGCGTCGGCGACATGTCCGGTGACGTCTTCGGCAACGGCATGCTGCTCAGCGAGCACATCCGGCTGGTCGCCGCCTTCGACCACCGGCACATCTTCCTCGACCCCAACCCGGACGCGGCCACCTCGTACGCCGAGCGTCGCCGGCTCTTCGAGCTGCCCCGCTCGTCCTGGGCGGACTACAACACCGAGCTGCTCTCGCAGGGCGGCGGCATCCACCCGCGCTCGGCCAAGTCCATCCCGATCAACGCGCAGGTGCGGGCCGCCCTCGGCATCGAGGCCGGCGTGAAGAAGATGACCCCCGCCGATCTGATGCGGGCCATCCTCAAGGCGCCGGTCGACCTGCTGTGGAACGGCGGCATCGGCACGTACGTGAAGTCCTCGGTGGAGTCGCACGCCGACGTGGGCGACAAGTCCAACGACGCCATCCGCGTCGACGGCGAGGACCTGCGGGTCAAGGTCGTCGGCGAGGGCGGCAACCTCGGCCTGACGCAGCTGGGCCGGATCGAGTTCGCCACCGCCGGCGGGAAGATCAACACCGACGCGATCGACAACAGCGCCGGTGTGGACACCTCCGACCACGAGGTCAACATCAAGATCCTGCTCAACGCCGTGGTGGCCGAGGGCGACATGACGACCAAGCAGCGCAACAAGCTGCTGGCCGAGATGACCGACGAGGTCGGCGCGCTGGTGCTGCGCAACAACTACGCGCAGAACACCGCCCTGGCCCTGGCCCTCGCCCAGTCCTCCAGCATGCTCCACGCCCAGCAGCGGTTCATGCGCCGCCTGGTGCGGGACGGCCACCTCGACCGGGCGCTGGAGTTCCTGCCCACCGACCGGCAGATCCGCGAGCGGCTGAGTGCCGGCCGCGGCCTGACCCAGCCCGAGACCGCGGTGCTGCTGGCCTACACCAAGATCACCGTCGCCGACGCGCTGATCCAGACCGGGCTGCCGGACGACCCGTACCTCCAGCGGCTGCTGCACGCCTACTTCCCCTCGGCGCTCTACGACCGGTTCCCCGAGCAGGTCGACGGGCACGCGCTGCGCCGTGAGATCGTCACGACGGTGCTGGTCAACGACACCGTCAACACCGGCGGTACGAGCTTCCTGCACCGGATGCGGGAGGAGACCGGCGCCTCCCTCGACGAGGTCGTCCGGGCGCACACCGCCGCCCGCGCGATCTTCCGGCTCAACCAGGTCTGGGACGACGTCGAGGCGCTCGACAATGTCGTCGCGGCCGACGTCCAGACCCGGATCCGGCTGCACTCCCGCCGGCTGGTCGAGCGCGGCACCCGCTGGCTGCTCAACAACCGGCCGCAGCCGCTGGCGCTGTCGGAGACCATCGACTTCTTCTCCGAGCGGGTCGCAGAGGTCTGGGCGCAGCTGCCGAAGCTGCTCCAGGGCAGCGACCTGGAGTGGTTCGAGACGATCCTGGAGGAACTGACCGGCGCGGGCGTGCCCGAGCAGCTGGCCGTCCAGGTGTCCGGCTTCTCGTCGGTCTTCCCGGCGCTGGACATCGTCGCGGTCGCCGACCGGCTGGGCAAGGAGCCGCTGCAGGTCGCCGAGGTCTACTACGACCTGGGGGACCGGCTGCGGATCAACCAGCTCCTCGACCGCATCCTGGAGCTGCCGCGCAACGACCGCTGGCAGTCGATGGCCCGCGCCTCGATCCGCGAGGACCTCTTCGCGGCCCATGCGGCGCTGACCGCCGACGTGCTGTCGGCGGGCAACGGCTCCTCGACGCCGGAGCAGCGGTTCAAGGCGTGGGAGGAGGCCAACGCGGCGATCCTCACCCGTGCCCGGGCGACGCTGGAGGAGATCCACGGTTCGGAGGGCTTCGACCTGGCGAACCTCTCCGTCGCCATGCGGACCATGCGCACCCTGCTGCGTACGCACAGCTGAGCCGCCGGTCGTACGGCGAGGAGTACGGCGAACGGCCCCGGAGCGAAAGGCTCCGGGGCTGTCCCCGTTGCGGCACCGGTGCCCTTCGGGGCGAGCTGTGTGCCGGACTTCCCTGCCGTGCGGGCTACTTGCCGGTCTCCTTCTCGTAGGCCTTGATGACCTCGTCGGTGGGGCCGTCCATCAGCAGTTCGCCGCGTTCCAGCCACAGCACCCGGTCGC
>NZ_JBFACE010000079.1:0-16435 GCF_040640655.1 Streptomyces sp. NPDC021749 | reverse complement strand
CCGGTGGGGCCGGGGTGTGGGACGTAAAGCGAAGCAGTCCCACACCCCGGCCCCGCAGGACCGTCACCGCACCCGACAACAACCCCGCCCGCCGCTAGGGGCACCTCCCACGCCCTTCAGGCAGTGGGGGAGCCACGGCGAGAAACCCCCACGGCGGGACAGCCGACAACGTACGCGGCACCGCCAAGCGCAGCGGACGGGCGGATTACGGGAACCGTCAAGCCACCGATAGCCTCCTAATCCTCACGGGGGCACGAGGGCGCCTCTGCCCCGACCATCTTGCGAGGGGCGGAGAATGATCGAGGCAGTCGGCCTGACGAAGCGCTACGGCGCCAAGACGGCCGTGTACAACCTGTCGTTCCAGGTGCGGCCGGGCACGGTGACCGGCTTCCTGGGGCCCAACGGGTCCGGGAAGTCGACGACCATGCGGATGATTCTGGGGCTCGACGCACCGACGTCGGGTACCGCCACCATCGCCGGCCGCCCGTTCCGCAGCCTCCCCAACGCGCCGCGCCAGGTGGGCGCACTGCTCGACGCCAAGGCGGTGCACGGCGGCCGCAGTGCCCGCGCGCATCTGCTGTCGCTGGCGCAGCTGTCCGGCATCCCGGCCCGGCGGGTCGACGAGGTGCTGGGCGTGGTCGGTCTCCAGGACGTCGCCGGGCGACGGTCCAAGGGCTTCTCCCTGGGTATGGGCCAGCGGCTCGGCATCGCCGCGGCGCTGCTCGGCGATCCGCAGGTGCTGCTCTTCGACGAGCCGGTCAACGGCCTGGACCCGGAGGGCATCCTCTGGGTCAGGAACCTGATGAAGCAGCTCGCGTCCGAGGGGCGCACCGTCTTCGTCTCCTCGCACCTGATGAGCGAAATGGCGCTGACCGCCGAGCACTTGATCGTCATCGGTCGTGGGCAGCTGCTCGCGGACATGCCGGTCAAGGACTTCATCTCGGCCAACTCGGCCGATTTCGCCCGGGTACGGACGCCCGACTCCGAGCCGGAGCAGCGCGAGAAGCTGACCGCCGCGATCGGCGAGGCGGGCGGTCAGGTCACGCCGGAGCCGGACGGTGCGCTGCGGGTGACGGGGCTGCCGCTGCCGCGGATCAGTGACCTCGCGCACGAGGGCGACGTCCGGCTCTGGGAGCTGTCGCCGCACCAGGCGTCCCTGGAGGAGGCCTACATGCGGATGACGCAGGGAGCCGTGGACTACCGCTCGACCAGCGACCCGCGGGCCGGCCTGCAGGGGGCCCCGGCGGGGTACGCGCCGCCCGGGTACGGCGGGCCGGGGGTTCCCGGCCAGATGCCCAACCCGTACGCCCAGCAGGCGGCCGGCGCCGTTCCGGGGCCGGGGTATCCGCCGCCCGCGCCGGCTCAGGGCCACCCGTACGGGGCGCCCGCACCGCACGTGGCGCCCCACCCTTACGGGCAGCCGCCCGCCGCGCCGATGCCGCCCGCCGCCCCCGCCGACCAGCCCATGCCGCACACCGAGGACGCCCGATGACCAGCCCTCAGCAGCCGCAGCCCCAGCCTGAGCGCGCCCCGCAGGAAGCCGCCGCACAGCCGCCGGCGCCGCCCGCACCGCCGGCGCCGCCTGCCGCACAGTCCGCACTGCCCGCCGCACCGCCCGCACCGCCGGCGCCGGAGCAGCCCGCGCCCGCCAAGGAAGCGGGCACGATGATGCTGCAGGCCCAGCCCCAGCAGGCCCAGCCCCAGCCGCCCGCCCAAGCCCCCCAGGCCCCCCAGCCCCCTCAAGCCCCGCAGGCCGCGGCCCCGCAGCCGCAGACGCCGGCCAAGGAGGGCGGCACGATGATGCTCCAGGCGCAGCCGATGCCGGAGCCGCGGCCGCTCGCCGCACACGGGCCGGGCAAGGGCAAGGACGCCGGCACGATGATGCTGCAGTCCCAGCCCCAGCCCCAGCAGCCCCAGCAGCCGGCCCCCGCCCCGCAGGCCACGGCCCCGCAGCCGCAGCCGCAGCCGCAGCCGCCGGCCAACGAGGGCGGCACGATGATGCTCAAGGCGCAGCCGCCCGTACCGGCACCCGCGCCGCAGGCACCGCCCCAGACGCCTCCCCAGGGACAGGCCCCGGGACAGGCCCAGGCACAGCCGCCGGTCGCCCCGCCCGGCCCCATGGGCGCGGGCGGCTACGTCTCGTCCATCCCGGTGCGCCCGACGCATCTCGGCCATGCGCTGGCCTCGGAGTGGACGAAGATCCGTTCGGTGCGTTCGACGATGTGGACGCTCGGCGTGATGCTGCTGCTGATCGTCGGCATCGGTCTGCTCGCCACCCTCGCCGCGGGCTCGGAGCGCGAGATGGACCCGCTGCTCGCCGTCGGGTTCGTCGGCGTCCTGCTCGGCAGCCTGTGTGTGATCACCCTGGGCGTGCTGTCGATCTCCTCGGAGTACGGCACCGGCATGATCCGTACGACGCTGACCGCCTGCCCCAGCCGGGTGCGGGTGCTGACCGCGAAGGCGATCGTGTTCTTCGGGCTGGCGCTGGTGATCACCACGATCGCCACCTCGCTGGTCGCGCTGCTCGACTTCGGGATGCTCAACGGCCCGGCGCCGACCACCGACCAGTGGCTGCGCGCCACCCTGGGCGCGGGTCTGTACGTCGCGCTGCTCGGTCTGCTGGCGCTGGGCGTGGGCACGCTGCTGCGGCACTCCGCGGGCGCCATCAGCACCATGATGGGCGTGGTGCTGCTCCCGATGCTGCTGGCCCTGTTCCTGCAGGGCGAGAGCGTCAAGGAGCTCCAGAAGGCGCTGATCGAGTACTCCGTGCCCAGCGCGCTCGCGACGCTCTACGACATCCCGTTCCTGTCCAGCGGCCCGTCGGGCTGGACCCCGCTGTGGATCCTCGCCGGGGTGACCGCGGTGGTGCTGGGCGGCGCCTACGCCGCCATCGCCCAGCGCGACGTCTGAGGGCCGGCCGGTCCGGGCGAGGCCTCAGTAGCGAGGCGCATTACGGGACCGCTGGAGCCGTGCGCTCCGGCGGTCCCGTGCGTTCCAGCAGGCCCGGTGCCAGTGCCTGCGGTCGTCGACGCCTCCGTGCTGCGGCCAGGCGACGACGTGCGGGACGCCGGGCGGGATCTCCTGGTCGCAGCCGGGGCAGCGGTAGTGTTTGGCCGCGCCGCCGCCCCCGACCTGCCGTACGACCCAGTCCTCGCCGCGCCACTCCTCGGTCCGTTCCAGGCCGTAACGGTCGCCGCCCGTGCGGTCGATGGGCTTCGCACCGCCGCTTTGGCGGTTTCGACGCGGGGACACGGGCACACCTCATAAAGGGGAATGGGGTCACGGGCTGTCATCAGCGTACGCGGCACACGACGCCGTGCGTTCCCGGCGGCCGGTTTCTGTGATCATCGGGAAAGTGCCGGCGAGGCCGTGCCTTTGGCACGTGTCACGCGTTGTTGCCTGTAAGGGGGGAGCCGCGTCGGCTGCGAGGAGGCAGAGAGCGATGCGCGTGGGAGCTTTCATCCTGGCCGCTCAATTCCCCGGTCAGGGACAGGGGGAAGCACTGCACCGGGCGGTGCGTTCCGCCCTGGTCGCCGAGGAGGCCGGGCTCGATGCGGTCTGGCTGGCGGAACACCACTTCGTACCCTACGGCGTCTGCCCGAATGCGGTGACGCTGGCCGCGCTGCTGCTGGGCCGGACCCGCCGGATCGGCGTCGGGACGGCGGTGAGCGTGTTGCCGACCCAGCATCCGGTGGCGCTCGGCGAGTCCGCGGCGCTGCTGCACCTCACGTCCGAAGGGCGGTTCACCCTCGGCGTCGGCCGGGGCGGGCCGTGGGTGGATCTGGAGGTCTTCGGCTCCGGCCTCGCCGCGTACGACCACGGCTTCCCCGAGTCGCTCGATCTGCTGCTGCGCTGGCTGCGCGAGCCCCGGGTCGGTGCGCAGGGCGAGCGGTACGCCTTCCGCGAGGTGGCGGTGGTGCCGCGGCCGGACCAGGCGCTGATCGCTCCGGGCGAGCCGGGGGCCGGGCCGCCGGGCCCGCCGGTGGTGGTGGCCTGCACCTCCCCGTCGTCCGTGCGGATGGCCGCCGCGCGCGGGCTGCCCATGCTGCTGGGCATGCACTGCGGGGACGAGGAGAAGGCAGAGATGATCGCGATGTGGCGGGCGGCCGCGCGCGAGGCGGGACGGCACCCCGAGGAGATCGCCGCGGCCGAGCACGTCTCGGCGGGTGTGGTGCAGATCGCCGATTCCCGGGAGGCCGCGACCGAGACCCTGATGAAGGCGATGCCCGGGTGGCTGCGCCAGGGTCTGGGCGCGCATGTGACGGTCGACGGCCGCTATCGGGCGATGCGCGATCCGCTGGCGTACGCGGAGTTGCTGTGCGGGCTGCATCCGGTCGGCCCGCCGCGGTGGTGCGCGGACCGTCTGGCGGCGACGTCGGAGCGCACCGGCATCACCCGCTTCGCGCTGCTCGTCGAGGGCTCCGGCGATCTCGCGGCGACGGAGGAGAACGTCCGCCGGCTGGGCACGGAGGTCCTGACCCAACTGGGGTGAGCCGGGGGGCGACGGCGTGCGGTTGCCGTCGGTCGTGCGGTGTGCTGCCGCTGGCGCACCGTTCCGGGGCGCGCCCAACCCCGCGTACGCAGCGGCAGCAACTCCGTTCAGCAGTCGCGGAGTTCGGGCGACTGGTTGAGCAGCTGGCCCCGGACGGAGGTGAACCGGGCCAGCCGGTCGTCCACCGCCGGGTCGAGCGGGAAGACCGCCACCCGGTGGCAGTTCTGGAAGGCGAGCCGCACACCGAAGTGGCGCTCCAGCGCACCACGGATCGCGTCACTCGCCAGCGCGCGCAGCAGCTGACCGCGCGCCTGCTCGTCCGGCGGCGGCGTCTGGTTGTCGGCGAACTCTCCGCCGTCCACCTTCAGCTGGGCCACCAGGGAGCTGATCATCCCCCATGCGTAGGGGAGGGAGTTCCGGACGCAGTCGACAAAAGCGGCTTCGTCGACCTCGCCTCGCTCGGCCTGTTCGAGGAGGGCCGGTGAGACGTCGAGCGACATGAGGTTCTCCTCTCGCGGCCCCGCCGGGACGGGCGGGGCCTAGGGCTGGGACAAGGGGTTCCGCGACGGAGCGTGTTCGCCTCACGACCCCCCGCTTCAACGGTATGCCGCGCAAGAGGCCCGCACCAGGAGATTGCACATACAACCGGCCAATGGTGAGCGCCTGGGGTGCGGGGATTTCCCCCGTAAAGGCCCCTCCGTCCAGGGCGAATCGCGTAGCCGGGCCTCGGTCGAGTAGCGTGACGCACCATGCGTCTCGTCATTGCCCGCTGCTCCGTGGACTACGCGGGCCGGCTCACCGCCCACCTCCCCTCCGCACCGCGCCTCATCCTGGTGAAGGCGGACGGTTCGGTCTCCGTCCACGCGGACGACCGGGCCTACAAACCCCTCAACTGGATGTCCCCGCCCTGCACTCTCAAGGAGGGCGACGGGGACGTGTGGACGGTGGAGAACAAGGGCGGCGAGAAGCTCATCATCACCCTGGAGGAGGTCATGCACGACTCCTCGCACGAGCTGGGCGTCGACCCCGGGCTGATCAAGGACGGGGTGGAGGCGCACCTCCAGGAACTCCTCGCGGACCGGATCGAAACCCTCGGCGAGGGTTACTCGCTGATTCGGCGTGAATACCCCACTGCCATTGGCCCGGTGGATATCTTGTGCCGGGACGCCGATGGGCAGACCGTCGCCGTCGAGATCAAACGGCGCGGTGAGATCGACGGGGTCGAGCAGCTGACCCGCTACCTCGAACTCCTCAACCGCGACCCGCACCTGGCGCCGGTGAAGGGCGTCTTCGCAGCGCAGGAGATCAAGCCGCAGGCCCGGGTACTGGCCACCGACCGCGGCATCGGCTGCGTGGTGCTGGACTACGACGCCCTGCGCGGCATCGAGGACGACAAGCTCCGGCTGTTCTGACCCGTCCCGGCGACACACCCGCATACGGCACACGGCGCGACGGCCCGGTCCTCTCGGTACCGGGCCGTCGCGCCGTGCGTACGGGGCGTCAGGCGGCCGGGGCGCTCTGCGTGCCGGCGGACGAGGTCGTGCCGTCCGTGGTCGTGCTGCCGTCCGTGCCCGCCGGGCTGCTGCCCGAGGGTGCGGAGGCGGAGGCGGCGCTGCTCTGGGAGGGCTTCTCGGTCGTGGGGTCGGTCGTCGTCGGGGTGGGGTCGGTCGGTTCGGTGCTCGGGTCGGTGGGCGTCGGGTCGGTCGGCTCGCTCGTCGGCGGGTGCGTGGTGCGGGTCGGCCGGCCGGTGGGCGTGGTGGGCCGCGACGTCGGGGTGGTGGGGTCGGCGGTCGGGTCGGCCGAGCCGGTGCCGGGGTCGGTGGGCTCGCCGGTGGTGGCGGCGCCGCTGGTGGACGGGGACGGGCTGCCGGTGCGGCCGGGGTGGCCGGGCCGGGTGCCGTGGCCGGTGGGCGGCAGGCCGGTGCCGCTGGGGTCCGCGGCGGGCAGGTCGGGGCTGCTGCCGTCGTCGGTGGACTGCTCGGTGCTGACCTTGTTGTCGGGTCCGTCCTCGCCGCCGGAGGTCATGCCGAGGGTGATGACGGTGCCGAAGACGGCCACCAGCAGGGCGCCGGCGCCGGCCGCGACGAGGTTGCGGCGCGCGCCGAGCAGTGCCTTGACGCCCTTGCCGCCGCCGGTGCCCGCGGTGGCCGGGAGGGCCGTCGTGGCGGCCGTCGAGGAGACGTTGCGGGAGATCACGGTCGCCGAGGTCGCGTCGGCGGCGGCCGGCACCCGCAGCTTGGCGGTCGAGACCGCGTCGGGCGAGGCGGGCCCGGTGGACTGCTTGCCGCCGGGGGTGGCCGGCGGGAGTTGCGGGACGGCCGTGGTGGCCGCGGAGGCGGCCCGGGCCCGGTCGGTGACCAGCGCCAGTGCGCGCCGTCCGGCCACCGCGCCGTTGCGGTCGGAGAGCACGCCGCGCAGCCCGATGGACGCCTCCAGTTCGGCGCGGGCCCGGTCGAGGCTGCCGGTGCACAGCGCGAGGACGCCCAGCTCGTGGTGGAAGTACGCCTCTTCGGCGACCTCGCCGGCCAGCCGGGCGGCCTCCTGGCCGTGCCGCAGGGCGCGTTCCCAGGCGCTCCAGTGCAGCGCGGCGGCGAAGGCGGGGGCGGCGGTACGGGCGAGCAGCACGGCCGCGCTGGCGTGTCCGCTCTCCCGGCTGCCGGTCAGCACGGCCATCGCGGCCAGCGCGGCGTCGGACTCGGCGGCGGCCCGTTCGGGGGTGACCGAGGGGTGGCCGGCCCACCAGGCGTAGTGCTGGGCGGCGGTGTGCGCCCGGGCTGTGGCGCCGTCGGCGTAGCCGGCCGCGGTGAGCTGGTCCTGGACGGTGGCGGCGAGCCGGTAGTGGCTGCCGACCGGGGTGATCAGTCCGCAGGCGAGCAGCTCACTGAGGGCGGCGTCGGCGTGGGTGTCCTCGGTGAGGGCCGGCAGGTGCGCCTGGTGCGGCAGTTCGCCGCCGAGCGCGACGGCGAACCGCAGGGTTTCCCGGGCGGCGGCGCTCAGCCCTTCGGCGAGCAGCGGGGCGGGGGCTGCGGCCTCGCCGAGGGAGGGCAGCGGGGTCTCGGCGGCGTCCTCGGTGCCGTCGGCCGACTCGGTCCCGTCGCCGTCCTTCGCGTCGGCGCTGCCCTGGCTGCCGTCCGTTCCGGGCTGCTCGGCCGGGAAGAGGCCGTAGCCGTCGTCGAGGGCGCCGGGGCGGTTGCGGTGCCGGTCGCGCTGCCGGAGCAGGGCGGCGGCCTGGACGAACCGCAGCGGCAGGCCCTCGGACTCGAACCACAGGTCGGCGGCCCAGGCCTCCTCGTCGTCGGTGAGCGGCCGGTCCACGGCGCGCTCCAGCATCCGTACGCAGCCGGCCCGGCCGATGCCGCCGAGGAAGACCTCTTCGAGGTGCGAACCGGCGCTGGGCGCGGCGACGTCCGGGGTCGCGGCGATCAGGAAGGCGCACTCGGGGGTGGCGTCGAGCAGTTCGTCGAGGGCGGCGCCGCCGAATTCGAGGTCGTCCAGGACGACGATGGCGCCGATCTCGGCGACCAGGCGCAGCAGCTCGGGCCGGTCCGGGCGGTGCTGCGGGGCGCGGTGGACGGCGGCGAACAGGGCGTACAGCAGGTCGGTGGCGGTGCGGTGGTAGCCGGAGAGCCGGACCACGCCGTCGGGGGCGAGGTCGGCGCAGGCGGTGGCGACGGCGTCCAGCAGGCGGGTGCGGCCGGAGCCGGCCGGTCCGGTGAGGCGTACCGAGCGGCCGCGGGAGAGCAGCCGGACCAGGCGCTCGACGTCCTCGGTGCGCTCTTCGAGCGGGGTCCCGTGGCCGGCGGATCCGGGCGGTCCCGGGGGTACCGGGGGTGCGGCGGCGCGGGCGGCCTCGGCGCGTTCCTCGGTGCTGAGCTTGACGGGTTCGGCGGGGCGTTCGCCGGGCGGGCAGGGCTCTATCTCGCTGCCGTCGAGGGGGTTGACGGTGACGAGGTAGTTGCCCGAGACGAGCCGGACGACGCGGACCGGTCCGCCGGGGCCGCGCTGCGCGCCGCCGAACGCGGGGGCCGGCGGATCGGCAGGGGTGCCCTGCTCGCCGTATTCCTCATCAGGTCCCCGGTGAGTGTTCGGGTCCATGCTGCAAGCTCCCACGTGTACCGTGCCGAATGCGCTCCGGCCGTCCGCGCGTGTCTGCCGCGGTAGGTGGTCCCCCGCCGTCGCGTCCGGTCCGGTGTCCGCCGCGGATGATGGCATACGGGCGGGAACCGAACCTTAGACCCGGAGCGCGGGGGGTTGCACCGGCGGGGGCGGGCACTGCCCGAAAGCTCCCTGTTCAACCGTTACGACGCCGTCTGCGCGCGCCCCTTCCGGGAGCGCGCGCAGGACGTGCAAGGGGCGCGCAGGGCTTCGGGGAGCGCGCCGTCCCCCGTCCCTTCGGCGCGCTTCCTCCCCGTGCCTTCTCGTGCCCGGACCCTCACACCCGGGGAAGCGTTTCCGCTTCGATGCCGCCCTCGATGGCGAGGATGCGGTGGAGCCGGGTGGCGACCAGCAGGCGCTGCATCTGGGGCGGCACCCCGCGCAGGACCAGCCGTCGGTTGACGCGGCCGGCCCGGCGGTGTGCGCCCATGATCACACCGAGGCCGGTGGCGTCCCAGGAATCCAGCGCGGTGAGGTCCAGCACCAGGTCACCCCGACCGGAGTCGACGGCCGTGTGCAGCGCCGTCCGGGCGTCCGCCGCGCTGCGGACGTCGAGGCGGCCCTCGACGACCAGCTCGGCGTGGTCGCCCCTGATGTGCATATGAGCTCCCCTGTGTCATGGGTTCATGCATGGACGTCTACAGATCTGACTGCCTCTCATGCGGCGAAGTTGCCGCCTGTAAGCGAACCGATACCGAATTCACCCCATGGGGTGACCCCATCAGGCCCAAAGACCTGACGCGGCATCAGTGCTCGTAGAAGCCTTGCCCACTCTTGCGTCCGATATCGCCCGCGTCGACCATGCGTCGCATGATCTCCGGCGGCGCGAACTTCTCGTCCTGGGACTCGGTGTAGATGTTGTCGGTGGCGTGCAGCAGGATGTCGATGCCCGTCAGGTCGGCGGTGGCCAGCGGGCCCATCGCGTGCCCGAAGCCCAGCTTGCAGGCGGTGTCGATGTCCTCGGCGCTGGCCACGCCGGACTCGTAGAGCTTGGCGGCCTCGACGACCAGTGCCGAGATCAGCCGGGTGGTGACGAAGCCGGCCACGTCACGGTTGACGACGACGCAGGTCTTGCCGACGGACTCGGCGAACTCCCGGGCGGTGGCGAGGGTTTCGTCGCTGGTCTTGTAGCCGCGGACCAGTTCGCAGAGCTGCATCATCGGCACCGGCGAGAAGAAGTGCGTGCCGACGACCCGCTCGGGGCGGGAGGTGGCCGCGGCGATCTTGGTGATCGGGATGGCGGAGGTGTTGGAGGCCAGCACCGCCTCTTCCTTGACGAGCTTGTCCAGCGCCTGGAAGATCTCGCGCTTGACGTCGATCCGCTCGAAGACCGCCTCGACCACGATGTCCGCGTCGGCGGCGGCCTCCAGGTCGGTCGTGGTGGTGATGCGGGCCAGCGCCTGCTCGGCGTCGGTCGCGGCCAGCTTCCCCTTGGCGACGAACTTCTCGTACGAGGCCTCGATGCCCCCCTTGCCGCGGGCCAGGGCCTCGTCCGTCACATCGCGGAGGACCACGTCCCAGCCGGCCTGGGCGGACACCTGCGCGATACCGGACCCCATCAGTCCGGCGCCGATGACGGCGAGCTTCTTTGCCACTGCTGTCCCCTCACACCCTGTGCATTTGAAAGTCTGTCGGTCTTCGGGTGACGTTAGCGGTCGTTGGCGATCCTTTGGTGGGTAAGAGATGCGCGTCACTCCGACCCGCCACCCGGCCGCCTCCCGCTCAACGAGGTCCTGCGGACCGCGGCGTTCGACTCGCATGACGGACATCACACCGGCGGTCGGCGCCCTGAGAGGCCGGGTCGCTCAGCCGGCCCCCCGCACCCCGTAGTTGAGGACCCGCTCGCTCAGCAGCTCTTCCATCTCGTCCAGCAGGACCAGCGCCTCGCGCGAGACCACCGCCGGCTTGCGGCCGGCGAGCATCTCCTGGGTGATGGCCGTCATCAACGTCTGGTGCACCCAGTGGATCTGGCCGGCCATCAGGGCGGGCATCGGGTCGTCGTCCGCCGCGCCGGTCTCCTCCCGGAGGGTGGCCTCCAGGTCCTCGTACTGCTCGCGCTGCAGGTGCCACAGGCGGGCCTGGAGGGAGGACGAGCCGTGGATGACCTTCATGAAGCGCTCATAGCCCTCCATGAGCCCCACCTTGGGCGAAACGCTCTCCACCTCTTCGCGCAGCTCCCGCAGGACGGCGAGGGCCGCGGACTCCCCCGCGCGCCGGCCGCGCACGAACCGCGACAGCCGGTCGACGACCTCCTTGCCGCGGTCGAAGAAGAGGTCCTCCTTCGCCGGGAAGTAGTTGTACACGGTGTTGACGGAGACGTCGGCGGCCTCGGCGATCTCCGCGATGGTCACCGCGTCGAAGCCGCGCTCCAGGAAGAGACCGGTCGCCATGTCCGAGATGTACTGGCGGGTCTGCCGCTTCTTCCGCTCCCTGAGTCCCTCTGCCATGCCGCCAGCCTACCCATGACTGGTCTCACTGAAATATTGGGGACGTTGCAATTTTTCATGCTCTCTGTTTTTCTTGCGGCATGCCCGTACTCAGCGCGTCCGGACTCGCCCGGACCTTCTCCACCAAACGCGGCCCCGTCGAGGCCGTCCGCGGTATCGACCTCACCGCCGAGCGCGGCGAGATCCTCGGCTTCCTCGGCCCCAACGGCGCCGGCAAGACCACCACCCTGCGGATGCTCACCACCCTCCTCGCCCCCACCGGCGGCACCGCGACCGTCGCCGGCTGCGATCTGGCCCGCGACCCGGCCGGGGTGCGCCGCGCCTCCGGATACGTCGCCCAGTCCGGCGGCGTCGACCCGAACGTCTCGGTCCGCGAGGAACTCGTCACCCAGGCCCGCCTCTACCGCCTGAGCAAGGCCGAAGCCCGGGCCCGCGCCGAGGAGTTGGCCGCCGACCTGGGCCTGACCGACCTGCTGGACCGGAAGACCGCGACCCTCTCCGGCGGCCAGCGGCGCCGCCTGGACATCGCCATGGGACTGACCCACCGCCCCGAGGTCCTCTTCCTCGACGAGCCGACCACCGGCCTCGACCCGGGCAGCCGCGCCGACCTCTGGGACCTGGTCCGCCGGATCCGCGCCGAGCACGGCACGACCGTGTTCCTGACCACCCACTACCTCGACGAGGCCGATGCGCTCGCCGACCGGCTGGTGATCATCGACAAGGGAGTGGTGGTCGCCGACGACACCCCGGACGCCCTCAAGCGCGCCCACGGCGGCTCCCCCGACGCGTCCCTCCAGGACACCTTCCTCGCCATCACGGGCCGCAGTCCCGCCTCCCGCGACACCACTCCCCTCGCCGTCTAGGAGCCCACCCGCCATGTCATCCCTGCTGTCCGACACCGCGCTGGTCTTCGGCCGCTACGCCCGGCAGACCCTGCGCTCGAAGCTCCAGATGCTCTTCGGCGTGCTGATGCCGCTGCTGTACCTGCTCTTCTTCGGCCCCCTGCTGACCGGGCTGCCGCTGTCCTCGTCCGGCAGCTCCTGGCAGGTGCTGGTGCCCGGCCTGCTGCTCCAACTCGCCCTGTTCGGCTCCTCGTTCAGCGGATTCGCGATCATCATCGAGAAGCAGCACGGCGTCGTGGAGCGGATGCGGGTGACCGCGGTGAACCGGTCGGCGCTGCTGCTGGGGCGGGTCCTGCGGGACGCCGCGCTGTTCGTCTTCCAGGCCGTGCTGCTGGTGCTGGCGGCGCTGGTGATGGGCCTGCGGGCGCCGTTGCCCGGCATACTCCTCGGCTTCGCGTTCGTCGCCGTCCTGACCGTGGCCCTGGCCTCGTTGTCGTACGCGCTGGCGCTGAAGGTGAACGCGCCGCAGGAATTCGGGCCGGTGATCAACTCGGTCACCATGCCCTCGATGCTGCTGTCGGGGCTGATGCTGCCGATGACGCTGGCGCCGGCCTGGCTGGACGTCCTCTCGCACGTCATGCCGTTCCGCTACCTCGTGGACGCGGTACGGGCGGCGTTCGTCGGCGACTACGCGTCCTCGACGGTCCTGTACGGCGCGCTGGTGGCACTCGCCTTCACCGCGCTCTCCCTGGCGCTCGGCACCCGCGCCTTCCGGAGGACCGCGGCGTAGTCTCGCCCGTATGGTGAATCTGACGCGCATCTACACCCGCACCGGCGACAAGGGCACCACCGCCCTGGGCGACATGAGCCGTACCGCCAAGACCGATTCGCGGATCGCGGCGTACGCCGACGCCAATGAGGCGAATGCGGTGATCGGTACCGCCATCGCCCTGGGACAGCTCGACGCCGAGGTCGTCAAGGTCCTCACCCGCGTGCAGAACGACCTGTTCGACGTGGGTGCGGACCTGTCGACACCGGTGGCCGAGAACCCCGAATTCCCCCCGCTGCGCGTCGAGCAGAGCTACATCGACAAGCTGGAGGCCGACTGCGACCGCTTCCTGGCCGACCTCGACAAGCTGCGCAGCTTCATCCTCCCGGGCGGCACCCCCGGCGCGGCCCTGCTGCACCAGGCCTGCACGGTCGTCCGCCGCGCCGAACGCTCGACCTGGGCCGCCTTCGAGGAACACGGCGACACCATGAACCCCCTCACCGCCACCTACCTCAACCGCCTCTCCGACCTCCTCTTCATCCTGGCCCGCACGGCCAACAAGGAGATCGGCGACGTCCTGTGGGTCCCGGGCGGCGAACGCTGACCAGCGGGCGACGGCAGACCGGCGGACCTTGCCGACCACGCGAGCGGCAGACCGGCAGACGTTGCCGACCACGCGGGCGGCAGGCCGGGAGACCGGCAGACGCTGACAACCACGGGGCAGCGGGGCCACGGAACCGGCGCTGCTGGGCCCGGAACGGCGGCGGGTCCCGGTCGGGGCCCGGGGCGGTGGTGCCCCTCAGCGGAGGGTTTTGTGCTGAGGGGTGGGCGCCGCTTCGGACGTGGTGGGGGCGGGTGCGGCGTCCCTCGGGGCCTTCTTGGGCCAGATGAGGTAGGTCAGGGCGATCACGCCGTGGATCATCAGGATGCGCAGCGAGGTGCCCTGCCAGCCGCGCAGCGACGCGGTGTCGCCGTCGGTGCCGACGTACCAGATCGCCAGCTGGAGCAGTCCGATCGCGACGGCCACCCACACCACCGTGCGCAGCCAGAGCATCCCCTCGTGCTTCGCGCGCTCCATGCCGTAGCGCTTCGGGGGCCGCGGGCCGCCCGCGAAGCGGTGGGCGAAGTGTCCGTCGACCCACTTGATCGTGTAATGGCCGTAGGCGACCGTGTAGCCGATGTAGAGCGCGGCCAGCCCGTGTTTCCAGTCGGCGGAGGCGCCGTTCTTCAGGTCGATCGCCGTGACGATCAGCAGCACCAGCTCCAGCAGCGGTTCCATCAGGAGCACCGCGGCCCCGGTGCGCGGCATCCGCGCCAGGTAGCGCAGGGCCAGGCCCCCCGCCAGCAGCACCCAGAAGCCGACTTCGCAGGCGATGATCAGCGTGACGACCACGGCCGCCTCCTCTCAGGAAATCTTCCACCGAATACCCCCAGCCTCCCAGCAGCCGCCGCCCGAAACGTCGTTACCTGCGACGATCCCGGACTGCATCTTTCGATGTAGCGCGCGAACCGCGGGGATGACCGCGACGTGGAGGCAGCAGGCGCCGCCGCCGTGTTTGATGGAGGGGTGACCGCCAGCTCTCCCGCCGCCATCGGCCGGCCGCACCGACTCGATGTGCTCATCGCGGGCGGCGGGCTGCTCGGCGGACTGCTGCTGTGGGCGATGGACCTGCACGGCGGACCGGCCCGGCTGGGACTGCCGCCCTCGCTCACCCTGCTCGCGCTCACCGCGATGTCGGGCGCGGTGCTGCTGCGCCGGACCGCCCCGATGACGGCCCTGGGCATCGCGGTGCCCGCCCTGGCGCTGGACATCTGCGCCGGCACGCTCGTCGCCACCGTCCTGATGTTCACCGACGTCGTCTACGCGGCGGTGCTCTACGGCCCGGCCTCCGCGGCCCGCCGGATCCCGCTGCACTCGGTGCTGGTCACGGTCGTGGCGGCCGTCGCACTGACCGCGGCGTGGCAGAACCCCCAGGTCGTGATGGTCGCCATCGGCATCGCGGTGATCACCATCGCACCGGCCTGGACCGGCCTGATCATCCGTAACCACCGCGACGCCGCCGAGTCCGCCCGGCTGCGGGCCGAACAGACCGCGCTGCTGGCCGAGATGGACCGGACGCAGGCGGTGGCCGGCGAACGCGCGCGGATGGCCCGGGAACTCCACGACATGGTCGCCAACCACCTGTCCGCGATCGCGATCCACGCCACCGCCGCCCAGTCCATCGACGACCCGTCGGCGACCCGCGAGGCACTCGGCGTCATCCGGGAGAACAGCGTGCAGGGTCTGTCCGAAATGCGCCGGCTGATCGGCCTGTTACGTGACCCGAAGGCCTCCGCCGAGTACGCCGACGAGCCGGCCGCGACCCCCACCCTCGACGGGCTGGACGCGCTGATCGCCCAGGCCCGGACGAACGGCGCGAGCAGCGGGCTGAACTTCGTCCTGGACGACGCCCGCCACCCGGACGGCACCGGGGCCGGCCCGCGCACCGCCGCCCCGGTCGAGCTGGCCGTGTACCGCATCGTCCAGGAGTCCCTGACCAACGCGCTCAAGCACGCCGCGCCCGGCGAGGTCCGGGTGCGGATCGCCCACGACCGCGGCGGGGCGCTCACCGTCACCGTCCGCAGCCCGTTCGCCGACCGGCCCGGGCCCCGCGCCCCGGGGTCGGGCACCGGTCTGGTCGGGATGCGCGAGCGGACCGCCCTGCTGGGCGGGGCATTCGAGGCCGGCCCGGAGAGCGGGCCGGCCGGCAGAGTCTGGCTGGTGCGGGCAGCGCTGCCCGCGGCCGAGGAGGAAGAGCAACGATGACAGGCGCCGACGCGCAGCCGATCCGGGTTCTCGTCGCCGAGGACCAGTCCGCCGTACGGGCCGGGCTGGTCCTCATCCTGCGCTCCGCCCCCGACATCGATGTCGTCGGGGAGGCGGAGGACGGCGAGGAGGCGGTCCGGCTGGCCCGGGAACTGCGCCCCGACCTCGTCCTGATGGACATTCAGATGCCGCGGCTGGACGGGGTCTCCGCCACCCGCCGGGTGGTCGCCGAGAAGCTGGCGGACGTCCTGGTGCTGACCACCTTCGACCTGGACGAGTACGTCTTCGGGGCGCTGCGGGCGGGCGCCGCCGGCTTCCTGCTCAAGGACAGCGACGCGGGCGCGCTGCTGACCGCGGTGCGCACGGTGGCGTCCGGCGAGGGCCTGATCGCCCCGGCGGTCACCCGCCGGCTGATCGCGGAATTCGCCAGTCCCCGTACGGCGGCGCGGGCGGCACGCGACGCGGACGCCCCCGATCCGTCGGTCCTGGACGCCCTGACGCCGCGCGAACGCGAGGTCCTGGGCTGCCTGGGCCGCGGCCTCTCCAACGCCGACATCGCCTTACGCCTGGCAATGGCAGAGGCCACCGTCAAGACCCATGTCAGCCGCCTCCTGGCCAAACTCGACCTCCGCAGCCGGGTCCAAGCGGCAGTCCTGGCCCAGGAGTTGAGGGTCGACGGACCGTAGCGAACGCCGCCTTCGGCCGCCACACACGCCTTCCCGCGCCTTCCCCACGCCTGCCCCCGTCGTGGGGAATACCCTCCCCCACCCTCGCGTTGTGGCCCCGCAGGGGGCCCGCGCGCCCCTTAAGGGATCTGTTCGCCACCCCCTAATACTGCAACCGCATGTGGTGTGACTGTGTGGGGTGGGGCTCGTTGGTGTGACTGTGTGAGAAGTCGCTGACGGTTGAGCAGATCGAGTCGTG
>NZ_JBFACE010000078.1:16476-16758 GCF_040640655.1 Streptomyces sp. NPDC021749 | reverse complement strand
GTCTCCTGGCTCGCCGGATGCCGCCGCCTGCACCACCGCTATGAACGCAAGGCCGAACACTTCCTCGCCTTCGTCGGCATAGCAGCGACCCTCATTGGCTACCGCCGCCTCACCAAGTGAAACGACGTCTTAGGGGGAAGGGGAACAGATCCCCTAAGGGTCGCGAGCGCCCCCTCGGGGCCGACAACGTGAGGGCGGGGCGCGGTATTCCCGAGGGCCGAGGCTCCCTGACGACCACCGCATCCCCGACGACCGCCGCGCCGTACCTCCGACGACCACCGC
>NZ_JBFACE010000078.1:0-16381 GCF_040640655.1 Streptomyces sp. NPDC021749 | reverse complement strand
TCCGCATCCCCGACGACCGCCGCGCCGTACCTCCGACGACCACCCCGCATCCCCGACGACCGCCGCGCCGTACCTCCGACGACCACCCCGCATCCCCGACGACCGCCGCGCCGTACCTCCGACGACCACCCCGCATCCCCAACGACCGTCCGTATCCCGAAGGCCTCGGCCGTAATTCGCCGACACCCAGGACCTCCCCACCCCGCCCCGCCTCCCGCCCCCAGCCTCGACGGAAACTCGGCCCGCTCCCGAACTCATATCGCGCCATCATGACGACAGTCACAGAACAGTGATAGCTTCGAAGGGCATCCGGAAGAGCACCACCGGCCGACCCGCCGAAGGGGGCAGGCAGTCCGATGAGTCCGTTCGCAGGATCCGCCCGGAGTACGCAGACCTGGCAGCACATCCGTGTGACCAGGGAGGACGGGGTCGCCACGGTCACCCTGGCGCGACCGGAGAAGCTCAATGCGCTGACCTTCGAGGCGTACGCCGATCTCCGTGATCTGCTCGCCGAGCTGTCGCGGGAGCGCTCCGTACGCGCCCTCGTGCTGGCCGGCGAGGGGCGCGGGTTCTGCTCGGGGGGTGATGTCGAGGAGATCATCGGCGCCACCCTGGGCATGGACACCGGCCAGCTGCTGGACTTCAACCGGATGACCGGGCAGGTCGTGCGGGCCGTGCGGGAGGCCCCGTTCCCGGTGATCGCGGCGGTGCACGGCGTCGCGGCCGGGGCCGGTGCGGTGCTCGCGCTGGCCGCGGACTTCCGGGTCGCCGACCCCTCGGCCCGCTTCGCGTTCCTCTTCACCCGGGTCGGGCTGTCCGGCGGCGACATGGGCGCGGCCTATCTGCTGCCGCGGGTCATCGGGCTCGGGCACGCCACCCGGCTGCTGATGCTCGGCGACGCGGTACGGGCGCCGGAGGCCGAACGGCTCGGCCTGATCAGCGAGTTGGCGGACGAGGGACGGGCCGACGAGGCGGCCGCCGCGCTCGCCCGACGGCTCGCCGAGGGGCCCGCGCTGGCGCACGCGCAGACCAAGGCGCTGCTCACCGCCGAACTCGACATGCCGCTGGCCGCCGCCGTCGAGATGGACGCCGCGACCCAGGCACTGCTGATGAACAGCGCCGACTACGCGGAATTCCACGCCGCCTTCACCGAGAAGCGGACGCCCAAGTGGCAGGGGAAATAGCCGTGCGGGTCGCGGTCATCGGCGGCGGGCCGGGCGGACTGTACGCCGCTGCGCTCCTCAAACGGCTCGACCCCACCCGCGAGATCACCGTATTCGAGCGCAACGCCCCCGACGACACCTTCGGTTTCGGCGTCGTCCTCTCCGACGAGACGCTCGGCGGCATCGAGCACGCCGACCCGGAGGTCTACCGCGCGCTCCAGGCGGAGTTCGTCCGCTGGGACGACATCGACATCGTGCACCGCGGTCGGACCCTCACCTCCGGCGGGCACGGCTTCGCCGCACTCGGCCGGCGTCGGCTGCTGGCCGTGCTGCACCGGCGCTGCCGCGGCCTCGGCGTGGACCTGCGCTTCCGTACCGAGGCGCCGCCCGCCGCCGCGCTGGCCCGGGAATACGACCTGGTCATCGCCGCCGACGGGGTGCACAGCGCGACCCGCACCGCACACGCCGACGTCTTCCGGCCGCGGCTGACCACCCACCGCTGCCGCTACATCTGGCTCGCCGCGGACTTCGCCTTCGACGCCTTCCGCTTCGAGATCGCCGAGACCGAGCACGGCGTCGTCCAGCTCCACGCCTACCCCTACGCCGGTCCTGAGCCCGCCGACGCCGGCCGTGAGCCCGCCTACGCCGGTCCTGAGCCCGCCGACGCCGGCCGTGAGCCCGCCTACGCCGGCCCTGAGCCCGCCGACGCCGGCCCTGAGCCCGCCGACGCCGGCCGTGAGCCCGCCGACCCCGGTCCTGCGCCTGACGGTGCCCGTCCCGCCGGTCCCGAACCCGCTCTCGGTGCCAGCACCGTCATCGTCGAGATGCGGGAGGAGGTCTGGCGGGCCGCCGGGCTGGACCGGGCCGATGAGCGCACCTCGGTGGAATGGTGCGGCAAGGTCTTCACCGACGCCCTGCGCGGGCGGGCCCTGCGGTCCAACAACTCCAGCTGGATCGCGTTCCGCACGGTCGTCAACGAGCACTGGTCGCACGGCAACACCGTGCTGCTCGGCGATGCCGCGCACACCGCGCACTTCTCCATCGGCTCCGGCACCAAACTCGCCGTCGAGGACGCCCTGGCGCTGGCCGCCTGCCTCCAGGAGCAGCCCGACATCCCCCGAGCCCTGGCCGCCTACGAGGCGGAGCGCCGGCCCGTCGTCGCCTCCACGCAGCGGGCCGCCCGCGCCAGCCTCGCGTGGTTCGAGGAACTGGCCGGGTACGTCGACCAGCCGCCGCGCCAGTTCGCCTTCAACCTGCTCACCCGCAGCCGCCGCGTCACCCACGACAACCTGCGGCTGCGCGACGCCGGATTCGTCGCCGCCGTCGAGGACGAGGCGGGCATCCCGGCCGGCACCCCGCCGATGTTCACGCCCTTCCGGCTGCGCGGACTCACCCTGCGCAACCGCGTGGTCGTGTCACCGATGGACATGTACTCCTCCGAGGACGGCGTCCCCGGTGACTTCCACCTCGTGCACCTCGGCGCCCGGGCCCTCGGCGGGGCCGGACTCGTGATGACCGAGATGGTGTGCGTCAGCGAACAGGGCCGGATCACCCCGGGCTGCGCCGGCCTCTACACGGACGAACAGGCGGCGGCCTGGCGCCGCGTCACCGACTTCGTGCACACCCGGGCGCCCGGCACCGCGCTCGGCGTGCAGCTCGGCCACTCCGGCCGCAAGGGCTCCACCAAGCTGATGTGGGACGGCATCGACGAACCGCTCGACACCGGCAACTGGCCGCTCGTCGCCGCATCCCCCCTCCCCTACAAGCCCGGCAGCCAGCGTCCCCACGAGCTGACCACCGGCGAACTGGCAGACCTCCGGCGCGAGTTCACCGACGCCGCGCGCCGCGCCGCCGACTGCGGTTTCGACCTCCTCGAACTCCACTGCGCCCACGGCTATCTGCTGTCCGGCTTCCTCTCCCCGCTGACCAATCAACGCACCGACGCCTACGGAGGTTCCCTGGCCGGCCGGCTCCGCTTCCCGCTCGACGTCTTCGACGCGGTACGTGAGGTCTGGCCGGACGACCGGCCGATGACCGTCCGGATCTCCGCCACCGACTGGGCCGACGGCGGCACCACCGCCGAGGACGCGGTGGCCATGGCGGCCGCGTTCGCCGAGCACGGCGCCGACGCCATCGACGTCTCCACCGGGCAGGTCGTGTCCGACGAGCGCCCCGACTTCGGACGCTCGTACCAGACGCCGTTCGCCGACCGGATCCGCAACTCCCTCGGCGTGCCGGTCATCGCGGTCGGCGCGATCTCCTCCTGGGACGACGTGAACTCCCTCGTCCTCGCCGGCCGCGCCGACCTGTGCGCACTGGCCCGACCGCACCTCTACGACCCGCACTGGACGCTGCACGCCGCCGCCGAGCAGGGCTACGCCGGTCCGGGCGCCCCCTGGCCGCTGCCCTACCAGGCGGGCAGCCGCACCCCGCCCACCGGGCGCACCGACGCGCCGAAGCCCCGCCTCACGCTGCGGTGACGGGGGGAGGCACGGGCAGCGCGGGCGGGGCCGCTGGGGAGCCGGGCCCTCAGGGCACCGGCACGCTGGTGATCCGCGCGGCGACCACCGGTCTTCCGTGCTGTTCCACGCCCACCTCGACCCGTTGCGCGCCGCCGGCCGGAGCCAGGCCCGGGGTGCGCGCCCGCACCCAACTCGGCGCGTCCAGCTCGGCGTACCGCTCGAAGGAGCACTCCAGCGAGACCGGCAGCGTCGGCACACCGGGCATCACCGCCTGGGCGGCCTGCCGGGCGGCCTCGACCATCAGCATGCCGGGGGCGTGGTCGACGGGATGGCCGAAGAGCACCGGATGGGAGGGGTCGACCCGCAGCTGCCAGCGGTCCGGAAGGCCGGTGGGGGAGAGCACCACATCGCGGTCGTGGTCCCGGGCGACCAGCTGCGGGGTGACCGGCTCCGGCACCGGCAGCCGGCGGGAGGTGGCGAACGCCAGGTCGCTGTATCTGCCGCGCAGCCGGCGGTAGACCGCCGGGCTGTGACAGGAGTAGATGAGCCGGGCATGGGCCAGGTGGGCGCCGTCGCACCGGATGCGGAACTCCTGACGGGCGCTGATCAGGCGCTTCCCGCGGCGTACGACGTCATGGTCGGTGATCTGCAGCTCCACCTCGGCTGGTTCGTCGGCGGTGCGCAGCGCCTGCGGGGCGAGGTCGTAGCGGACGTGCTGCCAGATGATGGGGTGGTCGAGCGGCACCCGGTGCGCCACATGGCTCAGCAGTATCCCCGCCTGCCGCACGGTCTCGATCAACAGCAGCGGATCGTGCAGCCCGTCGACCGGTGCGTAGAAACTGTGGGCCCGCGGCCACTGGGCGCTCACCGCCCAGCTGTCGCCGGGACCGCGCCGCCAGTTGGTGAGGAACACCTCGGACACGGCGGCGCGGTGGACGTACCCGCGCGGAACGGTCGTGGACAAAGAGGACGGTCGGTTTCCGTCCGTCAACCGGACTGCGGAGTCGTGGCGTTGATCGCGCGAGGACGGCATGAGGGCGGCGCTGGCCATAGGCGTCCCTTTCTGCTGTGCGGCTCTCAGCGCCCTGGCGGGCGGAGGTTCGACAACGGCCCGGGGGGACCAAGATACGGACCATGTGGTTTGTTAACCAGTGCCAAGGGGAGCGCGGACGGAGACCTGCACGCTGCGGCCGTGCGGGTCGAGATGGCCCATCGCGCCGGGCGCGGCCAGCCCCGGCAGGGTGTGTTTCCACAGCGCGGTGACCCGCTCGGGGAGGTCGGCGCGATTGGTCGCGGCCCGCGAGAACAACTGCACCCCCATATAGGCGGCGACGAAGAACTCGGCCGCCCGTTCCGGCGCCACTCCGGGCAGCAACTCACCGTTGTCCCGGGCCTCGCGGAACATCGTCGTGATGATGTCCGTCCACGTCTGGTACGGCGCCAGCGGCTCCTCGCTGAAGGTCGTCTCCACCGCGATACGGGTGCCGGCCTGCAGCATCGGGTCGCTGCGCAGGGCCAGTGCCACCTGGTGCGTGAAGTCGATGGCGTCCTGCAGCCGGGACTCGCTGACCTGCGGAAGGAACGGGTCGGTCTGCTCCGTGATGACCGCGCGGGCCAGCGCGTCCTTGGAGGTGAAGTGGAAGTACACCGCCCCTTTGGTGACTCCGGCGCGCTGGATGATCTCGGCCATGGTGGCGGCCTGGTACCCACGGGTTCCGATGACATGGGCCGCTGCTTCGAGGACGGCGCGCCGGGTGCGCAGTGCGCGTTCCTGCTTGACCACCGATCATCCTCCCTATGCCGTCCTGGAGTTGTTGTGCCTGCCTGCTGCCTGCTGCCTGCTGCCTGCTGCCTGCTGCCTGCCACCCGCCGCCCGTGGCCGCGCAGTCTATTTCCGCATCATAAAGAAGCCAACCGTGCGGTATGGAGTCCGCGCGCCGCCCGAAGCGCCCTTCGGGCGCAGGGCACTTCACCTGGCGGATGCCCGGGCCCCGGGGACGCACCACGGCGTCCGGCGGGCCCCGGTGACGGCTGCGCCGGGCCGGCGTACTCGTCCAACATCCTTATGGAGATGACGAGTTCGCTGCCGAAGAGGGGTGCGCAGAGGTGATCGCAGGCGCCGGACGGCATCGATGTGCGGGCATCGGCGCGGTGTTCATCGAGTGGTGACGCGGACGCCTGCGCGTTCGCGTGACAGGAAGACAGGAAGACATGAAGACGGGCCGCGGGTGCGGCCCGGGGACGGTGCGGCGGACGGGATCAGCCGGCCGCCGGCAGCTGCGCCGGTGCGGGAACGCCCGCGGCCGGCACCCGCTCCGGGGCCTCCGGCAGCAGCGCCCACAGTCCGGCGACGGCCTCCTCGTCCCACCAGGCGCCGTCCTCGTCCCCCAGATGCAGAAGCCCCACCACGATCGAGGTCAACAGCTGTGCGGTATGCCGCGGTTCGGCGTCCGGCGCGTCCGCCGCGGCCGGCCCGCCGGGGCGGCCGGTACCGCAGGTGACCGCCTTGTCGAGGAAGAGCGCGTACCAGCGCTGCTCCAGGGCGTAGATGCCGAGGCCCGGCGCGGTCTCGGGCCGCAGCCGCAGTCCGGCGCGCAGCACCGCGTCGGTCCGCACCCGGTCGAACAGCTCGACGGCGAAGTCCCGTACGGCCTGGGGCAGCGGCTCCGGAGAGCGGGTGAAGGCGCCCTCGATCTCCTTGAGGGTGGCCAGCGCGGAGTCCCGCACCGCCAGGGTGAGGTCGTCCTTGGACGTGAAGTGGAAGTAGAGGGCGCCCTTGCTCAGGCGGGCCCGCCGGCTGATCTCGACCATGCCCGCGGCGGGCACCCCCTTCTCCAGGAAGGTCTCTGCGGCCGAGCGGATGAGTGCCTGGCGGCTCTGGATGGCGCGATGCTGGGTGGGCACGGTGTCCGTCCCGTCTCTAGTACGGCTGCGAGCTGATGCAGTCTACATAGAAAACCAACCATGCGGTTCGATATGGTCCAGGGGTTTGGCCAGAACTCGCGTCTCCTGACGGGAAGTCGACGGTTCGCCGCCCGCTCGGGGGCTTCGGCGGCCCGATGAAGCGTGTGTGTCCAGTCTGAAGGCTGGAAAGGAGGTTGTCGATCCGTCAGGGATGGACAAAGGCACATTGACAAACAGCGCAGGCGGTTTTTAAATCTCCGAAGGCGGTAAACGGGACGTTCCCTTCCGTTGCAGCCGCCCCGTCGGTCGCGTGCCGCCCTAGGACAGCGGTGCGCCATGGCGAGACCGCCTCTGCCGTTACGAGTCGTCGACCGCGGGCCGCCCAACCAGCAGAGCGAGCAACGTCACAGAACCCGCACCCCCACCGGAACCCGAAAGGTCTCCAGCCATGCGCGTAGCAACGGAAGTCCGCGAACGTCCCGTGAGAGGCGCACGGGGTACCGGAGTCGACACGCTCCGAGCCGCCGTATTCGACCTGGACGGCACCCTCGCAAACACCCTGCCCGCCATCAGCAAACTACTGGTCAAGGTGGCTTCGGAGCAGGGCTGTTCGGTGACCGCGCGGCAGGCGGCGGCGGCCATCGGCAAGCCTCCCGGCCCCGCCTTCGGCCGGCTGCTGGGCCGCCCCGAGGACGACGGCAGGGTGCAGGCCGCCATCAACCGCTACCGCGAACTGTTCTCCTACGAAGTGCTCTGTCAGGGACCGCAGCTGCTCTTCCCCGGTGTGAGCGCGGGGCTGTCCGCGCTGCGCGCCCACGGCGTCGAGCTGGCGGTCGCCACGTCCAAGCCCACCCGTAGCGCCGAGGCGCTGCTCGACGTCATGGGCATCCGCGACCTGGTCGGGCCGGTCGTCGGCCAGGACATGGTCCGGCGCGGCAAGCCGCACCCGGAGCTGGTGCTGCGGGCGGCCGGCCGGCTGGGGGTCGCGGCCTGGCAGACCGCGTACGTGGGGGACACGGTGGGGGACATGAGGATGGCGGTCACCGCGCGGATGGAGCCGGTCGCGGTGACGTACGGGGTCGGCACCTTCGGCGAGTTGGCCGCGGTCGCCGGCACCCGGATGTGCAGTTCGTTCAAGGACGTGGTGTCGGTTATCGCCGCCGCCCGGCCGCGTCCCGCCATGGCCGCGGGAGCCGCCGGAGCCGCGGGCGCCGCGCGCGCCGTCCGGCCCGTGCAGCGCCGCCGCTGAGGCACGGTCCGGCGCACGGCGCCACGTGCGCGCCCAGGCGCCCCTGACGGGCCCTCACCGCTACCCGCAGCGGCCCCTCACGGCCCGGCCGTCACCTCACGCACGTAACGGGCTCCCGCCGCCTGCAAAGTGTCGTGCAGCCGGCCGAAGACCTCCGCGGCGCGGCCACCCGGCCAGTCCTCCGGCAGGAGGGGAGAGGGCAGACCGGGATCCGCGTACGGCAGACGGCGCCAGGCGTCCAGGGCCAGCAGATAGTCGTGGTAGGCCGTCTCGCCCGGCACCGTGCGCCGCCGCGACCAGCGGCGCAGCACCGGCTCCTGCTCCGCCAGGAAGGCGCGGTGCTGCGCGGCGATGGCGTCCAGGTCCCACCACCGCGCCACCGATCGGGCGGTCGGCGCGAAACCCGCATGCGTACCGGTGAACAGGTCGACGTACGGGGCGAGTTCGAGCCGCTCCAGGGTGTGCCGGGTCTCCTCGTAGAGGTGCGCGGGGGCGATCCACACACCCGGAGCGGCGGTACCGAAGCCCAGCCGGGCCAGCCGCGAGCGCAGCAGGTGCCGTTTGTGCCGCTCCTCCTCGGGGACGGAGAAGACGGCCAGCACCCAGCCGTCGGACAGCCGCGCGGCCGGCCGGCCGAAGATCCGCCGGTCGCCGTCGTCCAGCAGTTGCCGGCCCTCGTCCGACAGCCCGTAACCAGCCGCACCGGTGGCCGTGCGCCCGGGGACGAGCAGACCGCGCCGCTTGAGGCGGGAGACCGCGGAACGCACCGACGGCGGATCGACGCCGAGCACGCCGAGCAGCCGGATCAGCGCGGCGACCGGCACCGGCCGGGCCTGGTCCGCCGGGCCGGGCTCGTCGCGCCCGTACGCACCGTAGAAGGTGACGATCAGGGACCGTGGGGTGCGCTGTGTCTGCTGGTCGGTCACCTGATCACTGTAGATCGGCGACCGGGTCCGGCCCGCGGGACGGGTCGGCCGCCCCGTGCGGCGCGCGCAGCCGGAAGCGCTGGAGCTTGCCGGTCGGGGTGCGCGGCAGCGCGGTGTGGAAGACGATCTCGCGGGGGCATTTGTACGGGGCGATGCGGGACTTGGTGAAGGCGCGCAGCGCGGCGACGGTGTCCGGCCCCTCCGGCACGCCGGCCCGCAGCACGACGTGGGCGACCACCACCTGGCCGCGCTCCTCGTCCGGCCGTCCGACCACCGCCGCCTCGGTGACGTCGGGGTGGTGCAGCAGCGCGTCCTCCACCTCGGGGCCGGCGATGTTGTACCCGGCGGAGATGATCATGTCGTCCGCGCGGGCCACGTAGCGGAAGTAGCCGTCCGGCTCGCGGACATAGGTGTCGCCGGTGAGGTTCCAGCCGTCCCGTACGTACTCGGTCTGCCGCGGATCCGCGAGGTAGCGGCAGCCCGTCGGGCCGCGGACCGCCAGCAGGCCGGGCTCGCCGTCCGGCACCGGGGTGCCGTCCGGGCCCACCACGCGCGCCTCGAAGCCCGGCACCGGCAGGCCGGTGGTGCCGGGCCGGATCGCCTCGTCGGCGGCGGAGATGAAGATGTGCAGCAGTTCCGTGGCGCCGATGCCGTTGATGATCCGCAGACCGGTCGCCTCGTACCAGGACTGCCAGGTGGCGGCGGGCAGGTTCTCCCCGGCCGACACGCAGCGGCGCAGCGAGGAGACGTCGTGCCCGGCGAGCCGGGGCAGCATCGTGCGGTAGGCGGTCGGCGCGGTGAACAGCACCGAGATCCGGTGCCGGGCGATGTCGTCGAGCAGCCGCTCGGGGCCGCCCCAGTCGGCGAGCAGGGCCGAGGCGCCGGCCCGCAGCGGGAAGACCACCAGCCCGCCGAGACCGAAGGTGAAACCCAGCGGCGGGCTGCCGGCGAACACGTCGTCCGGGGTGGGCCGCAGCACCTGCGCGGAGAAGGTGTCGGCGATGGCGAGCACGTCCCGGTGGAAGTGCAGACAGCCCTTGGGGCGGCCGGTGGTGCCGGAGGTGAAGGCGATCAGCGCGACGTCGTCGGCCGCGGTCGGCACCGCCGGGTACGGGGCGCCGCCGGGCCGGGCCAGGTGCCGCAGATTGTCCGGCCCGTCGCCGCCGTACGTCGTGATCCGCAGCCCGGGGACCGCGGCCTTGACCAGATCGTCGACCGCCTCGGCCGCGCAGAGGGCGTGCCGCACCTGTGCCAGCCCGCAGATCGTGGCGAGTTCGTCGGGGCGCTGGGAGGCCAGGACCGTCACGGCGACCGCGCCGGCCTTCATCACGGCGAGCCAGCAGGCGGCCAGCCAGGGCGTGGTGGGGCCGCGGAGCAGGACGCGGTTGCCGGGGCGGACGTTCAGCGGGCCGGTCAGCGCGTGCGCGATCGCGTCCACCCGGGCGCGCAGTTCCCCGTACGTCCACACCCCGCCGTGCGCGTCGCGGAGCGCGGGCCGGTCGGCGCCGTGTCGGGCGAGGGTGCCGTCCAGCAACTCGGCGCCGCAGTTCAGCCGGTCGGGATAGCCCAGGTCGGTCAGGTGCGGCCACTGCTCGCGGGGCGGCAGCCGGTCGCGCGCGAAGGTGTCGGTGTGGGCCGAGGACCGTGGCTCCATGGCGGTGCGCCCCCTAGGACGGCCGGGTGGCCGCGCTCGGTCGGCTGCTCGTCCCTCCGGCCGGGACCGGCCGACGAGCCGTCGAGACTGCTCCAGAACTGTCGGTTGTTCAGGGACTGTCCGTCGCTCAAGGGCTGTCCCTCGCCCCGGGGGCTGCCGTTCGGATCCGTCGTCAGCGTAACGTGTTCGTGACGGCAGTCAACAGACCGCGATAGAGGACCGCTACCAGGGAGCCGCCTCGTGACTGTATTCGCGCTGGGACCGGACGAGCAGGAATGGTGTGCCGCGTTGCGCGCCATGACGGCCGAACGGCTGAGCCCGCTCGCCGAGAAGGGCACCGAGGGCCGGGTCAACCGCCCCCTGGTCGCGGCACTCGGCGAACTCGGCCTGCTGCGCCGCCTGTTCCCGGACGACGGGCCGTTGCGCGCCCTGGACCTGTGCCTGCTGCGGGAATCCCTCGCCCAGGAGTGCACGGAGGCGGAGACCGCCCTCGCGCTCCAGGGGCTGGGGACCTGTCCGGTCGTCCAGTCGGGGACCGAGGCGCAGCGCGCCCGTTGGGTGCCCGAGGTCGCCGCGGGGCGCGCGGTCGCCGCCTTCGCCCTGAGCGAGCCGGACGCGGGCTCGGACGCCGCCGCGCTGTCGCTGGCCGCCGAGCCGGACGGGCCGGGCCGCTGGCGGCTGACCGGCGAGAAGTGCTGGATCTCCAACGCGCCCGAAGCGGACTTCGCCACCGTCTTCGCCCGCACCGGGGGCGCGCCGGGGTCCCGTGGCGTCACCGCCTTCCTGGTGCCCGCCGACCGCCCCGGGCTGACCGGTGCGCACCTGGACCTGCTCAGCCCGCACCCCATCGGCACGCTGGTCTTCGACGGCACGCCCGTGACCAGCGAGGATGTCCTGGGCGAGGTGGACGGCGGATTCGCCGTCGCGATGGGCACCCTGAACCTCTTCCGGCCGAGCGTGGGCGCCTTCGCGGTCGGCATGGCGCAGGCCGCGCTGGACGCCGCGGTGGCGCACGCCGGCGCGCGCACCGCGTTCGGCGGTCCGCTCAAGGACCTGCAGTCCGTCGGCCACCAGCTCGCCGAGATGGCCACCCGCACCGAGGCGGCCCGCCTCCTGGTGTACGCGGCGGCCACCGCGTACGACACCGGGGCCCGCGACATCGCCCGCCGCTCGGCGATGGCCAAACTGCTGGCCACCGAGACCGCGCAGTACGTGGTCGACGCCGCCGTCCAGATCCACGGCGCCCGCGCACTGCGCCGCGGCCACCTCCTGGAGCACCTCTACCGAGAGGTCCGGGCACCCCGCATCTACGAGGGCGCCACGGAGGTGCAGCGCTCGATCATCGCGAAGGAGCTCTACCGGGCCTGAACGCCGACGGCGGGCGGTGCCGGGCACGGCCCGCCGCCCGGCGGTCACCGTCCGTTCCGACGGGCGAGTGTCAGTGCCGAATGTCAGGCTGAAGTCAGAGACGATCCGCGAAGGGAACCGCCATGATCACTACTGACTTCGTCCCCGGCTCCCCGTGCTGGCTCGATCTGGGGGCGCCCGATGTCGAGGTCGCGACGGCCTTCTACCGAGCGGTGTTCGGCTGGCGGTCGGAGCCGTTCGGTGACCGGCAGGCGGGTGGATACACGCTCTTCCGGCTCGACGGGAAGGCGGTGGGCGCGGTCGGTCCGCTCACCGAGGACGGCGCGGAGTCGGCCTGGACGATCTACTTCCACACCCCCGACGCGGACGCCACGGTCAAGGCGGTGGAGCAGGCGGGCGGCTCGGTCCGTGCGCAGCCGGCCGCGGTCGGAGCCGACGACGGCCGGTTCGCGCAGCTCACGGACCCGCAGGGCGCGGACTTCGCCGTCTGGCAGCCCGCGCGGTACCCGGGCTTCGAAACCGCGGACGCCGCGGGCAGCCTGGGCTGGACGGAGCTGTACACCACCGACCCGGCCGCCGCCCAGGCCTTCTACAAGACCGTGTTCGGCTGGCAGACCCAGGACATGCCGCTCCCCGCCGGCGGCGGCACCTACACCCTCCTCACCCCCGCGAACTGCGGCAACGACCGTACGCACGGCGGTCTCATGGGCGTCCCCGCCGACCTCCTCGCCCCCACGGGCAAGCCCTACTGGCACCCCGTCTTCATCTCCAAGGACTGCGACGCCACCGTCGGCCTGGTCACCGGCAACGGCGGCACCCTCTCCATGGGCCCCGAAACCGCCGAGGGCGTCGGCCGCCTGGCCGTCTGCACGGACTCCGCAGGCGCCGAATTCGTCATACTCACCCCGCACGGCTCGCTGTGACACCGGAGACGTCGGCACGGCCCGGCCCGGCCCGGCTGACGACAGCCGGCGACGGGCGGGCGAGCGGGCTGCCGTAGCCGGGTGCGGGGCCGGGGCGCCGGTCAGATGTCCCGGAAGATCTCGATCTGCGCGCCGATCGAGTTGAGGCGGGCCGCGAGGTCCTCGTAACCGCGGTTGATGACATAGACGTTGCGGAGGACGGACGTGCCCTCGGCGGCCATCATGGCGAGGAGGACGACGACGGCGGGGCGCAGGGCCGGGGGGCACATCATTTCCGCGGAGCGCCAGCGGGTCGGGCCGTCGACCAGGACCCGGTGCGGGTCGAGGAGTTTGACCTGGGCGCCGAGGCGGTTGAGGTCCGTCAGGTAGATCGCGCGGTTGTCGTAGACCCAGTCGTGGATCAGGGTCTGGCCCTGGGCGCTGCCCGCGATGGCGGCGAAGAAGGGGACGTTGTCGATGTTCAGGCCCGGGAAGGGCATCGGGTGGATCTTGTCCAGCGGCGCCTGGAGTTTGGACGGGCGGACGGTCAGGTCGATCAGCCGGGTGCGGCCGTTGTCGGCGGCGTACTCCGTGCTGCGTTCGTGGTCCAGGCCCATCTCCTCCAGGACCGCGAGCTCGATCTCCAGGAACTCCACCGGCACCCGGCGGATGGTGAGTTCCGACTCGGTGACGACCGCGGCGGCCAGCAGGCTCATCGCCTCGACCGGATCCTCGGAGGGGGCGTAGTCCACATCGCGCTCGATGTGGGCGGTGCCGTGGACGGTGAGGGTGGTGGTGCCGATGCCGTCGACCCGGACGCCCAACTCCTCCAGGAAGAAGCAGAGATCCTGGACCATGTAGTTGGAGGAGGCGTTGCGGATGACCGTGACGCCGTCGTGCCGGGCCGCCGCCAGAAGGGCGTTCTCGGTGACGGTGTCCCCGCGCTCGGTCAGCACGATCGCGCGCTTGGGGGTGACGGTGCGGTCGACCTCGCCGAGGTACGTGCCGTCGGTCGCGGTGATCTCCAGCCCGAAGTGCCGCAGCGCCGCCATGTGCGGGGTGACGGTACGGGTGCCGAGGTCGCAGCCGCCCGCGTACGGCAGTTTGAAGCGGTCCATGCGGTGCAGCAGCGGGCCGAGGAACATGATGACGCTGCGGGTGCGACGGGCGGCCTCCAAGTCCATGGAGTCCAGGTCGAGTTCCGCGGGCGGCACGATCTCCAGGTCGTTGCCGTCGTTGATCCAGCGGGTGCGTACGCCGATGCTGCCGAGCACTTCGAGGATGCGGTAGACCTCCTCAATACGGGCCACCCGGCGCAGAGTTGTGCGTCCGGCGTTCAGCAGAGTGGCGCAGAGCAGTGCCACGCAGGCGTTCTTGCTCGTCTTCACATCGATGCTGCCGGACAGCCGGCGGCCACCGACCACCCGCAGATGCATCGGGCCGGCATAGCCGAGCGAAACGATCTCGCTGTCCAGTGCCTCGCCGATCCGGGCGATCATCTCAAGGCTGATGTTCTGGTTCCCGCGTTCGATGCGATTCACCGCACTCTGGCTGGTGCCGAGCGCCTCCGCGAGCTGCGTCTGAGTCCAGCCACGGTGTTGCCGGGCGTCACGGATGAGCTTGCCGATGCGTACGAGGTAGTCGTCTGCCATGGGGCGACCGTATCTCAGATATGAGATGGATACGCAATTGATGGTGAGTGAGTTGTTCTATTAGTATGCGAATAAGTGGGGGTGGTTGAGGGTGGGTCACCGTCGGTGTGTGCGCGGGGTCGTGGGGCGTTCGCGCAAGCGGTCTTATCGGCTGCTACCCCCTATGGCGCACTAAATGGTGCGCAAAGTGCATGTATTCGCGTGAAGGGTGTGAGGGGCGTGAAAGGTGCGAAAGGTGCGTCGGGGGTCGGGGACGGGGCGCGGTCGCGTTCCGGTTCAGCGCTGAACGGGCCCCGGCGGGCCCTGATCGCCGCGTTCCCCTTCGTCGCCGCGCTCACGACGGTCGTGCTCGTGTACGCGGCCGTCGCCGACCGGCTGCCCGAACCGCTCGCGACCCACTTCGGCGACGGCGGCCGGGCCGACGGCTACGGCACCGCCCAGGACCTCCTGGCGATGCCTCTGGGGCTGCTCGTGGTATTCGGCGCCGTCTTCGGTGCCCTCCTCCAGGTGCGGGCATTCCGCCCCGCCTCCTCCTGGCTGATCACCGGCGGCTACGCCACGGCCGCGGGAATCGCCTATCCCGGCTGCCTCACCCTGCTCCTCAACGAGGGGGTCGCCGAGGCCTCGGCCGTACGGCTGCCGTGGTGGCACCTGGCCGCGATCCCGGCGGCCGCCCTGGCCGCCGGTGCGCTGGGCCGGCTGCTGGCCGGTGCACCGCCCCGGCAACCGGCCCCGGAATCCGGCCGGGCGCCCCGGCTCGACCTCCCGGCCGGCACCGCCGCCGGCTGGTCACGCACCATCAGCTCGCCCCTGATGGCGGTCCTCGGCGGTGTGCTGCTCTGCGCCGGGCTCGCCTTCGGCCTCCTCGTCGACTGGCTGGCATGCCTGAGCCTGGTCCTCTCAGGGGTGCTGATCCTCTCCTTCGCCTCCGTACGGGTGACCGTCGACCGTCGCGGCCTGACCGTCGCACCGACCCTGCTGTCCTCGCGGCTCCGCTTCCGGCACGTGCCCCTCGACCGCATCACGGAGGCCACCGGCCGCCCGATCGCCGCGCTCACGGAGTACGGCGGCTGGGGCTACCGCCTCCGCCCCGGCGGCAGCGGCCTCATACTGCGCTCGGGTGACGGGATCGTGGTGACGCTCACCGGCGGCCGGACGTTCGCCGTGACCGTCGACGACGCGGCCACCGCCGCCGCACTGCTCAATACGTACGCGGACCGCGCGCGGTCGCAGCAAGGAGGCTGAGGTGCTCTTCCGGGTCGATCCCGGCTCGTCCGTCCCGCTCGGCGACCAGATCGCGGCCTCGGTCCGCGGGGCGATCGCCGACGGAACCGTCAGTGCCGGGGAGCGGCTGCCGGCCGCCCGTGAACTCGCCGCGTCCCTCGGCGTGAACGTGCACACGGTCCTGCGCGGCTACCAGCGCCTCAAGGAGGAGGGCCTGATCGAACTCCGCCGCGGCCGCGGCGCGGTCGTCACCGGCACCACCTCACCGGCCCGCGCCCGCCTGGGGGAGACCACCGCCCGGCTGATCGCCGAGGCCCGCCAACTGGGGCTCTCGGACGAGGAGATCGTGGGGGTGGTGCGGGTGGGGCTGAACGGGCGATGAGGAGGGGCGCACCGGCCTCACCCGGTCCCACCGGGAACTGCTGCACCGCCCGGTCACCCCCCGGTCACCCGACGCGAACTCCACACGTTCGGCCGCGTCCTGTCCGGTGACGCCCCCGGCGCGCTGGGTACGGCCCCGGCCCCCGGCCCCCGGCCGTCCCCGCGGACCCGGGGCGCCCCGCACCCGCCCCCGCGCCCTGGCTTCTCCCACGCGCCGCCCTCACCCGGGCCTTCCTCGGCCCGGCCATCGACCGGACCCTTGCGACGTACGGGGGTGACGGGCGGGGGTGACCGGGCGGACGTGAGCAGCCAACTCCCCTCCCGCCGGGCGTAGTTGACGGGCCGATGGGGTCGGAACGGTGCGGCGTTCCGGGGCCGGTGAAAGCGGGCAATTGCCGTGACCTAGTGCCGCATCAAGCAACGTTCGCCCTGCGATGAGGCGTCACTCTGTTGCTGTCCTGGGCGGTGCCGGACGGCCAGAATGATCGCGTGGCTG
>NZ_JBFACE010000077.1:0-17706 GCF_040640655.1 Streptomyces sp. NPDC021749 | reverse complement strand
TCAGCCACGCGATCATTCTGGCCGTCCGGCACCGCCCAGGACAGCAACAGAGTGACGCCTCATCGCAGGGCGAACGTTGCTTGATGCGGCACTAGAGCCCCCAGACGCTTCCTGGAGCCCCCCAAGCCCCTTCCCTAACGACCTCCCCGCATCACGGATGCCGCGAGCCCCGCATCACGGACGCTCCGAGCCCCGCATCACGGATGCCCCCGGCCGTCATGGGAATGGCTCCCCGGGTTCTTCACCGCGACGGCTCCCCCGGGTTCTTCGCCGCAACGGTTCCCCGGGTTCTTCACCGGCCCGGTTCCCCTAAGCCCTCCTCACCTAAGCCTTCCTCACCGCCCGTTCCAGTGCCGCCAAGGCCGACGACAGTTCCTCTGGTGTGATGGTCAGGGGCGGGGCCAGGCGGATGGTGGAGCCGTGGGTGTCCTTGACCAGGATTCCTTCCGCGAGGAGGCGTTCGCTGATCTCGCGGCCGGTGCCGAGGGCCGGGTCGATGTCCACGCCGGCCCACAGGCCGCGGGCCCGGAAGCCGGTGATGCCGTTGCCGGTGAGGGCGGTCAGGCCGGTGCGCAGCTGTTCGCCGAGTTCGGCGGCGCGGCGCTGGAACTCGCCGGTGGCGAGCAGCTCGATGACGGCGGAACCGACCGCGGCCGCGAGCGGGTTGCCGCCGAAGGTCGAGCCGTGCTGGCCGGGGCCGAGGACGCCGAGGACCTCGCGGCGGGCGACGACCGCGGAGACCGGGACGATACCGCCGCCGAGTGCCTTGCCGAGCAGAAGGACGTCGGGGACGACGGATTCGTGCTCGACGGCGAGGGTGGTGCCGGTGCGGCCGAGGCCGGACTGGATCTCGTCGGCGATGAAGAGGCAGTTGGCCCGCCGGGTCAGTTCGCGGACGCCGGTCAGATAGCCCTCGTCGGGGATGATGACGCCGGCCTCGCCCTGGATGGGCTCGATGAGGACGGCGGCCGTGGTGTCGTCGACGGCGGCTTCGAGGGCGGCGAGGTCGTTGTAGGGGACGGTGCGGAAGCCCGGGGCGAAGGGGCCGAAGCCGGTGCGGGCGGTGGCGTCGTCGGAGAAGCCGACGATGGTGGTCGTCCGGCCGTGGAAGTTGCCGTCGGCCACCACGATCGTCGCGCGGTCGGCGGGGACGCCCTTGACGTCGTAGGCCCATTTGCGGGCGACCTTGATGCCGCTCTCCACCGCCTCGGCGCCGGTGTTCATCGGCAGGACCATGTCCAGGCCGGTCAGTTCGGCGAGGGCCTCGGCGAAGCCGGCCAGCCGGTCGTTGTGGAAGGCGCGGGAGGTGAGGGTGAGCTGGTCGAGCTGGCGGTGTGCGGCCTCGATGAGGGCCGGGTGCCGGTGGCCGAAATTGAGTGCGGAGTAGCCGGCCAGCATGTCGAGGTAGCGGCGGCCCTCGACGTCCTCGACCCAGACGCCCTCGGCGCGCGCCACCACTACGGGCAGCGGGTGGTAGTTGTGGGCCAGGACCGGGCCCTCGGCCCGGATCAGCTCGGCCGACGAACGGGGCGCACGGGCGGGGGCCGTGGGTGTCGGGACGGTGCGGACGGGTGCGGTCATGAGCGGATCTCCTGGGTGCAGCACTTGATGCCGCCGCCGGCCTTGTGGAACTCCGAGAGGTCGACGGGGACGGGGACGTAGCCGCGGGCGGCGAGCTGGTCGATCAGGGCGGTGGCCGGCGGTGCGACGAAGACGTGCCGGCCGTCGGACACGGAGTTGAGGCCGAACGCCATGGCGTCGTCCCGGGTGGCGAGCACGGCCCCGGGGAAGAGCCGGCGCAGCACCTCGCGGCTGCCGGACGAGAACGCGCCCGGGTAGTAGGCGATCTCCGCGTCGCCGGTGCCGGGGTCCTCGGAGAGGACGAAGAGCGCGGTGTCGAGGTGGTAGAAGTACGGGTCGACCAGCTGCAGGCCGATGGTCGGGACGCCGAAGAACTCCTGCACCTCGTCGTGGGCCGCGCGGGCGGTGCGGAAGCCGGTGCCGGCGAGGATGTAGCGGCCGGCCGGGACGAGATCGCCCTCGCCCTCGCACAGGGCCACGGGGCGGTAGACGTCGTAGCCGGCGGCCTTGAACCAGGTCTCGTACTCGGTGGACTCCGGCCGGCGCTGCGGGGCGTGGAACTGCGAGCCGAAGACCCGGCCGTTCACGACGAGGGCGGAGTTCGCCGCGAACACCATGTCGGGCAGGCCGGGCGCGGGCGGTACGGTCTCCACGGTGTGGCCGTGCGTGCGGTAGGCGTCGACCAGTGCCTCCCACTGGCGGGCGGCCAGCGCGGTGTCGACCTGTGTGCCCTCGTGCATCCAGGGGTTGATGGCGTAGCGCACGTCGAAGTGGCGGGGCTCGCACATCAGGTAGCGGCGGGGGCGCGGCTCGCGGGCCGCTGCCGGGGCGGGACTGGGCGTACGGCTGGGACTGCTCGTACGGCTGGGGCTGCTCGGCCCGGCCGTACCGCTCAGTCCGTCCGTACTGCTCGGCCCGGCCGTACTGCTGGGGCCGTGCGCGTGGCTCGGGGTGCTTGCGCTGGTCAGGCTGCTGGCGCCGGCCGCGCTGCTCGGGGTGCTCGTCGCACTACTCGTCGGCACAGAAGTATCCCTTCCTCTCCGGTGAGGCAGGCGGGGTGACCGCGATCGATGGCCTGTGACACAGGGTCACTGATCGTCACCCGGGCCTCTCCAAGGTAAGGAAGGGTGGATTCCGGCCACAAGCAACAAATGCTGCGTATGCGTGCAGGAATCCTGCGTGGTTCGGGTCAGACGCGCTCGTTTGCTGCTTGGGCGCCGGCCTCCGGGCTGTCCGGGAGGAGGTGGGAGAGGACCATGTAACTGATCGTCTTCCGGATGAACGGTTCGGTCCGGATCCGCTCCAGGACCTCCTCGAAGTGCTCGACGTCCGTCGCCCGTACGTGCAGCAGGGCGTCGGCGCCGCCGGTGACGGTCATCGCCGCCGCGATCTCCGGGTGGTTGCGGACGACCTCGGCCAGCCGGCGGGGCGGGGCCGCGCTGTCGCAGTACACCTCGACGTACGCCTCGGTGAGCCAGCCCAGGGCGGCGGGGCGGACGGTGGCGGAGAAACCGGTGATCACCTTGTGCTCGCGCAGCCGGTCGACCCGGCGTTTGACCGCGGTGGCGGACAGTCCGATGGACGTCCCGATCTCGGCGAAGCTCGCCCGGCCGTTGTCGATCAGCGCCGCGATGATCTTCCGGTCCAGGTCGTCGAAGGGCACGGCCTTGTGGGTCACGGCGGGACCTCCCTGTCGTTCCGAGTCCTTCCGAGTCTGCGTGATCACCGCACGGGAAGCGTGCTCGCCGCCCGGTACGTGACCGCCTCACGGTAGCGGCCCGCACGGGGCGGCGGTCTTCCTGAGAGTCGCGGCGGGGGCGTTCTCGGGGACGGCGATGGCCGGGGAGGGGTGGGCGAGGGGTGGGCGAGGGGGTGGCCGTCCCCCGCCCGTTCGTCGAGTGGGCGGGGCGCCGGTGCCGTCGGAGACGGTCTGGGGCAGTACGCGGCGGATGCCGGCAGGTGGGGCGGTGGGGGGCAACGCTCGGCGGAGCCGGCGGCGCGCCTGGTCGGGGTGGCCGGGGCGGGCGCGGGAGGTGGCGTGACCTCGCCGAAACGTGGGGCGGGCGGGGATCCGTAGCGGCGCACGTGCCCGCACCGCCCCCGTCGGGCCCCGCGTGGGATCCTGGTGCGTCGTGGTTCTGCCGGGCGGACGGTGGACGGACGCCCGGTGATGACGAGGATGCCCAGATGAAACTCTGCTTCCTGGTGGAGGAGCAGTACCGCCGCGACGGCATGCCCAGGGACGTGATCCGCCAACTCCGCGCCTGGGGCCACCAGGTGGACGTCCTCTGGCCCGGCCGCTCGCTGATCCCGATATCCGAGTCGGTCCGCGCGGGCAGCCATGACGCCTGGGTCCTCAAGACCGTCTCGGGCGGGCCGGGCCTGACCCTGCTGGAGGCCGCCGCCGCGGTCGGGCTGACCACGGTGAACGACGCCCGGGCGATCCGCGGCGTCCGGGACAAGGCACTGGCCGCGGTGATCGCCCGCACTCACGGGCTGCCGGTCCCGGTGACGTACGCGGCGGCCCGGGCCGAGGAGTTCGCCAAGCTGCCCACCAGCGCGTTCCCGCTCGTGGTGAAGCCCGCGGACGGCAGTTCGGGGCGCGCGGTGCGGCTGGTCGAGAGCCCCGGCCGGCTGACCGGGCCGGGCGCGCCGGAGAACGGCGGCGGGCTGCTGATCGCCCAGCCGTACGTCCCCAACTCCGGTACGGATCTGAAGGTCTACTGCGTCGCCGGTGAGCTGTACGCCACCGAGCGGTGCTCGCCGCTGCACCCCGGCCACGACGTCCCCGAGCGCCAGGTGCCGCTCACCGCCGAGGTCGCCCGGATCGCGGCGGAGGTGGGGGCGGTCTTCGGGCTCGACCTCTACGGCGTGGACGTGCTGCTGGGTCCGGACGGGCCGGTGGTCGTCGACATCAACGACTTCCCGAGCTTCCGTCAGGTACCGGACGCGGTGGCCCGGGTGTCGGCGGCGGTGCTGCGGCTCGCCGGCGGGGACGGCACGGGCGGGGCGGGCGGGGCGGCCGGTGGGCAGCGGGTCCCGGCCACCGCGGTGCCGGCCGCCGCGGTACCCGCCGCCGCGCCGGAGACCGTTCCGCTGGCGGCGATCGGCGGCGACCGGTGAGGATCGGCCTGATCGCGGCGGACCCGGCGCATCCGGTACTGGCCGCGGTCACCGGCCTGCTGACCGGGGACGGCCACCGGGTCGATCACCTCGATCCGGGCGGCCACCGGGACGAGCACCTCGATCCGGGCGGCCACCGGGACGACCACCCGGAGCCGGGCGGCCACCGGGTCGACCACCTCGATCCGGACGGTCACCGGGTCGACCACCTCGATCCGGGCGGCCACCGGGACGACCACCCGGAGCCGGGCGGTGGGGCACCCGGCCCGGACCGCGGTGCGCTCGCCGACGTGTACCTCCTCAAGGCCCGGACGCCGCGGGCGCTGGCGCTGGCCGCCCGCCTGGAGTCGTACGGCGTCCCGGTGCTCAACTCCGTTGCGGCGACGGCGCGTTGTCAGGACCGGGTGGTGATGGCGGAGCTGGGGCGGAAGGCGGGGCTGCCGTTCGCCGCGACCCGGCCGGTGGACACGATCGGGGAACTGGCGGCGGCGGGGGAGCCGGCCGGGCCGCTGGTCGTCAAGAGCCGGTACAGCCGGCGCGGCGACCTGGTGGCCCGCGCCGACACCGCCGCGGAGCTGCGCGAGCTGGCGGCGGCCTGGCCCCAGGAGCCGGTGGTCGTGCAGGAGTTCACCGCGAACAGCGGCTGGGACCACAAGCTGTGGGTGGTCGACGGGAAGCTGTTCGCCGGGCTGCGCCGCTCGGAACTGGCACCGGACGGGCGCGGACCGACCCGGCCGCTGCCGCCCGGCGAACTGCCCCCGGGCTGGGCGGAACTCGCGCTGCGCACCGGCGAGGCCTACGGCCTGGAGGTCTACGGCGTGGACGTGCTGCGGGGTCCGGACGGGCCCGTGGTCGTCGACGTCAACGCCTTCCCCGGCATACGGGGCCAGGCGGGTGCGCCGGAGGCACTGGCAGAACTCGCCCTGCGCACCGCCCGCACTGCCCGCACCGCCCGTGACGCCCGCACTGCCGGTGATGCCCGCACCGCCCCGGGAAACGAAAGCGCGGTGTCGGAAAGGCGACTGAAGTGATCACCGGGGTGTGGCCGAGCGAGCAGAAAACGGCGGACGCGGAAGCTCCTCCTCCGCAACGTCTAAGGCGCCGGGCCCTGGGGTAGCGCTGGCCCCGTCAGGGGGGCGTGATCCGGCGCGCCGTCCTTCCGCACGTCTGGGGAGAGGCCAGCAACGGTGACACAGCCATTTGAATTGCCCCACTTCTACACGCCCTATCCGGCGCGGCTGAACCCGCACGTGGAGGCGGCGCGCACGCACTCCCGCCGATGGGCCCGTGAGATGGGGATGCTGGAGGGCTCGGGCATCTGGGAGCAGCGGGACCTCGACGCCCACGACTACGCCCTGCTGTGCGCGTACACCCACCCGGACTGCGACGCGGACGCGCTCTCGCTGGTGACGGACTGGTACGTCTGGGTCTTCTTCTTCGACGACCACTTCCTGGAGAAGTTCAAGCGCACCCTGGACCGGGAGGGCGGCAAGCAGTACCTCGACCGGCTGCCCGCCTTCATGCCGATGGACGACGTCACGCCCGTACCGGAGCCGACCAACCCGGTCGAGGCGGGCCTCGCCGACCTGTGGGCGCGCACCGTGCCGCACATGTCGGCGGACTGGCGCCGGCGGTTCGCCGAGAGCACCGAGCACCTGCTCAACGAGTCCCTCTGGGAACTGTCCAACATCCACATCAACCGGGTTCCCAACCCCGTCGAGTACATCGAGATGCGCCGCAAGGTCGGCGGCGCGCCGTGGTCCGCGGGCCTGGTCGAGTTCGCGGCCGGCGCCGAGGTCCCGGCCGCGGTCGCCGCCTCCCGGCCGCTGCGGGTGCTGCGCGACACCTTCTCCGACGGCGTCCACCTGCGCAACGACCTCTTCTCCTACCAGCGGGAGACCGAGGACGAGGGCGAGCTGAGCAACGGCGTCCTGGTGCTGGAGACTTTCTTGAACTGCACCACCCAGGAGGCCGCCGACGCGGTCAACGACCTGATCACCTCCCGGCTCCAGCAGTTCGAGAACACCGTGGTCACGGAACTCCCGGCGCTGTTCCTGGAGACCGGCCTGGACCCCGGGTCCTGCGCGGACGTGCTGGCGTACGCCAAGGGACTGCAGGACTGGCAGTCCGGCGGCCACGAGTGGCACCTGCGCTCCAGCCGCTACATGAACGGCGGCGGAGCGGCGGCGGCCGACTCCGCGCGGCCCTGGTCGCCGTTCGCCGCCGCCGGCCTCGGCACCTCGGCGGCGGACCTGAAAACGGCGCTGGCCACCGCCGGAGCGCACCGCTTCCGCAGCCACACCCACGTACCCCACCAGAAGGTCGGCCCGTCCCGGATCCCCGACATCACCATGCCGTTCCCGCTCACCCTGAGCCCGCACCTGGACGGCGCCCGCCGCCGGGTCATCGAGTGGGCGCACCGGATGGGCATGCTGCGGCCGCAGCCCGGGGTGCCGCTCTCCGACGTCTGGGACGAGCCCGCGATGCAGCGCCACGACCTGGCGCTGTGCGCGGCCGGCATCCATCCGGACGCCACCCCGGACGAACTCGACCTCGGCTCCCAGTGGCTGGCCTGGGGCACCTACGCCGACGACTACTACCCGCAGGTCTTCGGCCGGACCCGGGACATCACCGCGGCCAGGGTCTGCACCCAGCGGCTGTCGGCGTTCATGCCGCTCGACGACAGCGCGCCCGTCCCGGAACCGGCCAACGCCCTCGAACGCGGACTGGCGGACCTGTGGCCCCGTACGGTGGTGTCGATGACGCCGGAGGCGCGCCGCGACTTCCGGCAGGCCGTCGACGTCATGACGGCCAGTTGGCTGTGGGAGATCGACAACCAGATCCAGAGCCGCATCCCCGACCCGGTCGACTACGTCGAGATGCGGCGGGCGACGTTCGGGTCCGACCTCACCATGTCCCTGTGCCGGATCGGGCACGGCCGGCGGGTGCCGCCGGAGGTCTACCGCACCGGCACGATGCGCGCGCTGGAGAACTCCGCCGCCGACTTCGCCTGCCTGATGAACGACGTCTTCTCGTACCAGAAGGAGATCGAGTACGAGGGCGAGGTGCACAACGGCGTCCTGGTCGTCCAGACGTTCTTCGGCTGCGACTACCCGAGCGCGCTGGCCATCGTCAACGACCTCATGACCTCGCGCATCGAGGAGTTCCAGCACGTCGCGGCCAAGGAACTGCCCGTCGTCTACGACGACTTCCAGCTGTCCGCCGAGGCCCGTGAGGTGCTCGACGGCTATGTCCACGAGCTGGAGAACTGGATGGCCGGCATCCTCAACTGGCACCGCAACTGCCGCCGTTACCTCGCCTCGGAACTCCGCCACCCGACGGGCTCGCCCGGCTGGCCGGGCGTCCCGGACGGCCTGGGCACCTCGGCGTTCCGGATCGGCCGGCGGCCGGTGCCGAGCGGCGGATAGCCGCGCCGGCGGCGGGCCCGTGGGACCGCGGACCACGGGCCCGCACCATGCACCCGTGCCCCTGCCGTGCGCACTACCGCGTCATGTGCCACCGACCTATGGTTCATGACGCCGTGGGACGCGGGGCGAGGTGAGGGGGCGCGCGATGGCGGCAGGCGGGTCGGCGGCGGGCGGATCGGCAGCACGGCGGGCCCAGGAGGCCCGGCGCCAGGAACGGCTGTTACGGGAGCAGTGGCGGGCCGCCCGTCAGCGGGCCGAGCGCTGGGAGGCGGCGAGCGAGGGGGAGCGGCGGATCGCCGCCCAGCTGCTGATGCTGACCGAGCGGGGCTGGCGGCTGCTGGTGGACCGGCGCTGGCCCGGCACCCGGGCGGCCAACGTGGACATGCTGCTGATCGGGCCCGGCGGGGTCTTCGTCATCGATGTCAAGAACTGGCGGGCCGCACCGGAACCGTCCGGCGGGCGGCTGCGGGCCGGCGGTTTCTCCCGCGACGAGCACCGGCGCAAACTCCTCGCGGTGACCAAGGCCGCCGAGGGCGCGGTGGCGGCGCTGGGCATGTCACCGGTGGCGGTCCGCCCGCTGATGGCCTTCGCCGGCCACCGCGTCGACACCGAACTGGGCCGGCTGCGGCTGCTGGGCGAGCACGAGATCGGCCCGGCGCTGCTGTCGGAGCGCACCCGGCTGCCCGCGGGCTCGGTACGGGCGCTCGCCGAACACCTGGGCCGGGTCTTCCCCGAGTACGAGGACCCGGCGGCGAACGGTACGGCGAACGGTACGGCGGACGGGACGGCGAACGGCCGCGCCGCGCAGCACCGGCCCGCGGTCACGGCGGCCGCGCCTGCCGCACCTGCCGCACCGTCCTCCGCGGACGACGGCCTGTTCGACCTCGACGGGCTGCGCCGGGCCGCGCTGGACGAGGCCCGGCGGGCCCCCATCGAGCAGTGGATGACCTTCCTCGACCCCGACCAGCTGGCGCTGGTGCGCCGGAACTGGGCCGGCCCGGCGCGGATCAGCGGCCCGGCCGGCACCGGCAAGACGGTCGTCGCGCTGCACCGCGCCGCGTACCTCGCCCAGCGCACGGGCGGCCGCGTCCTGTACGTCACCTTCGCCAACAACCTGCCGCGGGTGCAGGCGACGTTCCTGGCGACCATGGCCCCCGCGGTGGCCGGCCGGGTGGACTTCCGCAGTCTGCACTCCTGGGCGCAGGAGTACCTCCAGTCCCGCGGCGTGCCGGTGCGCCTGCACGGGGAGAAGGCGGAGACGGCCTTCAGTCTCGCCTGGAAGCACATCGGCCGGGACAGCTGCCTGGCCGAGATCGATCCGCTGCCCCGTTACTGGAAGGAGGAGATCGACCACGTCATCAAGGGCCGCGGGATCACCTCCTTCGACGAGTACGCCGTGCTGCCGCGCCGGCGCCGCCGCACCAGCCTGCGCCGTCCGCACCGGCAGGCCGTCTGGGCCCTCTACGAGGCGTACGAGGCGCAGCGCTCCGAACGCGCGGTGCACGACTTCAACGACATCCTCTCCCTCGCGCTCGCCGAGACGGCCGGCCGCTCGGGGCACTCCCCGTACACGGCCGTCGTCGTGGACGAGGTCCAGGACCTCACCCTGGTCGGGGTGCGGCTGCTGCACTCCCTGGTGGGGGACGGCCCCAACGGCTTGCTGCTGGTGGGCGACGGCCAGCAGGCCGTCTACCCCGGCGGGTTCCGGCTCGCGGACGCCGGTATCGACATCCGCGGCGACCGCGGGCAGGTGCTGCGCGCCAACTACCGCAACAGCAAGGAGATCGTGGACACCGCGCTGTCCGTCGTCGCCGAGGACTCCTTCGAGGACATCGACGGCTCGCGGACCCCGGGCCGGCGGGACGTCGACCTGACGTACCACCACGGCGAGGTGGTCCGGGCGGTGCTGCCCACGCCCGCGGCGCACGACGCGGCGCTGGTGGCCGTGCTGCGCGGCCTGTCCCCGCAGGAACTCGCGGACTCCGCGGTGCTGTGCCCCACCACCCGCGCCCTCGAACGCTACCGGCGGCTGTTGACCCGGGCGGGCGTACGGGTGTGCCTGCTGGAGCAGTACGACGGACGGCCGGTCGCGGCGGTGAAACTGGGCAGCTACCGGCGGGCCAAGGGGCTGGAGTTCAAGCGGGTCTACCTGCCCCGTTACGAGGCGAACCTGACGGAGGCGGCGGGAGGGCCAAACGAGGCCGGGACCGCACGTGAGCAGGGCGAGCTGAGGCGGAGCCAGCTGTTCGTGGCGATGACCCGGGCGCGGGACGTGCTGTGGCTGGGCAGCGTCCGGCCGAGCGGCGCGGAGGGTGAATCTGCGGGACGGGAGGAATAGGACGAAACGCCCTCGGGAACCTTGGGCCCATGCGACGCAAGACCGCTCTTCTCGGCGCCGTGGCCCTCACCGGAGCGCTCAGCGCGGCGCTCGCCGTGTCCGTTCCGCCCACGGCGCGGGCCACCACCGGCACCATCATCTTCCACATGCGGCCGGGCAACCGGCAGTACCAGATCGTCGACCCCGGCGACGACCACTGCTACGGCCTCGGGCCCGGGGGCGGCGAGGTGGTGAACGACACCCCGCTCGACCTCGTCCTGTGGTCCTCGCGCGACTGCACCGGCAACCCGATGGCCACCGTCCGGGCCGGCACCGACGCCGTGTTCGCCCGCTACGGCAGCCTGCAGCTGGTCCCGTCGGACGACCCCGGGGACGATGAGCCGACCGCCACCGACCAGCCGGGTGACGATGAGGACCCGCCGGCGACGGATCCACCGGAGTCGGACCCGCCCGGTTCGGACGAGGACCCGCCCGCGGACCCGCCGGGTGACCAGGACCCGCCGGCCGCCGAGAACCCGCCGGGTGACCAGGACCCGCCGGCCGCCGAGAACCCGCCGGGTGACCAGGACCCGCCGGCCGCCGCGCGCCGGCCGGCGGCCAAGCCCTCGTCCCGGCCCTCGGCATCACCGGCGTCACCGCACTTGTCCCGGCCCACGTCACCGCACGCGCCACGGCATCCGTCAGCGCACTCCTCAGCGGCGGCGCACCCGTCACGGCACTCCTCACCGCACGCCGCACGCCGTTCGTAGAGCGTGCGGACGACCTGACGGACGGGGCCGGATGCCCGAGTTGCCGGACGTCGAGGGATTCCGCCGGACGCTCGTCGCCTGCGCGCAGGGGCGGGTGATCCGGCGGATCGAGGTGTACGACGAGGGTGTGCTGCACGGGGTGAGCCGGCGGCGACTGCGGGGCGAGCTGGAGGGCCGGCGGTTCACCGAGCCGGAGCGGCACGGGAAATGGCTGCTCGCGCACACCGGCGGCCCCACCCTGATGCTGCACTTCGGGATGACCGGACGGCTGGTCTGCTGCGCGCCGGACGATCCGGTCCACCCCCACGACCGGGTGGTGTTCACGCTCGGCCGGGAGCGCCAGCTGCGCTACCGCGACCAGCGCAAACTCCAGGGCCTGTGGCTGATGGACCCGGCCGGTACGGAGCGGATCCTGAGCCGCCAGGGGCCGGACGCGGGGAAGGTCGGCCGGGCGGACCTCCGGGCCGCGCTCGCCGGGCGGCGCGGCAGCCTCAAGGCCGTCCTCACGGACCAGTCGGTCCTCGCCGGGCTCGGCAATCTGCTCGTCGACGAGATCCTCTGGCGCACCGGCCTGCCGCCCGGCCGCCGGGCCGGTGACCTCTCCGCCGACGACTGCGACCGGCTGCACGCCGCGATGCGCCGCACCCTGCGCGCGGCGGTCCGGGCGGGCTGCGTCCCGCCGCGCGACTCCTGGCTCACCGGACGCCGCGACGACCCTGGCCCGTCCTGCCCGCGCTGCGGCACGGCACTGCGCCGGGCACGGGTCGCCGGCCGGGGCACGGTGTGGTGCCCCCGCTGCCAGCCGTAGCCCGACGTACGGGGCCGGTGCCGTTGCCGGCCGGCTCTTCGACCGCGCATGCGGGCTCATGGCCGGTGCGTCAACTCGTGCGCCTCGGTGGCGAGATGAGCGGTCCGGCCGCCTTGACGGTGCGCAGTACCGGAGCGGTTTCCAGGGCGTGGATCGCGCGTTGGCCGCCGAGGCGGTGGGTGAGGTAGTGGTGCAGGGCCGCCGGGTCGGGGCAGAGGGCGTGTGCGACCACGTTCGTGCGTCCGGTGGTGGCGGCGACGAAGGCGAGTTCGTCGTGCCGGGCCAGGGCGGTGGCGACCTGCTCCAGGCGGGCGGGGGCCACCGTCATCCACAGCAGCGCCTGCGTGGTGGCGCCGAACAGCGCGTCATCGCATTCGACGTCGAAGAACAGCGCACCGCCGGCCCGCAGGGCGGTCAGCCGGCGGGCGACGGTGGCCGGTGACCAGCCGGTGGCCGCGGCCAGTTCGGCCTGGCCGGCCCGGCCGTTCCGCTGGAGCGCGGACAGCAGCGCCTGGTCGTCGTCGGTCGGCGTGGCGCCCGGAGCGGGGGCCGGCGCGGCGTCCTCCCGTTCCGGGGGCGCGAGTCGGCGGCGCTGCCCGGCGTCGAGGACGTTCGCCCGGCCGCGCCAGGCGGTGGGGCCGCCGAGGTAGGTGTGCAGCAGGTAGTGCGCGGAGACCGCGGTGATGCCGGCGGTGCGCGGAATGTCGTGCAGCAGCAGGGACCGGCCGTCCGCGCCGCCGGCCGGGGTGTGCACCACGGCGATGATCTCCGTTCCGCCGGAGGCGAGCTTCACCCACGAGGTGTCCGGCCGCCGGGCCAGCGCATGGGCGAGGTCCTGGGCGCTGTGCGGGGTCGCGGTGAGCCGGACCAGCCACTGCGCCCGGCCCGAGCGGTGCGGATCGGCGAGTCCGACGACCCGCAGGCCGGCCTCGGCGGCCAGCCGCCGGTAGCGGCGGGCCACGGTCTGTGTCGAGACGCCGAGCACCTCGGCGATCCGGCTGAACGGCGCCCGGCCGTCGAGATGCAGCGCATGGATCAGCCCGCGGTCGATGTCGTCGAGCGGCATGCCCCGGCCTCCTGAGAGCTGAGCGGGTGGATGAATTCCTCGCTGAGATGCCCGTGCGTGGAAAGAAAGCTCGGCCTCGTCCTTCTGGCTGGAACATCCAGCGTACGCGCCCGCAGGCTCGGCCCCGTGAATCCGTGACGGCCGAAGGGACGACCCATGCCGAACGACCCCGCCTCGAAGCGCTCCGCGCCGACCCGCCCACTGCCGGCCGGCGGCCCGGCCGGTCCGCCGGCCGCGCCGTACCCCCGGCGGTGGGCCGCGCTGGCAGCGCTGCTGCTCGCCGAGGCGATGAACCTGCTCGACTCCACGATCATGACGGTCGCCGCACCGGTGATCCACGCCGGCCTCGGCGGGCCGGCGTCCGGCATCCCCTGGTACAGCGCCGCGTACACGCTGCCGTTCGCGGTGCTGCTGATCACCGGCGGCCGGCTCGGTGACATCGCAGGCCGCCGACGGCTGCTCCGCCTCGGGGTCGCCGGCTTCGTCCTGGCCTCGACGCTGTGCGCGCTGGCCGTCTCCCCGGCGATGCTGATCGGCGCGCGGGCCGTCCAGGGCGCCGCGGCCGCCCTGGTCATCCCGCAGACCATCGGGCTGATCCGGGCCATGTTCCGCGGCGATGCGCTGGCCCGGGCGATGGGCAGCATTGGTCCGGTGATGGGCCTGGCGGCGGTCTGCGGGCCGGTGCTCGGCGGCCTGCTCACCCACGCCGACCTGCTCGGTTCGTCCTGGCGGGCGGTCTTCCTGGTCAACCTCCCGCTCGGCCTCGCGGTGCTCGCCGCGACCCCGCTGCTGCCCGAGGACCGCTCGGAGCGGCGGCCGCGGCTCGACCTCACCGGCACGGTGCTGGCCGTCGTCGGCACCGGACTGCTCGTCCAGCCGCTCCTCGACGGCGGGCTGCCCCGGTTCGCGGCCCGGCCCTGGGCGGTCCTGGCCACCGGGCTCGCCGTGCTGGCCGTCTTCGGGCTGCAGCAGCGCCGCCGCGCGCGGCAGGGGCGTAGCGCGCTGGTCGAGGCGGGGCTGTTCCGGGACCGCGGCTTCCCCGCCGCGCTGGCCGCATCGCTGCTGTTCTTCGCGGTGGTCAACGGTCTGATGATGGTCGTCGTGCTGCAGCTCCAGCTCGGCCTGCACGCCGACGCCCGGTCGTCCGGGCTCACCCTGCTGCCCTGGTCGGCGGCGATGGCGGTGGCGTCCTGGTGCGCCGGCGCCCGTCTGGTGCCCCGCTACGGCTCCCGGGTGATGTTCGCCGGACTCGCCGCCCTGCTCGTCGGCTCGCTGGGCGCCGTCGCCGTCTACGCCACCGCCCCCGCGGCCGCGTACCCGTGGCCGCTGCCGGTGGCGCTGGCGGTGTGCGGGCTGGGACAGGGCCTGTTCGCCGTCCCGTTCTTCACCACCGCGCTGGGCCGGGTCCGGCCGCACGAGACGGGCTCGGCGGCCGGGCTGCTCAACGCCGCCCAGCAGCTCGGCGGCACGCTGGGCACCGCCGTGCTCGGCGCGGTCTTCTTCCACGCGTTCCACGCCCCCGCGGGCCACGGGGCAACGTCGGCCGGCGCTCCCGGCGCGGTCTTGGCGCTGCACGGCGTGGGCGACGCGTTCCGGGCCGCGGTCGCCCTGCTCGCCTGTGCCTTCGTCGCCGCGGCCCGTATGCGGCCAAGTCCCGTAGCGGCTACGGCGGGTGATCGGTGAACGGACGGTCCGGGGCCCGTGTGACACGTCTGCAGAGAGTGATGAATTGTCCACCCTGTGCAGGAAAATTAAGAATTTCAGCTTTCGTCTGAAATTTCACGTATTTTCCTTGTTGTCAGTAGGTCGGCGACGTAGCTTGGGAGTTGACGCCATCGGTAACGGGGCGTCGGAAGGAAACAATCAAGGAGGCAGCATGAGCTTCCGGAAGGTCTTCCCGCGTAGGCACAGGCGCGACGACTGGGACCACGACCGGGACCGCTACAGGCGGCGTCGCCGCAGGCACGGTCGTCGGCACAACAGGCGCCGTTACTTCGACTACGACTACTGACCCAAAGCTCTGAGTTCGAGGCAGGCTCGCGTGGCGCGCGGGTCCGCCTCGTGCGTTTGCGAGCGGGTGTGCGTGAGGGCCCCTCAGCGGCCTTCCGCCCGGTCCGACCAGCTGACTGATATGGCGTAGCCATCATGCATCTGCGCAGCTCGCGACGGCGGTCGGCGCGCACCGAGAAGACGCGCACCGAGAAGACGCCGGCCCCGGCGCCGGCCGAAGCCTTCGCACCGCCGACAGCGTCGACCCGGCCCACGGCATCGACACGGCCCCCGCCGTCGGCGCCGCCACCGCCCCAACGGGCTTGGGGCGACGCCTCCGTTGAGGGCCTCCCGGAAGCCGTTCAGGAGGTCCCGCAGCGGCAAGTCCCGGAGCGGGAAGCCCCGGAGCAGGAGCCCGCGACCGTCGGATTCGGTCGCGGACTGTGGGGGCCGATGACCGACTCCACCATCCGGACCCGGCGGGTCGGGCTGAAGGAATCCCTCCGCCGGTTCTGGCCGCTCACCAAGGGCGACCGTCGCTGGCTGCTCCTGGTCTGCCTGTGCGCCGTCGGCGCCGCGCTCGCCGAGACCGCGGCCATCCTCCTCTTCGCCCAACTCACCGACAACGCCCTGCAGAAGGGCTCGGTCAGCGCCTTCTGGCAGCCGGCCGGACTGTGGCTGACGGTGGCCGTCATCGGCGCGGTGGTGGGCTACCTCGGCGGCTCGCTCGCCGCCTGGACCGCCGAACGCTTCGTGATGCGGCTGCGCGCCCGGGTCTTCGCCCACCTCCAGACGCTGCCGCCGCACTTCTTCCAGCGCAACCGGCGCGGTGACCTGGTCGAGCGGCTGACCGGTGACGTCGACGCCATCGAGCAGATGGTGGTCTCCGGTCTCGTCCAGGCGGCCGCCGCCCTCTTCGGCGTCGTCTTCTACGCCGGTGCGGCCCTCTGGCTGCGCTGGGACCTCGCGCTGGCCACGTTCGTCCTGGCACCGGTGTTCTGGAGCGCCACCCGCCGCTTCACCGGCCGGGTCAAGGAGGTGTCGCGCCGGGAGCGCGCGGCGGACGGCGCGATCACCTCGGTCGTCGAGGAGGGCCTGGTCAACGTCGTGCTCACCCAGGCCTACAACCGGCGGCACGAGGAGGAGCAGCGGCTGGCGCGGCAGGCCGGTGCCTGGTTCCGCGCCTCGGTGGCCAGCGCCCGCCTCAACGAACTGTACGAGCAGGTCGTCGAGCTGCTCGAAACGCTCTGCGTGCTGGCGATCATCGGTCTCGGTGCGTGGGAGATCTCCGCCGACCGGATGACCCTGGGCCAGCTGCTCGCCTTCGCCGCCTTCATCGGCTACCTCTATCCGCCGATCCGCTCCCTGGGGCAGCTGGGCCTCACCGCCACCGAGGCCACCGCCGGCTCCGAGCGCCTGCTGGAGATCCTCGACGCCCGCCCCGCCGTCACCGACCCGCCGCCGTCCCTCGTCGCCCCGCCGCGCTTCACCCGCGCCCTCGGCGAGATCGAGGTCCGCAACGTCAGCTTCCACTACCCGGACAGCCCCGACGAGGTCCTGCACGACCTCTCCTTCACCGCGGTCCCCGGCGAACTGCTGGTCCTCACCGGCCCCAGCGGCGCCGGGAAGTCCACGCTGGCCGCGCTGCTGCTGCGGTTCTACGACCCGGACTCCGGCACCGTCCGCCTCGACGACATCCCCGTCCACCGGATGCCGCTCGTCCAGCTGCGCCGCAACATCACCCTCCTCCCCCAGGACACCCTCGTCCTGCACGACACCATCGAGGAGAACATCGGCTGCGGCCGCCCGCACGCGACCCACCAGGACGTGGTCCGCGCCGCCCGCGCCGCGGACGCCGACACCTTCATCGCCGCCCTCCCGGAGGGCTACCGCACGGTCATCGCCCCGGGCACCGCCCGCCTCTCGGGCGGCCAGCTGCAGCGCATCGCCATCGCCCGCGCCATGCTGCGCGACGCCCCCGTCCTCGTCCTCGACGAGCCCACGACGGGCCTGGACATCCTGGCCACCCAGCGCATCCTCGCCCCCCTGCGCCGCCTCGCCGAGGGCCGCACCACCCTGGTGATCTCGCACGACCTGGACCTCGCCGCCGACGCCGACCGCATCCTCGTCCTCGACCGCGGCCGCCTCGTCGAATCCGGTACCCACTCCGAACTGCTGGCCCACGACGGCCTGTACTCCACCCTCTTCCACGCGCACCCGCCGGGCCACAACGGCCGGCCGGCACCGCCGCACAGCCTGGCGGGGCAGCACCAGCCGGAGCCGTGGTCCTGGCACGGCTGAGGCCTGCCGGGACGCCGGGGGACGTCGACTGCGCGCCGGCGTCGGAAAGCCCCGCCCGCCCCAGCGGTACGGGCACGCGGATGCAGCACGGCTTACTCCAGGGGAGCCGACGGATCTGTGCCCGGTGCGTGGCGCGGATCGCGCCCGGTGCGGGGCACGGGGCGGGGCGTGGATCGCGCCCGGTGCGGGGCTAGGGGCAAGGCCGTGAAGTTACGGCTCGGGTGGGGGTGTCAAGGGGCTTGGGGCGCGAGGATGTCGATGCTGGTGGTGGCTTTGTAGCTGGTGCGGTCGATGCGGGGGCCTCGTGCCTGGTACTTGGAGAT
>NZ_JBFACE010000076.1:0-17770 GCF_040640655.1 Streptomyces sp. NPDC021749 | reverse complement strand
CTCATCGAGATCGTCGAGATCGGCAAGCAGCTCCTGATCACCCGGGGCGCACTGACCACCTTCTCGATCGCCAACGACGTCGCCAAGTACTTCGCGATCATCCCGGCGATGTTCTCGGTGGCGTACCCAGGCCTGGACAAGCTCAACATCATGGGCCTGGCCTCGCCGGAGTCCGCGATCCTGTCGGCGGTCATCTTCAATGCGCTGATCATCATCGCGCTGGTGCCGCTCGCCCTGAAGGGCGTGCAGTACCGGCCGATGAGCGCCGACAAGATGCTGCGGCGCAACCTCGGCATCTACGGCCTGGGCGGGCTGATCGCCCCGTTCATCGGCATCAAGATCATCGACCTGCTCATCTCTCTGATCCCCGGAATCGGTTGATCGCCATGAACAACTCCGTAGCAAGCACCCTCCGCCTGGCGTGGGCGTCGCTGCGCATCCTGCTGGTCCTGACGGTCGTGTGCGGCGTCATCTATCCGCTGGTCGTCACGGGCATCGCACAGGGGCTCTTCCACGACAAGGCCAACGGCTCCGAGGTGAAGGTCGACGGCAAGGTCGTGGGCTCCGAGCTCATCGGCCAGAGCTGGAACATCAAGGGCACGGACAAGCCCGACCCCAAGTGGTTCCAGGGACGCCCGTCCCACAGCAAGTACGACCCGATGGCCACCGGCTCCAGCCAGCTCGGGGCCAGCGACCCCACGCTGGTCAAGAACGTGAAGGCGGCGAAGAAGCAGGTCGCCGAGTTCAACGGCGTACCGCAGTCCGAGGTCCCCAAGGACGCGGTCACCGGTTCGTCCTCCGCCATCGACCCCGGCATCTCGCCCGATTACGCCGAGATCCAGGTCAAGCGGGTGGCCAAGGCCAACAAGGTGGGCGTCGAGCAGGTCGAGGAGCTGGTCAAGGCGAACACCGCGGGCCGTACTGCCGGCTTCCTCGGCGAGCCCTCGGTGAACGTCCTCAAGCTGAACATCGCGCTCAAGGAACTCGCCCAGAAGTGATCGTGCCGCGGGTGGCCGTCGGAAGCCGGCCGCCCGCGGCGCCACGTACGTGCAGAAAGGTGACACCGATGACCCGGGTGCTGGTGGTCGAGGACGAGCCACCGCTCATGCGGGCTCTGGAGATCAATCTGAAGGCGCGCGGCTACGACGTGGAGACCGCGCCCGACGGGGCACATGCGCTGCGCCGCGCCGCCGCACGCCCGCCGGATGTCGTCCTGCTGGACCTCGGTCTGCCGGACATGGACGGCAACGATGTGATCAGGGAGTTGCGGGGCTGGAGCCGCGCGTCCATCTTGGTGGTCTCCGCCCGCCGGACCTCCCAGGAGAAGGTGACCGCACTCGACGCGGGTGCCGACGACTACATCACCAAGCCGTTCGACATGGATGAGCTGCTGGCGAGGCTGCGCGCCGCGGCTCGCCGGGTCGAGGCCGGGAAGCCGGCCGTCGGCACCACGGTCATCGAGACCGAGGGCTTTACCATCGACCTCCTCGCCAAGAAGGCCCGGCGTGAAGGGCGCGACATCCGGCTCACCCCGACCGAGTGGCACCTGGTGGAGGTGCTCGTACGCAACAGCGGTCGGCTCGTCTCCCAGCAGCAGCTGCTCCAAGAGGTATGGGGTCCTTCCCACAGCACCCAGACGAACTATCTTCGCGTCTACATGGCTCAGCTGAGGCGCAAACTGGAAGCGGATCCGGCACATCCGCGGCACTTCTTCACCGCGCCCGGCATGGGATACCGCTTCGACCCCTGACCTTGCCGGCCTCAGCCCTCCACCGAAGAATCACCGGCACGACACAGAGAGCGGGACCACGTGGCACGCGGCAAGCTGCGAATATATGTCGGCGCGGCACCGGGCGTCGGCAAGACGTACGCGATGCTGTCCGAGGCACATCGGCGCGTGGAGCGCGGCACGGACTGTGTGGTCGCCTTCGTCGAGCATCACGACCGGCCGCGCACCGAGGTGATGCTGCACGGCCTGGAACAGGTCCCCCGCACGGAGCTGGCGTACCGCGACACGGTCTTCACCGAGATGGACATCGACGCGGTCCTGGCACGCCGGCCGGCCGTGGCTCTGGTCGACGAGCTGGCGCACACCAACGTCCCCGGATCGCGCAACGAGAAGCGCTGGCAGGACATCGAAGAGCTGCTGGAAGCGGGGATCCATGTGATCTCCACGGTGAACATCCAGCACCTGGAGTCGCTCAGTGACATCGTCGAGTCGATCACCGGCATCCGGCAGAAGGAGACCGTCCCCGACGAGGTGGTGCGCCGCGCCGACCAGATCGAGCTGGTCGACATGTCTCCGCACGCGCTGCGCCGTCGCATGGCGCACGGCAACATCTACAAGCCCAACAAGGTCGATGCGGCGCTGTCGAACTACTTCCGGCCCGGAAATCTCACCGCGCTGCGCGAGCTGGCGCTGCTGTGGGTGGCCGACCGGGTCGACGAGTACCTGCAGGAGTACCGCAGCGAACACCGGGTCTCGAAGATCTGGGGCTCGCGGGAGCGGATCGTCGTCGGGCTGACGGGCGGCAGCGAGGGCCGTACGCTGATCCGGCGCGCCGCCCGGCTCGCGGAGAAGGGCGCCGGCGGCGAAGTACTGGCCGTCTACATCGCCCGCAGCGACGGGCTGGCCGCCGGCTCCCCCAAGGAACTCGCCGTCCAGCGCACCCTCGTCGAGGACCTGGGCGGCACCTTCCATCACGTCCTGGGCGAGGACATCCCCTCCGCCCTGCTCGAATTCGCCCGCGGTGTGAACGCCACCCAGATCGTGGTGGGATCCTCCCGGCGCAAGGCATGGCAGTACATCTTCGGCCCCGGTGTCGGCGCGACCGTAGCCCGCGATTCGGGCCCCGACCTCGATGTCCACATCGTCACGCACGAGGAGGTCGCCAAGGGCCGCGGACTGCCCGTCGCCCGCGGCGCACGGCTCGGACGGTCCCGGATCATCTGGGGCTGGCTGGTCGGATCGGTGGGGCCGGCGCTGCTGACCCTGCTGCTGTTGTACGTCGAGGCGAGCCTCGGCCTCGCCAACGACATGCTGATGTTCCTGATGCTCACGGTGGCGGCGGCGCTGCTCGGCGGGTTCCTGCCGGCGCTTGCGTCGGCACTGGTCGGCTCTCTCCTGCTGAACTGGTTCTTCACCCCACCGGTGCACCGCCTCACCATCGCGGATCCCAAGAACATCCTCGCTCTGGTCATCTTCGTGATGGTGGCGATCTCGGTCGCGTCCGTCGTCGATCTCGCGGCCCGGCGTACTCACCAGGCGGCGCGGCTGCGTGCCGAGTCCGAGGTCCTGTCCTTCCTGGCGGGCAGCGTGCTGCGCGGTGAGACCACACTGGATGCCCTCCTGGAGCGGGTGCGCGAGACGTTTGCGATGGAGGCCGTAGCGCTTTTGGAACGGGAGAGCGAGACGGCGCCGTGGACCTGCTCAGGCAGCGTGGGCGACGTCAGTCCACTGGCTCGCCCCGAGGACGCGGACGTCGACATGCCCGTCGGCGATCACATGGCCCTCGCGCTGACGGGCCGCGTGCTGCCCGCCGAAGACCGCCGCGTGCTCGCCGCCTTCGCGGCGCAGGCCGCCGTCGTCCTCGACCGCCAGCGTCTCCAGTCCCAGGCCGAGCAAGCCCGCAAGCTGGCCGAGGGCAACCGCATCCGCACCGCCCTGCTCGCCGCTGTAAGCCACGATCTGCGCACACCACTGGCAGGCATCAAGGCATCCGTCACCTCCCTGCGCTCCGACGACATCGAATGGTCCGACGAGGACCAGGCCGAACTCCTCGCGGGCATCGAGGAAGGCGCCGACCGTCTCGACCACCTCGTCGGCAACCTCCTGGACATGTCCCGCGTCCAGACCGGCACCGTCACCCCCCTGATCCGCGAAATCGACCTCGACGAGGTCGTGCCGATGGCGCTCGGCGGCGTGCCGGAGAGCAGCGTCGCCCTCGACATCCCCGAGGAGCTGCCGATGGTCGCCGTCGACCCGGGCTTGCTGGAGCGATCGGTCGCCAACCTCGTCGAAAACGCGGTGAAGTACAGCCCCGAAGGCGAGCCCGTACTCGTATCCGCCAGCGCACTCGGCGACCGCGTCGAACTGCGCGTCGCCGACCGCGGCCCCGGCGTCCCCGACGACGCCAAGGACCGCATCTTCGAGCCCTTCCAACGCTACGGTGACGCGCCGCGCGGCGCGGGTGTCGGCCTCGGGCTGGCGGTCGCCCGCGGCTTCGCGGAGGCCATCGGCGGCACCCTCACCGCCGAGGACACGCCCGGCGGCGGTATGACGATGGTCCTCACCGTCCCCACCGCCGCCGGACACCAGCTGGCCAAGCCCGACCTTCCGGCCGCGGTCACTTCGTAATCGCCCCGGGCATCCCCGGGCACGCTCACGTACGCGGGTCCGCCCGATGCGGCTGCACACCGGTCATCAGGAAGTCCAGGCCGCGGCGGGTGGACGCCACCACGACCCGGTCACCGGCGCGCAGGACCCTGCCGTGAGAGGGCCGCCAGTCGAAGCCCGGCCGGTCGAGACGGAGGCCGCCCATCGCGTCGCCCGAGGCAGAGGAAGGGGGCACGGCCGCGGACCCGATCGCCAGCACCCGCCATTCGTTCTCGCGGAAGGCCTGGTGGAGGGAGCGGCCCTCCAGCTCAGCGTGCCCGGCGACGTCCACGGTGGTGAAGAGGAGGGAGCCGCGTTCGACGGGCATGACGCCCAGGACATGACGGCCCATCATGGCGGCGGCGAAGGACGGAGCGGCGAGCGCCGAGACGCTGCGGCTGCGCGTGGTGGCGTCGGGGTAGGAGGCGCGCATCGTGCGGGAGACGGTGGCGGCGAAGTCGTCGTCGTAGAGCCGCATCACCACCCGCACCTGGGGGTTGCTCTCGCGGGCGGCCATCGCGATGTCGAGGTTCTCGCCGTCGTCGCGGGTGAGGACCAGCAGCGACTTGCTCTGACTGATCCGGGCGCGGTCGAGGACACCGGGCGCACCGGCGTCCTCCAGCAGCAGCGGCACACCCAGCTCGCGGGCGAGAGGGACACCGCGGGCGTGCGGATCGCGTTCTATGACGACCACATGGTGGTCGGTGGTACGCAGTTGGGCCAGCACCCGGGTACCGATCTTGCCGAGGCCGACCAGCACGATGTGATCGGCCAGGTCCTCGGCGGGCGGGTGTCCGACAGATGCCTTGCGGAATGCGTCGGTGGCGTTCATCGTCGCGGCGACCACGAGCGGCAGTACGGCCAGACCGACGAAGCCGGCGATGAGCTGGAGCACCCGGCGGGCCGGGGACTCGTCGGTCGCCGGATCGCCCATGGTGAAGATGTCCAGCAGCGGCAGATACAGCGACTTCCACAGCGGCTCGGACTCGGCCAGGGCAGTGGCACCGGCCAGCACCAGCACGATCGCGGCCAGCGCCCCGAAGACGGCGATGAGCTCGCGGGAGAGGAACACCTTCCACGGCAGATGCGCCAGCCGGTCCCGCAGCCAAGCACCGTAACTGCGCCGGCCCCGTGGCGGGGCCTCGGGCGGGTGGTGGTGGGTGACCTCCTCCAGCATCAGCCGACCGTGGGTGAACTGCCGGTGGTAGGCGGTGAAGGTGTCGGGCAGCAGCTGGGTGCCCTCCTCCCCCGGCGTCTCGGGGCTGTCCTCGCTGGCCGGGTCGTCCTGGTGGGCGCCGGACAGCACCGCCAGTGTGGCCAGGTCGGCGGACTGGGCCGGGGTGCGAGCAGGGCGTACGACGCCGCGGAAGACCTGGCCCTCGACCTGGAGGGTGTGTCCCTGACCGACCGCCGCGGCGGACACCAGCTCCGGGACCGCGGTGTCGGTGTCGGACAGCACCGTGGTGGACATGTCCAGCGACGTGCCGTCGGTCCGCCCGAGCGCCAACACGGCGCGGTCCAGCAGTCGTTCGAGATGGCTGCCGCGCTCTCGGTTGTACATGCGGATGACCAGGCGGATGGTCGGGTTGAGAGTGCGGGCCAGCAGTGCGGCGGTCACGTTGACCTGGTCGTCGCGGTAGGTCAGGGCGAGCGCGGCGGCCCGCTCCACCCCGGCGGCGCGCAGCGTCTGTTCATCCGGACGGGCGGCCACCAGCAGTTCGACCGGTGACTGCGGATCACGGTGCAGGGCGGCGATCTCCGGCGCGTGGCCGTCGCGCCCCGAGGGCAGCACCACGGTGACCGCCTCACCACAGACAGCGTCCAGCGTCACCGCCAGACGGTGCGCGAGTCCGTCGTTTCCGCAGATCACCATGTGCTGCGAGCGCTGCCCGAATGGCATACGCAGATGGAGAGTTGACGTCACGTCGTCAAGATTGCCCGGGCGGGGCGAGCGGTTCCGGTGCGCACAACAGTTCGTCGTCAAGATTGCGTATGGCCTGATGGCGCCGATCGTGTCACACCGTAAGAGAGCCGCAAATTCCGTACGTGCCATGACGTGCGCCGCTCGGTGGCGCCATAGGTTCGATCGCGGCCGACGGATGCACGAGGCGACGGCGCTCCGCCCACCGGCCTGCCCGACCTCGGCCACCGTCTCTCAGACCACCCGGCCGCCCGCACACGCAGGAGGCCGCACTCCCAGAAGGTCCCCGTATGGCTCCCGCCCCCTCCCCCGCCCCGACGGCTTCGCCCAGCGGCTCAGTCACCGTCTCCCCCCAGGGCACCCCCACACCAAGAGGCCGACGGCGGCGACGGACGCCGAGCGGACTCTTCGACCCCAAGGCACTGCTGACAGCCCTTCCCGAAGCGCTGCGCAAGCTGCATCCGCGGGCTCTGGCCACCAACCCCGTGCTGTTCGTCGTGGCCTGCGGTTCACTCCTCACCACCCTCTCCGCACTCCTCAACCCGTCCGTCTTCACTTGGGTGATCAGCGGCTGGCTCTGGCTGACGGTGGTCTTCGCCAACCTCGCCGAGGCGGTCGCCGAGGGCCGCGGCAGAGCGCAGGCCGCATCCCTGCGCAAGGCGCGTATGGACATCACCGCCCGGCGACTGCGCAACAACTGGCGGGTCGGCATCGACCTCCGGGGAGCCGAGACCGAGACCGTCGCCGCCGCCGATCTGCAGCCGTTCGACTTCGTCCTGGTCGAGGCGGGCGAGACGATCCCGGCTGACGGTGATGTCGTCGACGGCGTCGCCGCGGTCGACGAGTCGGCGGTCACCGGCGAATCCGCGCCCGTCATCCGCGAGTCGGGCGGCGACCGCTCCGGTGTCACCGGCGGAACCACCGTGCTGTCCGACCGCATCGTCGTGCGCATCACCTCCCGCCCCGGGAACTCCTTCCTGGACCGCATGATCGCCCTGGTCGAGGGCGCGACCCGGCAGCGGACACCCAACGAGATCGCACTGCACATCCTGCTCGCCGCGCTCACCATCGTCTTCATCCTCGTCGTCGTCACCGTGCAGCCGATGGCCGCCTACGCCGGCGCGGCGCAGCAGACGGCCGTGCTCGTCGCCCTTCTCGTCACCCTCATCCCCACGACGATCGGCGCGCTGCTCTCCGCGATCGGCATCGCCGGCATGGACCGCCTCGTCCAGCGCAACGTCCTTGCCATGTCGGGACGTGCGGTCGAGGCGGCCGGCGACATCAACACCCTGCTGCTCGACAAGACCGGCACCATCACCCTCGGCAATCGCGAGGCGGCCGCCTTCGTCCCGCTCCCGGGCCTCGACGACCTCCAGCTCGCGGACGCCGCCCAGCTCTCCTCCCTCGCCGACGAGACGCCCGAGGGCCGTTCCATCGTCGTCCTCGCCAAGAACAAGTACGGGCTGCGGGCACCGGCCGAAGGCGAGCTCCAGCAGGCCGAGTACGTCGCCTTCAGCGCACAGACCCGGATGAGCGGCGTCACCCTGCGCTGGACGGACGGTTCGGGGTGCGCGATCCGCAAAGGTGCGGCTGCCCAGGTCATCGATTGGGTGGTGAGGCGCGGCGGCCAAGTACCCCCCGAGGCCCTCATGTTCACCGACGCCATCGCCGCGTCCGGCGGCACCCCGCTGCTGGTAGCGGTGCACGACCGTTACGGGCCGCGGGTTCTGGGCGTCATCCACCTCAAAGACATCGTCAAGGACGGCATCCGCGAACGCTTCGCCGAACTGCGCCGCATGGGCATCCGTACGGTCATGATCACCGGCGACAACCCCCTCACGGCCAAGGCCATCGCCCAGGAAGCGGGCATCGACGACTACCTGGCCGAGGCCACGCCCGAGGACAAACTCGCCCTGATCGCCCGGGAACAGGAGGGCGGCAAGCTGGTCGCGATGACCGGCGACGGAACCAACGACGCGCCGGCCCTGGCCCAGGCGGACGTCGGCGTGGCGATGAACACCGGCACGTCGGCCGCCAAGGAGGCGGGCAACATGGTCGACCTCGACTCCAATCCCACCAAGCTCATCGACATCGTCGAGATCGGCAAGCAACTCCTCATCACCCGCGGCGCGTTGACCACCTTCTCGATCACCAACGACGTCGCGAAATACTTCGCGATCATCCCGGCCATGTTCGCCGGCGTCTATCCGGGCCTGGCGGACCTGAACATCATGGGCCTGCACAGCCCGACCTCCGCCATCACCTCCGCGATCATCTTCAACGCGCTCATCATCATCGCCCTGATCCCGCTCGCCCTGCGCGGCGTGCGCTACACCCCCGCCTCCGCCCACGACCTGCTGCGCCGCAACCTCACCCGCTACGGACTCGGCGGCCTCATCGCCCCGTTCCTCGGCATCAAACTCATCGACCTGCTGATCTCCCCGATCCCCGGCCTCGGCTGAGCGTCGCCGCAACTGCACGGGATGCGCGCTACGGCCACGGCGGCCTGAAAAGCTGATCCGCCGCACTGCCCTGCGCGCGACGGGCGAGGCGATCGACGTTGGTCGAAGGCAGTTCGCTGCCCTCGACCCGGCAGCTCGCCGTCGATCTGGGCATCAATTTCCACACCGTGAACAAGGCGTATGACCTGCTGCGGCGGGAGGGGCTCCTGCGGATCAACCGCAAGAGCGGTGCCCTGGTGCAGCGTGACGCCCGCACCGGCCCGCCGGAACCCGGCTTCACCGACGAGTGGGAGACCCGGCTGCGGACGCTGCTCGCCGAAGCGGTCGCCCACGGCGTCGGCGATCCGGCGGTTCTGCACAGCTGCGGATCCGTCCTGACCTCGTTCACGTCATCCGCACGTACCGCAGGCGGCGCCGACCCCGGCGCCGAGCAAGGAGATTCGGCGTCATGAACAGCGGAGCACTACTGGTCAACGCGGCCGTACCACTGGTGGTGTTGGCAGTAGCGTGGCTGACCCCCTCACTGACGAGTCCGACGCTGCCCTTCGGAGTGCGCATCCCCGCCGCGCGGGCGGACGCTCCGGTGATCGCCGAGCAACGCAAGCGCTATCGATGGCTGGTGGGCACGGCCGGTGGAGCGCTTGCCGCCCTGAGCGTCGGGGTGTCGACCACCACCCATTTGGTGTGGCCCGGCGTGGTGCCGGCGTTGATCCTCGCGGTGTTCCTGGCCGCCTTCAACCGGGCCCGGGTGGCGGTCGCGGCGGCCAAGCGGGATGAGGACTGGTACCGCGGCCTTCGCCAGGGCGTGGTGACCGACACTTCGCTCCGCACTGATCCGGAAGCCTTTCCCTGGCTCTGGTCGATCCCGGCGCTGCTGATCGTGGCGGCCACGGTGGTGACGTCCATCGTCCTTTACCCGGCGGTACCCGAGCGTCTCGCGGTGCACTTCAACGCTTCCGGCATCCCCGACCGCTTCGCCACCAAGTCGGTCGGCAGCGTGTTCTTCCCGGTCTTCGTGCAAGCCGGGGTGACCGCGACGATCCTGGTACTGGCCTGGTTCTCGTTCCGCGCCCGGCCGGAACTCGACCCGGCGCGAGCCGCCGACTCCACACGCAGGCACCGCCGTTTCTCGGTGCGTGCCGTGATCTCCCTGCTGGCGCTGGCCGCCTGCGTCGACCTGTCGATGCTCGCCGGGGCCTGGCCGATCTGGCATGCCGACCAGAAACTGTCCCCGGTACTCGTGATGCTGCCGATCCTGGCCGGTCTCGCCATCGTCGTCGGCGTCGCGGTCCGTACCGGTCAAGGGGGCAGCCGACTGCCCGCCGGGAGCGACGGGGCACCGGAGGAGAACACCGGTGTGGTACGGCGCGACGACGACCGGCACTGGCGCAGTGCGGGATCGCTCTACTTCAACCGCGCCGATCCCGCGCTCCACCCGTTGGGAGAACACATGCGTGGGAGCACTACCACTTGGCGGCGCTGCACACTGGCCGTACTCATGGCCACGGTGGCCATCGCCACGACCGGGCCGGCGTTAGGGACGGCTGAAGCCGTCACATCAACCCGCTCCACACCGATTGTCCCCGCCGGCGATCGCCAGGTGCGGTTCACTGCCGACGGCACCACCACGTACGGCACCGTGCACATCCCCGCCCATCGCGCGGGCCAACGGCTCCCCGCCGCCCTGCTGATCCCCGGCAGCGGCCTGACCGACCGCAACGGCGACCAGCCGCCCGCGACCACCCCGCACACCCTCGCCCTGTTCGCGAGCACCCTCGGCGAGGACGGTGTGATGAGCCTGCGCTTCGACAAGTACGGCACCGGCCGTACCGGATGGGGCCGGTACAAGAACTCGGACCACATCGACATGGCCGCGTACACCAGGCAGGCCGTGGCCGCGTACAACGCCCTGCGCGCCCAGCCCGAGGCCGACCGGAACAAGCTGCTCATCGTCGGGCACAGCGAGGGGGGCCTCCAGGCCCTGCTCGTAGACCGCGCCGTACGGACGAAGCCCGCCGGGCTCGCGCTCATCGCCCCGCAGGACACACGACTCCTGGACGCGATCGACTATCAACTCGCAGGCACCTTGGACCGACTCGTCGTGGCGGGTGAACTCAGCTCCGAGCAGGCGCAGTTGAACAAGACAGGCGTATCCCGGGCCATCGCGGACTTCCGCGCCGAGCGCCAGGTGGACACCTCAGGACTCCTGCCGTTCATCGCCTCCTTGCTGAACGGATTGTTCGATCCGCACAACGCCACGTTCGTCCGCAGCGACGACGCCATCTATCCGCCGGACATCGCCCGGCGCGTCGCCCACGGCACCCGGGCCCTGGTCACCTGTGGCACCGCGGACACCAACGTGCCGTGCCGAACCACACCGCCACTGCTCACCGCCTTGGCAGCGGCCCGCACCACTGGTCCCGGGCTACGGGTCCTGCCCGGCCTCGACCACTTCCTTCACCCCGCGGGCACCCCGGTCAACGACCAGATGATCGCCCCGGCCGCGCAGCGCGCCCTGCACGACTTCGTCCGGCCCTGGCAGCACCTCACGACGAGCTGAGCACCTCGCGTACGGCCGCCACGACGCCGACGGGCCCGCTCTGGTGGACCATGCGCCCGACGGAAGGGCGAACGCGCCGTGTTCGGGCGCCGAGCCGCCATTTCCTTGGCGTGCTCGGCGTCAGCGTGGCACTGAGACCAGTTCGATGTGCGCCGCAGCCCCGCAGCCCCCGATCCCGACGTCGTGCTGCAGGCCAGGCGGCCGGCGCGCCGTGCGCCACCAGGCCGGGCGGCGGCGGATCGGACATGACCTCAAAGCGGCGCGGGTCCCTCGCCTGGCCCTGCGGGTCCGCAAGCGCCGGACGCGGGCGCCCAGGGTCACAGTGACGACCGCGGTGCAGAGCGCTCCGGCGACGGCGGTCCAGGTCACCCCTTCCACGACGCGCCAGATGTCCGTGCCCGTCATGTGCGCCCCCCACGGCCACGTTCTCCGTTCCTTGCCCCTTGTTCCCCGTTAGAGGGCACCGACCCACGGCACTAACAAGGCTTGAGATCAACCGACCGAATGCGGGGTGGACTTCGCGAAGAGCGGGTCGCCCGGCCCGGCCGCTGACACCCCGCTACCAGCTCGGTCGACTTCGTGGCGACATGGCACTCAGGAACTGTCGTCGGTCGGGGGCGGCCCCTCGGCGGGGAACAGGATCGGGCTGATCAGGTGGCGGGTGCGCTCGGCCGAGGGAGTGTTCCCCATCCGTGAGACGAGCGCTTCGCGCATCTCGCCGATCAGCTCGGCGAGTTCGCCCCGGCTGAGCCAGAGCGCGTGCTGGCGGTAGCCCACCAGGTCGGCTGTCGGATCGGCGTCGTCCCGGTCGAGGTAGGCGTTGAACTCAGCGAGCAGGGTGGCCATGGCCACGGCGAACACGCGCCGGTGGTCCTCCACCGACACCGACGCCGCGGTGTCGGCGTCGATCACCGCCCGCTCTCCCCGCAGCAGGTACCGGCGCTCGACGGCGCCACGCACCCGCTGCTCACCCACCACCTCCAGGAGGCCGCCGTCGGCCAGCAATCCGACATGCCGGTACACGGTGGCCTTCGACACGTCGGGCAGCAGCGCGCACACCTGCGACGTGGTGAGCGTCCGCCCGCCGGACATGGCGTGCACGATGCGCAGCCGTACCGGGTGCAGCAGCAGTTCGACCGTATCCATGGGCTCACATTCTCACGGCTGATACTGTTCTCAAACTTAAGAACAATGGCTCGTTGAACAGTGACGTCGAGTGAACGGGGAGAGTCGACCATGCCGCACCCATCGCTACCGCTGGGACGCCACTACGACATCGACGGGCGGCGGCTGATGCTGCATCGCTCCGGCAACGGCGGCCCGACCGCGGTGTTCCTGGCGGGAAGCGGGCTGATGAGCCTGGACTACCTGAACATCCACCACCGTGTCGCCGAGCTGACCGGCAGCGTGCTCTACGACCGCGCCGGCAACGGCTGGAGCGACCCGGCCGAGCTGCCCCGCACCGCGGCCGAGGTCACCGACGAACTGCAAACGCTTCTGCGCACGGCCGCCGTGCCCGGCCCGTACCTGCTGGTCGGCCACTCCCTGGGCGGCGCCTACGCACGCCACTACGCGAGGCGCTTCCCCGGCGAGGTCGCCGGCCTGCTCCTGCTCGACCCGTTCCACGAGAACCTGGTCGTACGCGCACCCTTGGCGGCGCGGGAGCGGCTGGACCGGATGCTGGAAGACATGCGGGACCAGGAGCTGGTGGAGCTCACGCAGGAGCAGATCCAGCAGTCCCGCGTCCAGATGGCACCCCACTTCGCGGCCTGGCCAGAGCCCGTGCGCAAGCCGCTGATCGAACGCCACCTCGCCACCTGGCGGGTCGCCTCGCAGGAGAACCAGAACCTCTACGACAAGGTCGCCGACGAGTTCCGGCGCGCACCGGACACCCCCGACGTGCCGCTGATCGTGCTCTCCGCCATGGGGCACGACACCACACAGGCCCACCTCTGGCCCGAAGAACTGCTGCACGAGATCAACGAGAGCAAGCGCGCCCTGCACGCGGAACTGGCCGCGGAATCCCCGCGCGGCGAACACCGCATCCTCGACGACGCAGGACACGGCTGGCTCCATGAGGAACGCCCGGACGCCGTGCTCCAGGCGGTCAACGACCTTCTCCGGACGATGAGTTCAGCGAGATGACGGCCGGGTAACCTGAGCCAGAGGCATCACCGGCCGGGCCGAATTGCTGCGCACGGCGCCTCACTGCCGCCGGCCCCGCGTCAAGGACGAGGCCCAGTGCACGAGCGTGGGCCCGCCCCGGAATCCGACATGGCCTGACGGCGCAGTCGATTGCCGACCCGCAACGCGAGCACACCGGGCATCTCATCGGGCTCACCGGGCAAACAACCGCAGGTCACTGGCTCGTTGCACTCAGGCCGGTTCACGTCCCCGACCACCCCAGGTACGGGCTGTCATATCGGGTTCCGTCGTCCGCGTCTTCCTCCAGAGCGGCCATGCGCGCCTTGTACTCGGCCTGCGGGATCTGCCCGAGGATCGCAAGACGTTCCAGTTCCAGTGCTTGGACGTCATGGGCGATCTTGCGACTCTGTTCCACTTGCTCTCTGCTGAACTTAACGGCCTTGGCGCGCTCTAAGGAGCGGCTTCGCTGCAACTGCTCGGCAATCAACCGTGCGGTCTGTTCGAAGTAGTCGTCGTGCCGGCCTGACCACATCCTGCCACCCCGTTTTCCATCGTCACAGGACGACTCGTTCGTGGATGCACAAGCACTGGCGAGGCTGACGAAGATCTTCGAGACATACAGTGCGGACTTCCAGAGCCCCACCAATGAACCTGATGGGGAAATCGCTGTCGCGTCGGATCCCAGTGCGCCTGGAATACCCACCCCGGAGAGGTGACCTGGGCCCCCACCTCACGCCGCGCCCGTCACTCCAGGGTGTTCTCCCACCGCGCAGTGGTAGGAGGCATCCACTGGACACTTCCAATGAGGCCAGGCTTCCTCGCTCTCGGAAACGAGGGACATCGGATGACAGTGCTTGCCCCGGCATACGGGCCAGGCGCGGCCGCCCTCGATCAACTGCAGATTTTCGAGAACGGCCGCCTGAGTATGGAACGCCAGCGACTTCACCGCCGCACCAGGGTCCGCGGCCAACTCCGGTTCGAATTCGAGCGGGCCCAGCCGCGCCCCGGACACGACCAGGTCCCGCCACTGCTGCGGGTCCTCGCCTGGCGGGGCAGTGAACACCAGTCGGGGACGCAGACCGCAGACCCGCAGGTCGTGGTCGATCGGCGCGAAGAGGTCCTCGGGCTCCATGGCCGCCAAGACGAGCTCACCTTCTCACTTGCTTGGCCCGGCTCGGCATACGGCGCCGCCCCAGGACAGGTCCGACCTACGGCTTGAACTCACAGTTCACAAACCGGTAGCCGCCGCTGCGCGGCTTGCTGACAGACTTCCACGTCCAAAGGAACGACACGTCGTCCCCACGCTTCATGGTGTACTTCTTCCGGCTGCCCTTTACGTCGAAGGTGCGCGGCAGCGGGCCGTGGAAGTGGTAGCTCCACAGTTCCTTGTGAGTACGGTAGACGTTGGCCTCTCGCTTGTTCGCGAAGATCTGGGCCGAGAACTTCACCACGCCCTGCGGGGCGTTGCCCGCGGACAGCTTCACGCCCCACGGTATGCCGTGTCTCATCGACTCCTGGAGCGTGACCGTGCCGCTGACGGCACGGAAGGTCCCCCGGCACTTGGGCAGTCCGCGCGCAGCCGAAACCACAGACGTCGGCCCGTTCTCGACCTGACGCTGCAAGTCAGCCAGCGAGCCCTCTCCCTGCGCAATGCCCTGTGACCGAAGCTGCGCCAGCAGCGCCGCCACTCGGGTGTCCGTCGAAGAGCTGACAACGGGCTTCGGCGTCTGCGCTTCCGCAGCACCCGTTGTGGTCAGCAACAGGGCCGCCCCGCACGCTATGGCAGCGACGCTCCGTACATGACGATGACTCTTCATCAGACTTCCCCCAGACACGGTCGATGGACCCGAAGTCGCATCCACCGGCTCAGGCTAGGGGATATGGCCGGTCCTGATCGTTAGGAGCTCGTCAGGATGCCAGCGGTGAGGTCCAAAGAGACGTAAGAGTCGCATCGATGAAGTGGGCAATATCTGACCACGCGGCTCCGCACTAACAGCCCATCGGCCACGTGCATCAAGGACCCGTGAAATTCACACCCTCCGCCGCGAGTTGCGTTGGCCGAATGCATACGATCCCTGGGCGCAAACGATCACGCACTGCTTCACCCTGGGGGACAGCTATGGCGCATGAGCACTTTTCGATTCATCCCGAGCCGGTCAATGCCCTGTCCCGGGACTTCACTTCCTCCTCCGAGCACCTGGACAGCCGTATCAGTGCCTTCGCCTCCCGTGCGGAGAACGTGGATGACGCCTTCGGCATGATGTCCGAGTCCACCGAGGTTCTGTCGCAGTACGTCGAGATGACCCGTAACACAGTGACGTCCTTGCGACAGCTGAGTGTCGGGTTGAAACACTATGCCGTGGGCCTGCAACACACCGTCGCTTCCTACCACGGAGCCGACGCCGAGCAGGCCCGGAAGTTCGGGGGGAAATGACATTGGCCGACCAGCAGCAGGAACAGCAGCCCAAGATCGAGAAGAGCTTCGACCTTTTCAACCCTGGCGGGGACCCGTCGGTCCTGCGGGCGTGTGCCGAGGCATGGCGCCACATGGCGCAAGATCTGAAGACCACGATCGAGACCCAGGCCCACGAGGTCACCCGGCTCGGTGACAACTGGACCGGCGCTGCGGCCGACGCCTTCCACGCCCACTGGACACACACCAGGGGCCAGGTGGAGAAGGCTCTGCCGCAGTTCGAAACGGTGGCCCATCAACTGGACACCACAGCGTACGCCATCCAGAAAGCCAATGACGAGGTGCACCGTGTGGTCGAGGAGGTCCTCGCCACGGTGGCGATCGGTATCGGCCTTTCGGTACTGACCGCGGGCTTCTCCGACGCCATCGCGGCGGGCGCGGCCGAGGCAGAGATTGCCGAGGCGACAGCGGAAGTCACCCGGCTCGGACAGCTCCTGATCAGGATTGCCAAGACGCTGGAGACCGTGAAGCAGGCCATGGCTGACAGCAAGCTGCTCAAGTTCGCCATCGAGTTCGGCAAGAACACCGGCGCCAACTTCATCGGCAACGTCGGCGGGCAGGCGGTCACCGGGCAGAAGATCACCTGGGGCCAGGATTTCCAGGATGCCGCCGTGGCCGGGTTCGTGGGCGCGGGGATCGCGGAAGGCGCGGGCCGGCTCGGGGAGAGAGTAGGCAGGTGGTCGACGAATACGGGAGCCCATGCTGCCGAAGAAGCGTGGGCTCCCGGCAAGGCCATAGCCGCTGGACTGGAGGGCAAGAACCTGCTCGGCAGGATGGCCACGGAGGGCGTGGGCAGCGCGGGTGGCCAGGCCGCGGCGGACGGGGCCGAGATCATCTTCGAAGGGGAGGACAAGGACATCCTCCGGGACGCCATGTTCAGTGGCGCCGCCGGGGCGGCCGGCGGCGGTGCGAACCACGCGGGAGAAAAGATCAACGACAGCGGCGGCGCCCACCGTGCAACCGGCCGTGAGGGGTTCCCCGGATGGCAGCAGATCCCCGTCGACGGCATCATCTACGGCGCCGGCAACGCCGCCAACGCCGAACTGAGCAGCTCTGACTGACCGTGTTCAAGATCCGCAGGAGCATCAAGCGCTTCCGGGACGACCCGGACTGGACGTACCGCAAGCACGCCCGGGACTACCTCGCCGCATTCGACCCCGGCGGTTACCCGTTCAGCCTCGGCCCCGATGGCCTCGCCATTCGGAACCTGCTCCAGGGCAGCTTTCACGGCCGGGACCTGAGCCTTTTCCACCTCCTCGCATGGCAGCGCGGAGCCAAGGCAAATGTCGCATGGACCTACTCCGTTGCCGTGCTACGCCTTCCCCGCACGTTCCCGGCCACTGCCGTGACCAGCCGCCGACTGGCAGCGTCCCACCGGGTGGAAAAACGTCCCGCGCTCAATCGCCTCACGGGCCCTGCAAGAGCCTTGCCCGACCTCGGCACCCACCTGGTCCATTACTGCGCCTCCGACCCCGACTTCGCGGCTCTCATCAGTACGTACGCCATGGAACGGCGCATGCACGACGCCCGGCTGGGCTGGCGTATCGAGAAGGACCGCATGATCGGGTGGACGCATGGCCGCGAGACCTACGAGGACCTTTTGTCGCTCGCTGACGACCTCGCGGCCATCGTCGACGGCTTCCCCGATCAGGTGTGGCGCTGGCCGGAGTGACGAAGTCCCCGGGGCCGGCCCGGGCCGTATGGGCGGTGTCGTTCCAGTGGGGAACAGCGATACTGCCTTAGACGTCGTTTCACTTGGTGAGGCGGCGGTAGCCGATGAGGGTCGCTGCTATGCCGACGAAGGCGAGGAAGTGTTCGGCCTTGCGTTCATAGC
>NZ_JBFACE010000075.1:0-18650 GCF_040640655.1 Streptomyces sp. NPDC021749 | reverse complement strand
ATCCGCCGCTACATCATCTGGCGGAACAAGCACGCTGCCGACGAACGCCTACGCGAGGTCGTGAACAGGGCGAACGTTGCTTGATGCGGCACTAGGTGAGGCAGCGCTGCGTTTGCGGTGTCCCGCGCAGGATGCGGCTGGTTTCTGTTAGCCAAGGTGGAAGTCGACTTCATCGAAGGAGAAGTCATCGCTTCCGAAGCCTCGGTAGCGTGCGCCACCGTTGAAATAGTCCGCCAGTGCTTCGCCGATGGTTTGACGGACCGCGTCGTCCGTGCTGGCGCGAGCCAGAGCAGCAGCCTGTTCGCACGTCAGTCGGAGATAGATGTCCCGGCAGCGGATGGCATCGGATCCCCGGATTGCGAAGGAACGGGCCCGGCTTACACGTACGGCGACTCTTGAGATGGGGCCTTCCCTTTCGAATTGCCGGGCACGGCGTTCCCTTCCGTGAGGCGTTGTCTGGGCCTCGATGACCTCACGGAGCAGCCGGTCAGCGTGCGCAGCAGGACGATGAGTCCCGCTGATCCAGCGCGATACGGTTCCCGGGGTGACGCCATAGGCTGCTGCCATCGCAGGGGTGCTGCCGGCGTAGGTGCGATCCCGCACCTGCCGTGCCTGGACGGAGGTACTGGCAGGAGCCTTGCGGGAGGGGAAGATGCCTTGCCGGGCACGGGCCAGCAATCTCGGCAGCGGGGCGGGTGCGGCGGTCAGGGCAGGTGCTCCTTTGGACACGAAGACAGCCTGGTCGGCACATGCCATTGACCAGTAGGCCTTTCCGACACGGCCACCGATCTGACGGCTGATGGCACGCTAAGGGTGGAGCAATGGCTGTTGACAGAGGTGGCGAATCCTCAACTCCCCAGCTTGGGAGACGTTTTGACCCTTCGATCCTGCCGCAGATGCGCTGGAGGAGTGAGGCACGAGGCTGACCGTTCACCCCGCCGGGTGAACGGTCAGCCTCGTGCCCGCTGCCGCCGTCGCGGCGTGCCCTGGTGGCACTGGCGCACATGCACGAAACCAACGCTGAAAGGCTCGTCCGCGGTCACGGTTAATTCTGCGCCGCACGGCACGGGGCCAACATGTCGGCGTACGGTCCGACCACTCACGCCCACGCCACGGGAATCGTCACCCGGTCGGAGAACCATGTCCGGCGATCATGCTCTTGTACCGCGTGGCCAGCGCGGGTCCCAGGGCCCAGGTGATGTCGTCGGATCCCGGGTCGTACGACCACCAGTCCGCTACCCGGGCGGCAACCAGGCGGTCGAGGGTGGCGGTCAGGGCGCCAGGTGCTGCTGCGCACACTCGCTCGAGCCGGTCCGCCTCGATGACGCCGTGCAGGCGGCCGGGGGAGAGGTGGGTGGCCAGCGCGAGTCCGGTGAGCTGGTCTGAGGCCGACAGGCTGCGAAGTGCCGGGCAGGACGTCAGGCGCAGTGCTCTGTCGGCGGCTTGGGCGCGGTCCCGGCGCCCAGGGGCCTGGGGTAGGACGCCAGCGTCGAGCAGTTGCGCCGCGACCCCGCACCGTCTTGCCCAGGGTGAGCTTCTGGACACGCGCGTGAGCCAGCCGGACTGCTCCAGCTCTTGCCATGGAGATGCACGCTGGTCCATGCGCATGCCCCGCAGAAGCCCTGCCGGCACCCGAAGTCGGCCGGAGGCAGTTGCCCGCAGCGCGCACTGCAGAGCCAGCAGCCGCGCAGTGGCGCCGACCTCGGTGGGAAGGGCAACTGCGAGGTAGCTGAGCATTTCTCGGACCCGGACCTCCACCTGCGGACCCTGGACCTGCCGCTTTCTTCGTGGCCGGCCCGGCGGAGGGGAGAGCTCGGCGGGTGCCGCGCAGGTGGTCTCGGGGACGATGGCACTGTGCGCGGTGGCCCGTGCGCAGGCAGTACAGGCATCGGCCAGCCGCCACAGGCGCCCGCCGCTTTCCCGGGTCAGGACCAGTGTGATCGGGCCCGAGCAGCCGCGATGCCGCAGATGCCATGGGCAGCCGCGCTCCTGGCACTGGCAGGTACGCAGGTGCACCGGGAGGGCATCCCGGCGGGCGTGGCTGGCCAGATGTGCCACCACAGCGGGCCGCGTCGCTGCTGTCTGCGGGTGCAGCGGCCTGGTGGCCGGAGAACAGTGCGGGCAGACCATGACAGGGCCACCGGGCTGTGGTCGCAGCTCGACGGTCCAGATGCGCCGCACGGGTCGTCCGGTCGCGCACAGCCGCATGAACGCACGCCTTTCTGTCTCATCCGCGTAGGCCGTCCTGGCCGAGACGCCTGCTGGGGGAGGGGCGGGCGGAACGGTAGTGCAGACCTCTGCCCTCCCTTGCGTGGTCGCCACCTGCGGAAATAGGGCAGAGGTCTGCACTGACAGTGCAGGGTTCTGCACCGTCGGATGGTGGGGTGACGATCTTCCCGCCCGACCCGAACCTCACCGCCCTGCGCCTGGAGCTGGGACGGCTGCGGGGCGAGCGCGGATGGTCCTATGACGAACTCGCCCGCCGCAGTGGCCTGGCCAGACGCACCCTCATCGAGATCGAGCAGGGTCGCACCATCGGCTCCCTCAAGACCTGGCACGCCCTCGCCCACGCCCTCGGCGTCCCCGTCGACCACCTCCTCGGCACCCTCTGCAAGGGGCACGCGCCCCCGGACGGCGTCGCCGAATAACCCCCACGGCCCGGCTCCAGCAGATCACCCGATCCGGCAACCTGTCGCGAACGTACGTACCTAGAATCGAATGCGCTTACGTGACGATTGGGTCGTACGCGGGACTCCAGCGGCACTGGCGCCGTGTTTCCGGCGTGCCGCCTGTCACCTTCACGGACATGTGCTCCACCACTGCCTCATCCGGCCGCCGATGGGACGGCAGCCTTGTCCGTCTGCATCACCGCTCGCGCGCCCTGCGCGTCGCCACAGACAGCCCCAGCCGGCTTCTGTGCTCCGCCCAATCCAGCCGTTGCCGCGACTGCGGCAACCGCATCAACTGGCACACACGCACCAACCAGAACCCCATCAGCTTCCACCCGCACGAGGTGCCCGCGGCCTCCGTCCCGGCCCCGCACCGCTGGCACGTCAGCTCTGGCATCGCCCACCCCGCACACGACGGCACACCCTGGTGCCGCATCCCCCACACCGCCCTCTGCCCCGCCCACCCCGCCAGCGGCCCCCTCCCCCCGCAGCTCGCCGAACTGCGCCGCCGCCTGGCACTGCGTACCCGGCGCCTGCTCGATGCCGGCGCCTTCACCCCACCAGCCACCCAACCGACACCGCCACCCCATGGCCCATGCCGACCGGCACGCCCGGTGGTCCAACTTCTCTGCTGCCGATACCTCGCGCAGCACCCCCTCGACGACATCCGATGCGTCGTACAGACCCGCCAACGCAACCGCTGCAGCCACCCTGTCCTCGCCTCAGGCGCACCGACAGGCATCTGGACGCTGGTGTCCACCACACCACTGCATGGACAACTCGCCCTACCTGCCTCCGAGATGGCCGTCTACAGCCTCAACCACCTGCCCTACACGGAGCAACTGCGTTGGCGAGCTCAGCGATGCCCCCTCCACGCAGCGGCCTCACAGGCCGCAGACCTGGCGGTGGCCGAGTGGGAGCCCTTCGACCCTCTCCTGCACGCGGCGTACATCTGTACCCGCCTGCCCCACACATCGGCCCGCACACCTGGGCACCGGTGACGATGGGGGCCACCACGTCCTGGAAATCACACTGACCCGACCCCTGAAGGCCACCGAACTCCGCCACGCCGCCCGGTTCTGGCCACTTGCGGCCAACAGCGACGCCACCCGCCTGATGGCCCTCGTCGCCGCCAAACCCCCGACCGAGCCGTGCACCGCCTGCTCCACCGCCTCCCCACCAGATTCCCCATCGACGTCATCACCACCCACTACCCCGACGCGAGCGGCCAGGTCCTGCTCAACCTGGCCTTGACACCCGCCACCCACAGCGCCCTCAAAACCGGTGCACGTCGCGCGGGCCAGCCCCCGAAAGCTTCCTGCACCTGGCCCTCCACCGCGCCCTGGCCGAACACGCCGACCAGGAAGCCGACCGCCTCGACCGCGTTATGCGGAACCTGTTCGCTCACACCACTCCCGCGCACCTGCTGTCTGCCCTCGGGCATGCCCTCACCCGTCTCCCTGAAGGACCCACACCATGAAGCCGACCGACGAACAGGCCGCAGCAGCCGACGCCTTCCACGCCGGCGATCACCTTGCCCTCCAAGCCGGCGCCGGGACCGGCAAAACCACGACCCTGGCCCTGCTCGCCCACGGCACCAAACGCCGCGGCCGCTACCTCGCCTACAACCGTGCCATCGCCCGCGACGCGACCGCCCGCTTCCCGCGCAACGTCCAGTGCAAAACCGCCCACGCACTCGCCTTCGCCGCCGTCGGTCACCGTTACGCTCCCCGCCTGAACGCACCGCGCCGTCCGGCCTGGCAGACCGGCCAGGCCCTGGGCATCACCAAAGCCATCCGCATCGGCGACCGCGACATCTTCCAACGCACCCTGTCCAACGCCGTCCTGCGCACCGTGAGCCAGTTCTGCTACACAGCCGACGCAGCAATCACCCGACACCACGTACCGCACCTGCGCGGACTGGAAGACAAGGACCTGCACGCCCAGCTCGCCGCCCACATCGTGCCCTTCGCCCGCAAGGCATGGGCGGACCTGCAAAACCCCGACGACGGGGTAGTCCGCTTCGATCACGACCACTACCTGAAGATCTGGGCCCTGACCCAGCCGAGAATTGAAGCGGACTTCCTGCTCCTCGACGAAGCCCAGGACACCAACCCTGTCGTCGAACAGATCTTCGTCAACCAACGCGACCACGCCCAGCTGGTCATGGTCGGCGACTCCGCCCAGGCCATCTACCACTGGCGCGGCGCCAAGGACGTCATGACGGGTTTTGACGGCACCCAGCTCACCTTGTCCCAGTCCTTCCGCTTCGGCCCCCACCTGGCAGAGGAAGCCAACCGCTGGCTGCACCTGGCCGACGCCCCCATCCGCTTGACCGGGTGTGAGGCCGTGCCCACCAAACTCTGCTCCGTCGCCCGGCCCGACGCCGTCTTGTGCCGCACCAACGTAGGCGCGATCACCCAGGTCATGGCTCTGATGGTCGCCGGCTGTCAGGTCGGGCTGGCCGGGGGAGGAGACAGCCTGCGCACCCTTGCCCAGGCTGCCCGCGACCTCAAGGAAGGCCGCCGTACCAGCCATCCCGAACTCGTGCTCTTCCCCACCTGGGGCGAACTCCAGGACTACGCCGCCCACGACCCGGCAGGCCGCGACCTGCAGCCGTTCGTCGACCTCGTCGACACCCACGGCGCCGAAGCCATCCTCGCTGCGGTGGGCCAACTCGTCGACGAAACCCACGCCCATGTGACCGTCTCGACGGTGCACAAGGCCAAAGGCCGCGAATGGCCGAGCGTGAGGATCGCCGACGACTTCCAACCCCCACCCGACAGCGAACAGCAGGACGACTCCGGACGCCCCCTTCCCCGCCCGATCGGCGACGCCGAAGCCCGCCTCGCCTACGTCGCCGTAACCAGAACCCGCAGTCGCCTTGACATCGGCGGTCTCGCCTGGATCGACCAGCATCCCGATGGAATGCGGATGGCCAACGCAGCCTCTTCCGCCTCCGACGAACACCCCCGTGACATCGCCGGCTAAGCCACTTGCCGTCATGGCTATAGGCACCGAGGCGGGCCATTGCTGGAGCTGAGACGGCGTTATTTGCCGAATTGTGATCCTTGGCCGCCCTGGAGGGCAACGGCCGCGACCGCAGCACTGGTCTCCCTTCCTCGACCCCGCCGTGGCAGTCCTGGGCGGGGTCTGAAACCCTTGCTCGTCCGCCCGTGCCGCGCGGCAGGAGCATCGAGCCGGTCGGAGACGGCTGGTGATGTGCCGTCCGCTCACGCATCGCTCACGCGTACAGGGGCGTTCTGACCTGCGATGCAGCCGCGACTCCGGCGGTGACCTTGGACTTCCCTCGTCCTGCGCTCCCGCCGATCTGGCGACTGTGTTGACCTGCCTCACCGAGCATCTTCTTCTTCGTGGAGCATGCGCCGGTAGTTGGGGTGATCTTTGTCCATCTGGATCGCCAGGTGGACGGGGAGCGGGTAGTCGGTGCGGTGGTCGTAGGAGAGGGCGTTGTCGCACAGGCGCGCTGCCGCGAGCGCGTAGCGGTACGGGTCGTCTCCGGTGGCGTGGTACGGGATGTGGAACTCGGTGAGAGTGTGGGCGTACCAGTCTTCGGCCTGTTCCTCGGGGTCGTCGCTGGCCCAACGGCCATAGTGTTCACCGGCTCGTGCGTAGCGGGTGCCGCCGTTGAACTGCTGGGGCACATGGGCCAGATACCAGGTGGTGCGGGCCGTGGGGTGGGCGAAGAGTCCGTTGGTGCGCTTGCCTGGTTCGAGGACTTCGCGGCCGGTCTCGGCATCAGTGCGCAGATGTTGGAGTCGGGCGGGGCGGGGGAGTTTGCCGCTGAAGGCGCTGTCGTCGGTGACGCGCACGATGGCACGGGGTCGTTGGTGCTCGGCCAGGGACAGACCCGGAAGGGCGAGGCGTCCTTCGAGGCTTTTGATGGTGCCGTCGGGCTCGATCGGTCGGTCGAGGTGGGTGTTGGCGAGGTGGGGCCACAGGCTGCGGCAGCTGTTGCCGTTGACGTACAGCACGTAGCCAGTGGCGGGGCCTTTGTGGTGGCCGAGACTGAGTAGCGCCTGGTCGATGTCGTGGGTGAGGTGTTGGTCTTGTCGGCACCCAGGGGGCAGCGGACCGGAGCGGAATTCGAGGTTGGCTTCGGTGTATGGGGTCCAGGTGCGCGGCGTGTGGGCGGAGCCGGGGGTGTGGGCGAGTACGCGCCAATGGTCGCCGTCGGGGATGAGCGCGCTCATGAGCCAGACGAGGCGTGGGGGTTCGCCCGCTTTCCAGTTGCTGCGCTGCTGGCGTAGGTGGAGGCCGACGTGGACCAGGGGTTCCTTGAGGCCGTCGTCGGTGTAAGTGAGGTTCCGGGTGAGTCGGGAGGGGACGAGTCCGGCGGCGCGCATCAGGTCGGCGAAGGCGTAGTGACCGGGATGGTCGCCGGAGAGCTCTTGGCCCAGGCGTTCGAGCTCGGTAGGGTTCTCGATCTTCGCAGCCTTGCTGCGGCTGGGCGGGAAGGGGCGGACGCGGAAGGTGAGGAACTGGGCAAGAACTCCGGACCGGGCCAGGTAGCGGTTGGCGTAGGGCTTCGCGTCGGCCAGGTATGGGTCCTTCTCTGTGGAGTTGGGCTGGCGCGAGGCGCGGCGGCGGCGGGACCAGTCCGAGGCGTCGAATTCGGTTTCGGCCAGGGCGAGGACGCGGGTCCCGGGTGGAGCGGCGCGGTGCGGAATCGCGCGGGCGGCGGCCAGGCGCCCTGCGTGGTCACCGCGGTGCTCAAGGAGCTGTGGCGCGTGGCTGAAGCTGATCTCGGTGTGGTCGTTGAGCGTAATTAGTGCATCATCCCGCTTTGCGGCGGTGGCGTCAGCGAGGTCGGGGCGGTTGAAGTGGTAGCAGAGGAGTTTTTGTAGACGGGGGCGCGTGGTGGGGTTGTGGTAGAGGGCGAGGATGCGCAGGCGGTTGCAGGCGGCGGCGCGGAGGATCTGGTCCAGGTCCGGGGCGTCGAGGAGGTGCGTGTCGCGTCCGAGGTGTGTCGTGCGTCGAGAGCGGGAGAGGCGTTCGGTGCACTGGTGTAGGCGCAGGGGCTCGGAGTTGAAGGCTGTGCGGGCATGGTCGCTGACGACTGCCATGGTGTGCATGCCCGGGCTACGGCCGATGGGGAAGCGGGTGGAGTACGGCAGCACGGCGCGGAAGTCGCCGGGGGTGCCGCTCAGGTCCCGTACGAGGCTGGGGAGCAGGGGGCGGGTGCCGCGCAGGCGGGCATAGGCGTCGAGGGCGAGTCGGCTGGCGTGAGCGAAGTGGGTGTGCTCGCCTCGGCCGCCGAGGGCGAGTGTCATCAGCGGGGCGTCGGCCTGGGCCGCGTAGTAGACGGTGCGGGCGGCGGCGAGGCGGTCGCTGTAGCGCAGCGTGCGTGGCTGGATGAGTACATAGGGCTGCGGGGTGCCGGGCAGCGAGCCGAGGAGGACTTCCAGGTGCAGTCCGGCGTACTTGGTGTGCTCCTCGTCGTGCAGGCGCGCTGGATTGCTCGTATGGTTCTTGTCTTTGCGTTTCTCTCGGGCCTCTTTGATCTGTGTCCAGGTGGCGGGCCAGAGGTGTTTGGGCTCCCAGACGTGGACGTCCCCGGTGTCGTCGGCACGCAGCTCGATCTGGCGGCCATCGATGCTCAACGTGTGGCGTACGAGTAGCTGTGCGGGGTTCCAGGTGGCAGCGGGGTAGAGCCATCCGGGCGCGGTGAAGGTGTGCGTTCCGGTGTTGATGTAGTCGGCGAGGCGAATGTGCTTGGGCTCGATGGCGGCGATCTGGTCGGCGAGGCGGCTGTCATACCCCAGGCTGATTTTGTCCTCGGGGACCTGGAGGGCGACCTGTTCCCACAGGCAGACGGCGTCGCGGAGGTCGTCGCAGTGCAGGGGGGCGGCGGTGATGAGTCCGGTGGGGGGCTTGTCGTGCGACGGGCGGTCCATTTCGGCGCTGGTTTTGCCCAGTACGCGCAGGACGGTCAGCAGCGCGGTGTAGGGGAGGATGCCGTCGCTGCCGGTGATGCCGCGGTACTCGCTGGTGGCGGCTGTCCATGCGGCTGCGGCCGGGGTCAGGTCGTACAGGTAGCCGTCGCCGAGCAGTTCCTGGTCAGCGGGGTGGGCGAGCAGGTCGAGATAGGGGCCTTGGGAGAGGTGGTTCATCGAGGGTCCTAGAGGGCCGCGAGGGTGGTCAGGGGCGGTGGGTTGCCGCTGGCGAAGTTGATCCAGGCGTTGAAGGTGGAGCCGTAGGTGTGGCGTAGCTGTTGTTGTTCGTCAGGTGCGAGTTCGGCGTAGTAGGTGCGCAGCAGGGAGGGGTAGTCGCTGCCGAAGCGGGCGTCGTGGAAGGCGTTGTCGACGAGGTAGATCTCGACATCGGTGTCGCCGCGGCGAGCGCGTCCGGAGAGCTGGATGAGGTCGACGAGGATGCCGGCGAGGATCTCGGTCTTCAGGTAGCGGGGGTAGCGGCTGAAGTGGGGGTCGGCGGCGATGATGGCGTCGCGGCGCTGTTCGGCGGTGTGGCGTTGCGCAGCGAGCATCGCGGCGGGGTCCAGGCTGGGTCCTCCTCGGGAGATGCCAGCGGCGTTGATGGAGGCATACATCGTGGCCGGGTCGTGGATTTGCATGACGGGACGGGTGCCGACCCAGATCGAGTACAGGGCGGAGCGTTCGGTACCGGGGACGAGGATGTTCAGGCCGCGGCAGACCGGGCCGATGGGCGCGACGATGACCTTGACGTCGGGGTGCCGGGCGGGGAGTTCTTCGAGTTCGTCGACGGTGACTTGAACGACGCCGGGCGGCATCGCGACGGCCGGTGCCTTGCCGCTGGCCGGCAGGACCACGGCAACCCAGTGAGGCTGGGGAGCTGCTGCGGCGATGCCGGAGGCGAGAAGGAAGGCGTGGTAGGTGGAGTTGACGACGGTCAGCACGCGTTGGCGGTCGCGGTCGAGGCGGGCGATCTCACGTAGGTGGGGTTCGAGGCGCTTCTTCCACAGGCGGCCGCCGAAGGCGGGCAGGTCCCGGACCTTGGCGCTCTCCTCCAGTCCGGCCAGGCGGAAGAAGTCGTTGGTGTCGTCGTCGCGGGTGACGTGGCCGGCTTTGGCTCGCACGGCGTCGGGCCTCATGTCGCTGTAGAGGTAGGCCGGCAAGGTGTGCAGGTGAGTCTTGGCGGCCCGGGGGAAGTAGCCGGTGGCGGAGAAGGCCAGGATGCGGCGACGCTTGCCGCAGGTGCCCAGGGCGATGGTGTTGCCGAGTTGAGTCATCGTGGTGTGCGGGTCGCCGGTGAAGCTCCGCACGAACAGTCGACCGGTGGCGACGGGACGCGGGTTCTGAGTGACGGCGAAGCCGTACAGGGAGTCGCCGAGAGCACCATGAGGGATAGGCGAGTGCTGGGCGAAGGTGCCCAACAGCTCAGCGATCGGGCGGGCTTCGGGCAAGAAGGCGTCCGCGGCGGCAGCGACGTTGCGCAGCATGGTGAGGGCGTCGGTCAGGCAGCCGAGCCAGGAGCGCACCAGCAGCGCGTTGACCAGCTGGAGGAGTGCAACGCCGTGGTGTCCGTTCTTCTGTAGCACGGTGGTGAGAGCATCTTTGATGGCGGGCAGCCGGTTGCGCCCTTGGCCGGCACTGACCGCCTCCTCCAGGAGTGGGCGGATGGCGCGGGCTTGAGGCAGTTCGGTAGGCGCGCGCCCGCGCCGTGGGCGGCGCTCTGCCTGACGATTCTGGTCCTGAAACGGGGTGGGGAACAGGTCCGCCAGCCCCGCAAGGTCCGCATAGGGGATCTTGTCGTTTTCCTTCTTGTGCAGCAGGGCTGCGACGATACGGCGGTCCCATGTGCCGGGCAGGTGCAATTTGGAGGAAGGCCGGTCATGGTCGGCATCGTCGTGCTCGAGCCACAGTTCGCCCTCTAGGGCGTAGTCGAGGAATGATTCGGCGAAGTGCCTGGCCAGGCGCAGGGGATCGGCGATGCGGCGGGTCACCGACGGGGGCACGGGGCGCCGGCGGTGCGCCCGGTCGAGCTGGACCAGTGGGCTGTCGGTGGTGCCGGGGCCGTGGGCGGCGAGCTCGAGCTGCTTGGTATTGGCGTCGCACAACGTCTCCTGTATGCCGTCGACTTCGTCGATCAGGATGAGGGGGCATCGTCCCAGCAGGAGTTTGAGCAGGCTCTCGCGGCTGGTGGGCTGCCCATCGAGCAGCAGGGGCAGCCGGGCGCTGCCCAGCAGCAGGTTGTGATGGTTGGTGACGATGATGTCGGCGTGGGCGGCGTCATGGAGAAGCGCGAAGCGTGGGCAGTGGTTGATGCGCGGGCAGGCCCTGGGCCCGGTCTCCGTCAACTCGGCGTCGTCTGTGTCGTCCTCGTGGACGCGGCGCAGACGCAGGCAGGGTTCCTCGCCTGGTGCGGGGGCGGGGCCGTGAGTGATCCATGCCTTGATGTCGCAGGGGTGGGCGAGCTGGTCGAAGCGGTCCCACCGGTCGCGGGCGACGGCACGCTCCGCCTGCTCGGCCATCCGGTTCGGTGTGATCAGCGGGGTGATGCGCAGATCGCGGGCGTGCCGGGCGGGGAGTCCGGCGGCGTCGAGGAGATCGTCGTCCAGGTCGTGCTGGGCAATCGCGTGGAGTTTGTCGGTGGTCTTGAAGACGTCGCTCAGCTGAGGGACGACGATCAGTACGGGACCCAGCCGTTGGCGGGCGGCCACGATGGCGATCTCGAGCATGGCGACGGACTTGCCGGAGCCGGTGGGCGCGTTGACGATCTGCAGGCGCCCGGCGGGCAGCTCCAGGCGGTCGATCGCGTGGCCGTGGTGGTCGCGTAGGCGATCGAAGAACTGCCCGAGCAGCTGCGGCTTCCACGCCACCTTCGCATCCTGCTGCTCGTGCGCGCGGACCTGGGCAAGGACAGAATCGACATGTACATGGGCGTCGATGCAGCGGGGTGCGGTGCTCCACGCCAAGGGCTTGAGTTTCCTGTCGCCGGCGGGGTGGGCATGGGCTGGCACGCGCACGGTCGTGATCTCACGGGTGCCGAACTGCCACAGTCCCTCGCCCGCCTGCACCGGCAGCTCCTTGCGGGCGGCGATCAACCGGGCGGCCTGGTGCAGGTGCCGGTCGGCCAGGGTGAGCGGGTCGTCGGCGTGGAGGGCCACCAGGTACCGACGACGCTGGGGCCCCTCGTGGTCGGGTCTGGCGTACAGGCCGCGGTTGCAGGCCGCGTAGTACTGAGCGGCGCTGGTGAAGTCGGCCTCCTGGGCCAGATCATCACCGCGCACCTGCCAGAAGCGGCCGAGGCGTTCGTGTTCATCTGCGCTCAGATGCTCCCAGCCAGCCATGAGGTCGCCCAGGCGTCCGGTGGCCAGTACCCCCGCTTGGTCGAGCGGCACGCACCGACGCCCAAGCGGGTCGGTGTAGCCGAAGTAGTGCTCGGCCAGCGCGAGGGCTGCCGCGATCACCTCCTCCTGCTCGTCCCGTTCGTCCGGGTCCATACGCCTGCGGCTCACGCTCGTCCCCGGGCTGTGGCGATGACGTGATCGAGGAACCGGGTGACCGTGAAGGGCCGGTAATGGGAGGCGGGCAGACGGGCTTTGAGCGTGGGCAGTTGGGATTCCTGCTGGTCGGGGACGACCACGCTGATCGGCTTGTCGGGTAGTGGTTTGCTGACGAGGGCGCGGGCCAGGGCGGCGGCGTCCATCCAGTCCTTGACGTCGATGTAGAAGACCCGCTTGCCATCTGGGGTCGGCACGGTCAGCCGCATGTCGTAGGCGTCGGGGTAGGGGTCAGCTGGCCACATCTCGCAGCGGGCTTCGGGCACCTCCTTGTGCGCGCGGTCGCGAAGTTCCTTCTCGACCAGGCCCGCGACGGTGGTGAAGTGCCACGCGCCTTCCTGGAAGGCGAGGTGATCGCTGCTAGCCGGCCGTCCCACCACCGGCCGTGTCGGCCATTCCTGCTTCGAGGAGGGCCTGCCGGTAAGGCGCAGGCGGGGCGGTGCGGCGCCTTCGGTGCGGGATAGATCGAGGGTGTAGCGCACACCGCGCCAGGCGTGCGCGGTGCATCGCGCACGTGCGCGATGCTCCTCCACCTCCACCAGCATCGGCCACTGGCACAGCGGGCAGGCGAACCACCAGCCGGCCACCTGCGCCCAGGGCCACTCGGAGATCGGCTCGAAGAAGTTCACCTTCCCCCACAGATCGCCCCAAGCTCGTCGCAGGGCCCGCGCTTCCCCGGCTGGATGGGTGATGCAGAGCATGCGGGCACGCCCGTACAGCTCGGGAGGAAGCTGCCGCAGCGCCTCGTGCAGGCGGCCCTGCTGCTGCTCGGCTCGCATCCGTGCCCACGGCCAGGGCACCTCGAGTGCCCGCAGCGGCACCAGGTGTTCGCGGCACAATCGGTGCACCTTCTCGTTCAACTGGTCTTGCCCGTCCAGCAGATGAAGATCGGACACCTCCCCGGGCAACTCGCTGCGGGCGGGCAACAAGCCGCCGAGCGGGCCGCGCAGCCCACGCCGGAAGATGGCCATGTTCAGGCCTTGGGCGCTGCGCGCCGGATGCGCGGCGCGCAGCAGTCCCAGACAGTCCATGGCGATCTGGGCTACCCGCTGCGGCGTCAGAGTGGTGTCGGCGAAGGCAGCCGCGGCCAGGCAGCACGCGGTAATCGCCTCATCCAGACGCGTGACGGTGGGGCTGTCAGTCGACGACATGCGCCTACCGTACAAACAGGAAAACACCGGTATGCCCATAAATTGACTGTTTGATTTGGTGTTACCCCGTATGGAGGCTGCCATGGATACGCCCCCGACCGGCCTCTCCCCCGCCACCACCACCGATACGCCCTGGCTGTGGGCCTTCGCACCCACGGCCGATGAACCGCCGAGCTGGGGCAAGTGGCTGTGGTTCCTGCCGGTGGCCACCCTGGATACCGGATGGCGCTTGATTCACGACGCCGTCCGCTCCAGCCAGCTCGGCCCCGTCGCCAAGGCCGGCACCCTGATCAACGCCGCCCGCGGCGACGACACCCGCCGCGTCATCTGCATCTACACCGCCGACCTGCACGAACCCACGGCCAACAAGGCTGAAGCCGAGCGTGTCCTGCTCGCCCTGCGATACCTCGGGGTGCCGCACTGGCTCGCCTACAAGACCAACGACACCACCCATGCCGGCATCTACGGGGACGGCGCTGCCACCTATGTCTCCCCAACCGACACCGTCAAGATGATCGACCGGGCTGCACCGCGTTCCGAGGCCCGCCGCAGAAAGACACGGCGCCGCCGATAGCCGCCACTGATAGAGATCATGAAGATCCCACACTGCTCGCCTTTTCCTCAGCTCGCAACGAAAGGATCCCTCCTCCGAAGAGCCGCACGTTGGGCAGGGCGCGGAGAGCCCGTTGCCCAACAGCGGCCGGCGGTCTGCTACAGGAGAATGGGGTCTACGTTGTTGCTACTCCACTGCATCGAAGAGGGTCTCCTGCACGGCTGGCCCGGTGCGGGGAGGAGGAAGGAGACCGCGCTGGCCTCCAGCTGGTGCCTGATCACCTTCCGCGCCACCGGTCAACGCGTATCGGCATGCGGCTCGGAGAGTCTCCAGGTCCAGGCGCGCACCCAGGAGACCGAGAAAGTCCTCCACGCCCCAGTCGATGAGTGCGCCCTGGCGGGAGAGGTAGAGCCCCACCCCGTTGATGGCATAGGCGTTGCCGTAGTCCAGCAGGAGGTACCCGACCAGCTGGTAGATCTCTGCCCGCCCCAACCGCCCAGGGCGGATGGTTGCCTTGCAGTCGATCAGCTTCCCGTCGAGGATGAAGTCCGCGTCTGCACCACCGACATCCGCGCTGCCGTCGAAGACCGGGCCGCAGACCCGCAGTTGGACAGGAAGCTCCCGCAGACGCGAAAACGGCCCGGGCTCGGCTGCCAGCACCATCTGGCGCCGAATGTCTGCAACGACATAATCCGGAACTACGGCAGCCAAGTCACCCAAGTCCGCCCCCGGGCTGCACAGACCGAGGCGGTTCCCGCGCACCCACCCTCCGCAACGGTAGATGGTCTCGAAGTGCGAGGCGAGATGGCACAGGCGAATGAGCCTCTCCTCAGTTTCGACCTCCAGTGCCAGCGGTTGACCCGCTTCGTCCTCGAACCGTTCCAGTTCCTCCAGCAGGGCCGTCCCGGCTGCCATCACGGTGCCGATGATCTCCGGACTGGGCCAGCCCGCATCGTCGATGACAGTCCGCAGCACGCCTTCCTGAATCGGCCCACCGGTGGGCGCACCCAGGCTGATCCGCAACCGATGGTCGATGGTGTGTCCGAGCATCGGATATTCCGGCCGTCGTCCCGCACCCGCGTCAGGCACGACAGGTGCGGGCCAATTCTTCAGGCGCGTGCGGAGGTCGGCTACCACCCTTTCTGTGAAGGGGAGGTGCTCCGCAAGGAAGCACGACATGGCAGAAGTCGGGTCTGTGAGAACTGAAGTGAGGCTCATGTGCGCATCGTGATGGGCGGGTCTGACAGTGGCCGGGCGCAGAACCGTTCCGCCGACACAGCGCATAGGGGAGAATCGGTCACCTTCGCACCGACCTTTCTGCACGGTGCCTGTCCGGGACCAGCGCACATATCTCAGCTCCCTCGACTTGGCCACGGTCACTTGGTGAAATTCAGACAACTCCATCGAGTGAAGATTGGCGACGACGCCTGGAATCCGGGAGCGCACTGCCGACTGCACCCGTAACGGGTGAGCGTCATCGCACCAGCGACACCCTTACGCTAGATTCTTACGTGTCTTACGTGTTTCCTGTGCAGGGGAGGAGCAGACATGGCCGAGGACACACCAGGTGCCACGACCACCGCAGCCGGCGCCGTGCGGCGGTGGGGTATCGACGAGGCACGCAAGGCCTTGTACGACCTGGTGGAGGCCGCCGCGGCAGGCCAGCCCGCACTGATCGGCCGCGGTACGAAGTGCGCCGTGCTCTCTCCGCTGAGCCACCTGGACTCCACTTGGCAGGCCCAGCTGTCCGCCCTGCCGACCACGACGGTCACCACCGCGCGCAAGAAGCTGGGCGATCTGCTGGCCGCTGCAGCCTCCGGCACCCCGCAGCTGCTGCTGCACCGTCGCACACCCGCTGCAGCTCTGCTTCCCGAAGCTCTCACCGCCCACCTGACTACCGCCACGCCCATCGGCATCCCGACGGACGCAACAACAACGACCGCGCGCCGTCTGACGGCCTTGGATGACGCCCTGGATGAGGTCCTGACACCTGGGGCTTCCGGCACAGACGGCCAGGCAGCCTCGTTCGGCCTTCATGCTCTCGACCACACACTCGGCGGCCTCAGGCCGGGCACACTGACACTGATCGCTGCTGCCCCGGGCGCCGGCGGAAGCCTGCTCGCCGCGGCTGCTGCCCGCCACACTGCCCTCACCCGGCAACTCCCTGTGCTCTACGCAGCGTCAGGACTGACCCGGGCGGACATCGCCGCGCGGATCATCGCCGCCGAGACCCCGGTGGACTACCGACGGCTGCGCACCGGCGCCCTGGCCCCTGCGGAGGAACAGGCCGCAGCTGAAACACGGGCCCGACTCGTTGGCGCGCCCCTGCACATGGATGACGGTACCGGCCTGACCGCCGAAGTCATCGCGCAAACCGCCCCGGACATCACCGGCCTGGCACTCGTGGTCGTCGACCGTCTGCAGCACATCCACGACCCAGCGGTGCCACTGTCCGGCCCTGCGCTCCCCGCCGCCGCACGCATCCTGTCCCACCTGGCTCGGACCCGGAACATCCCAGTCCTGGCCGCGTTCGACACCGACCTCCCCGAGATGGTGAACGCGCTGGACCCAGACGTCACCCTCACCCTGGCCCGAACCGGCGAGCACGCACACATCGACGTCGCCGAACGCGACTTCGGCCCACAGACCACCACCCAACTGCGCGCCGAACTGCCCTACGCCCGCTTCACCGACGTCCCCGCCAGTCCGGCCCCCACCCCCGTGCAAGCCACCTCCACCACACCGGAACCCACCACCCACCACCTACCTCGGCCCACTACACCCGCCTGCTCCCCCCGGGAGGCGACGCGCACCACCCCCTCCAGCACCATTCCGCCGGAGCAGCCACGCACCACATCCACGGCGTCACCCGTACGCCCCCAACGGCATCCCAGTTCCGCGAAGGCCAGCCTGTCTACATTCGTCTCTGACCGGGTCGCCCGCGCACTGCAGGCACACGATGGCGACGGCGACGCAGCCCTGAAAGCACTGGCTGGCGACGGTGGTTCGGCGATTCCCGATGTGATGGAGCTGTTCGAGGCGACGAGAGTGGAGACGAGCTATCAGCACACGACCTACCCGAAGCTGCCCGAGCCACTGACCCGCAAGCGGCGCGACAACGCCGACGAAGTATGGGAAGCCCGCCCGAAGTTCACCAACACCTCCGTGCCCGACGGCACCGAGGTGACCGAGCTCGACGTCAACGCCGCCTACCTTGCCGCACTCCAGTCCGCACACCTCCCGATCCGCACCATCACCCACAACCCCGAAGGATGGGACGACCTAGCCAACTACGGCAAGGGACTCGACCTTTCGGGAATCTGCCGCATCGACCCGATCGACTGGGAATACCCTGAACTTCCTCACCCTCTCGGCGACGACCGAGAGACCTCCGGCACGCTCTGGGTGCCGACATCGGTGCTTCTTAGTCTGAAAGACTTTGCTTCACCCTCGTACGGAGAATTGTGCACGCTACCGGTGATCCGGGAGGCTTACGTCGCAAAGGGCAGTGCGTCTCTCTTTAAGACACTCGTCCATGTGCTCAATGAGGCCCGCATGCACGCTATTTCCGAGGAGGATGAACTGACGAAGACTTACATTGCTACAATGTATGCAAAGTTGGTTTCGACCATGGGTGACAGTCGTAAGAACCATGAACTGCGGCGCCCCGAATGGCAGCACATCATTCGCGGCCAGGCATTCTCCAACCTACGGCGAAAGGCAATCCGCGCATACCAAGCAGGATTGACGGTTGTCCAGGTCGGCGGCACGGACGAACTGCACCTCGATGGTGATGTGTGGGCGGCTCGCTGGAACGGCAAGCCGCTTTTTACGGAAGGACGCGCGCTGAATCAGATCAAGGTCAAGAAGATCTCACGGAAGGGTGAGAAGTGACACCCAGTCGGCCGCGTCAGCCACACACCGGAGGGCATCTGGGAACTTGGGGCCGCGGGCCCGACAGCGGCGGCACCACGTTCGGTGAGCAACTCAACGTCGAGTTCCTTGACTTGATGGAAAACAGAGACGTCACACCACCCACAGACGTCTCACCGGACGTCCGGGCCCAACTAAAATACCTCAACAGCCGCAAGGGGGGACACGAGGCCATGGAACGCGCCGGCATCCCCGCTCGCACCCGCCGCGGCTGGAAGACCCGCACCCCCAGTCCCGCCAGCAGACAACGCATCAACCACGCCTACTGGCAACTCCGCGCTACCAACTGGAAACGAACCGGACGTACCCCACCACCCGGTGTTCGAGAAGCCGTGGCACCTCAACTCAAGGAGCGCGCCCACGGCAAACGAATGAGTATCACCCCCGTCGACTGGCGGGACGTTCGTAAGCAGGCCCAGGGCGCACAAAAGGAAGCCAGCGAACGCGAAATCCGTCCCAGCCAACGCAGTTGGGATAACCTGATTGATGCTTGGTCAACCGGTGATGAAACCACCCTTGATACAGTCTGGATGGACTACGCTAGCGAAATTGACTCCCCGCCAGAGCTGTACTACGAAGTCGCGCATATTGGATTTGCACTCTGAGGCTGGGAAAACCACCACGAAAGCGGATCGGTAAGTTCGTTTTCACACCAGTTAATTGACTGGCAGCCAGTTAAATTCGCAGGCCGGCACCCACCCCTTAGCCAGCCGAGGCGCGCGCAGCGCGCCATCGTTTAATGTCGCGCAGCGGCATCAAACAAGCGGTCCGCAGGACCGCAACTGCCTCACGCCGCGCAGCGGCGGCGCGCCGGTCTGCTGCGCAGCCGCGGAGCGCCG
>NZ_JBFACE010000074.1:0-19420 GCF_040640655.1 Streptomyces sp. NPDC021749 | reverse complement strand
GGCATCGCCCGCCTGCACAACCTTGTCCTTGCCGGATGACGCAGAAACCAGCAGGTCACCCAGCACGTTAAAGATCATTTACGGGACAGCCCTTAGTGCCGTTGCCGCCCCGCTGGTAGACGGGGCGTATGCGACGGGCCCCACTGCCCCGTCGACACAAGTCGAGTTCGGTGCACTCGATGCACCGAACTCCACTCGCTCAGCCCCCATAGACAGGGCCGCCGTGAGCCGATCAGAGCTGTGCGCGGTCGCCGATGTACCTAGTCGTCTCACATGCCATACGTGAAATCCCCACGAATTTCACGCATAGTCTGGTATCGGTGCCCGTGTCGAAAGTGGGCCACGTATGACTCAACGTACTTCCAACCTTGTGGGCCTGCGCTGTTCTGATGCGCCGCCCACTCATGAAGAGGCTGACGCTCCGGTGCTTGGTCCCCTGCGAAGGATTGGTCCAGATGGCCGTCACCGAATTCATATGGTTGCGCCCCTTCAATCGGATGCAGACCTGAGGCCCGATGAAGTGGTGGGTGCAGGCACTGGTGTCAGCTGCAGCCGGCGTCGCGACCACAACGGGAAGCAATGCCGCGACCGCCACCAGAGGGATTGAGCGCTTCATAGCTGGACGAGATGGCGAGGAAGTCACACTTGGTCAACGCACGGCAAGAACGATGGAAGCGTCACCTTCGCCGCAATCACCTATCCAGCCGAGCGCTGGACTACCGCCCCTCAACGCTTCACGCTCACGGAAGGTCCCCTTGCTGATCTTGAACCATCGATTCCGTGCCGGTGGCTCGCCGGTCAACTGGGAGTGCCGACCAGGGCCTCCTCGATGAGCTGGGCCGCCTCGTTGTCGGTGATCCGCACCCAGCCGGCTTCCTTCGCTTCCTCCTCGGATCCGGGGAGCCGGTCCGTCGGTTCCCAGCGCAGGTCCTGACCGAACGCCTCGTCGTGCCGCTCACCGCCCGGCAGAAGGCGGCGCCTGAGTACGGGCGGCCGGCCATCGGCCGTAGCGTAGAAAGAGATGCGCCCCTTGGCATCCAGGGCATCGAGTACGTCACCGCGGAGCGCGACGAGGGAAGCGCTGCCGAGGTTGCTTTGCAGGCCCTTGGGCCGGAACGACACGCCGGTCAGATCGAGGCCACCGGCGTTGTCATACACGAACTCGCCGCCCCGCTCGTAGAAGAGCACAAGTGGCTCGTAGAGGTCGGGGAGGTCGGGAAGCCTTACCTTGTTCTGAATGCGGAGTTCCGCCATGCGCACAGCGCCCGCGCAGGTGTTCCTCAGGAACCACTCGGGGACGGTGCCCAGGAATTCGTTTAGTTCCGCAGCGATTTCCGGGGAGAGCCGGAATTCAGGGTCGATGCGCTCCGTGACATCGAAGAAGGGCCACTCATCCTCGGCGGAGTACGCCCGGGCCCAAAGCGCTGCCCGCCTCAGATACTCGCGCATCAGAAGACGACGCGACATCACGTGCTCCATCGCGTAGTCCCAGTCACTGATCCACTCCACACCGCGGAGCCGATTCAACATGGCGGACGCCGGCGAGTCAGTCACTTCAGCTCAATTCCCTTCGAGCGCAGCTCCTCGAAAAGAGCCGCCATCACTTCATCGATATTTGCGAGATTGGATGAAAGCTGCACGATAGGAACATCGAGGCCAAATCCGGCCCAGTGATTGAACCCGCCGCGACGCTCACTCGCAGCCAGATCATGGGCACCGGCATCCGCTGCGCTTTCGGGCCAGACATGATAGTACCCGGACTCGTTCTCGTTGGCGTACGGCTCCCAAAGTTCCGGGTGGTCCCGGATATAGGGAACTCCCGCCTCTAGCAGGTGACTCTCGACGTATTCATGCGCGATGAATCGCTCGAACTTGATTGCTTCATCGCCGACCAGTGTGTGTTCGGAGGCTGCCTGCACGATGTCAGCTATGTCCTTTCGCGGGGTGAAGTACCCCTGACGCACCACACCCGGCCCCTCGGCCACCGCGTGCTCGGTGAGGAAGAAATGGTCTCTGACGCGCGCCAGCACGTCCGGACTGATGCCTGTGTTGTCAGAGATCGCCCGCACGTCAAGGGAATCCGGGTTGGCGCGAATCTCGTCGTAGAACCGCGCGGCCGAGGCGGCCAACTTGTCCGGTTCTTCGATGTACCGGGCGCCGTCCGGCCTGGGCTCGGATCCACCGGGGAGGATCGGCGTCTCGGGCTCATGCGGTAGCGGCTCGTCGCCGGTGTGGCCCAGGTCGTCCCCACCGCCATTGCCGTGCAGGTCGTGTCCGCCACCGGTGTCGACGGGGCCGTCACTCTCGTGCGGGATGGATGGTTGGTCGTCAGCGCCGTGTCCGCCGCTGCCCGTGCCGCCCGTTTCGGTGGTGTGGCTGACGTTCGTGGAGTGGTCCAGCCTGCCGGCGTCCGGGGTGTGGTTGGTGCTCCTGCCACCGCCCGGGGTGTGGCTGTTCGTCGGTATGTAGTAGCCCACATTGCCGCCCGGGGCGCCGTGGCCGCCCGTGGGGGATTTGCCGCCTGGACTGGTGGTGTCCTGGCCCGCGCTGTCGCCGACACGTCGTTCTGGGTCGGATATGTCCGAACCGACGCGTGTGACGTCGTCGCCCCGGCCGCCGATGCCGGCCAGGACCGGCTGGTGCTGGTGGGTCGGGGTCTCGACGCGTGGGTTGTCCGCGCCGGTGGTGGGTGGTGCGGGGTTGGCCTTGGGGGCGTCCTCGGCGCGCTGGAAGAGGCTGCCGTCCTCGTTGTAGAGGGCGCCTTTGCCGTCCATGAACCTGCCGCTGACTGGGTCCTTCACCGTGTGCGGCGGGAAGGTGGCCGTGCCCTCGGGCAGCTTGATCCGGCCGTCGGGAAGCTTGGTCGCTCCGTCCGGGACGGCGGTGCCCTTGGGCAACTGCACGGTGCCGTCAGGCAGTTTGACGGCTCCCTCGGGCAGGCTGAAGGCGCCGTCGGAGATTTTCGGGGTCGCGAGGTGGCCGGTGTTCTTGAGGTGGCCGATGACGTCGCCGAGCTTCGACAGGCCCGCGCCTGCGCCCTTGAAGACGTAGGTCATCGGGTCGATGACCTCGCCTGCCTTGGCGGCGATGGACAGGGCCTTGGCTGCCGTGGCGGCCTTGCCTGTACCCGAGAGGGCGGCGCCTCCGCCGCGGGTGAACAGGGCGGTGATGACGTTGAAGGTGACTGCGCCTGCGGCCCTGGAGCCGTTGGATTCCCATTGGTCCCAGGCCACGAGCGCCTTGCCGGTGTCCACCATGGCAGTACGGGAGTCCCGCAGCCAGGAGGGGAGTTTGTCCCCCGGTGCCAGCCAGTAAGCTGCGCCCACCACGGGCATCAGGGTGATCGACATGCTGGTCGAGAGCTTGGCCAGGCCCTTCCATGCCTCGCCGGCGGCGTCTGCGCCGTCCCAGCCGAACAGGGTGAGCAGGCCCTTGACGGTGCCCCACGCGCCGTCGACGATGACGCCCTTGCCGAAGTCGTAGGCATGCTCCCACACCTGCCACCAAGGCACGGATTCCTCCACCGCATCGCCCCAGGGCAGGCTCTTGGACTGTTTGAGGGCTTCGGCGTCGTAGCCGTACCCCGTCTTGTGGGAGGCGTCGATGGTGTGGAGGGCGTGGCCGCCGACCAGGCCGACGATCTTGGCGTGGCAGGCGCGTTCGGCTGCCTGGAACGCGGCCCATACCTCGGCGATCTTGTTGCGGCGACCCAGGTTCTCCTCGATCAGGTCGCCGTCCTCGCGCCAGTCCTCGTCGCCGGCGACCTTGTCGCGGAAGGCGGCGGCGTCCTGCTTGAGCTGGTTGAGCTGGTGGACCAGCGGGGTGATCTCGCGGGCGTAGGTGCCCAGGGCCTTGGCGATGACATGCATGTCTTCGCTCAGGCGGTGTGCCGTGCGCTCCACCGGTTTGGTGACGCCGAACAGCTGCTCAGCCTCAGGCGCCTTGTAGAAGGCGGACAGACCGCCGAAGGACTTGTGGACGTCCGAGCCGGCGGTGGCGACCTTCGAGCCGCCGTGGGACAGCGCCTTGACCTTGGATTCGAGCAGGTCCAGATCTCCGGTGAAGACCGGTACCTCGGCCGGATCGACCGGCGCGTTGCTCATTTCTTCTTCCCCCCGAACTCCTTGAGCGCGTCCAGTCGCACGGCCCGGGCGGCACTCTGAGCGTTCTTGGCCGCCTCCAGGTCGCCCTGGACGTACTCGTTGGTGGCTGCGGCCGCGCCCAGCACGGCGGCCTGGCAGCGGTGGGCCATCGCCTTGAAGTCCGGCTTGCGCTGCGCCGCGTACTCGCCCAGTGCCGCTGCGACCGGGCCCGTCGAGGTCCGCGCCGACCACGCCGGAGCCTTCTGCGGCAGCACCGGCCCGTACGACCGTGGCGCGGCCTGCGAGCCCGGCACGGCGGTGCCCGCGGCCTCAGCCGCCTCTTTCATGTCGGCCAGCAACGTGCTGAGGGCGTTGCCCAGATCCTCGGCGTGCGTGCCGACGACCTTCAACTGGCCCTGCACTCCCTGCGGCTGAATGTCCCACGACGCCATGAACGCCCCGCTCCCCCTGCATACACCTCTGTTGCACGGTCGCCACGAACCTGCGCGGCGCCGCTCCTCCCCCGAAGACCTGCGACCCGTCGACGCACCCGGGAGGACTGCTTCTGCTTCCCCCGGGCGCCCGACGATTCAGCCGATGTTGTCGACCGCGGACTTCGCGCGCGCCAGCGTCTGGTGGGCGGTCGCGTCGTTCTTCTCCAGCGTTGTCTTCAGCAGCTGGATGATGTTCTTGACCTCCTGCGAGGCGCGGTTCCAGCGCATTTCCTTGCCGTGGTACTCCTCCGCGACACCGTCTGCCGCGAAGTCCGCCATCGCCTGCTTCACCTGCGCATCACGTGCTGCGATCACCTGCTCCAGCCGTCCGATCACCGACTGGATGTTGCCCTGCGCCTCCGCCGAGGCCCCCGAGTCGTACGAACGACGGTCCATCCCAGCAGCCATCACAATCACTCCCCCTGAGTCTGAGTACTTCTGTCGCTTCTCGGGCGGTCAGCGGCCCGAGAAGCGGGCCGCGTCGAAGTTCGCCGCCGACATCTGCGACCGGGCGTTGTCGGCCTGCTCCTGGACGCCGGTGCTGAACGCCGACTCCATACCGGACTGGCCGCCCACGATCGCGGCCAGGGCGCTGTTCAACGACGCGGTGATCTCGTCCGCGTGCGACTTGAACGAGTCGAACGCCGCCTTGCCCGCACCGTTGAACTTGCCCTCCAGCGGCTGGGCCGCCTGTACGAGCTGGCGGATCAGCGTCCCCAGCTCCGTACTCGACCCCTGCGACTGCGACCTCAGGGTCGACAGCGTCTGCGCCCCCATGTCGAACTTCATCGGGTCCCCCCTGCCAGACTTGACGATCGTATGTACGGTCATGCCTATCAACCGCGGCACAACCCGTGCAATTGACAAAGCCGATGCTATGGCCAGGGTCTGACAATGGCTCAAAGCTGGTAGGTGGCCGGTCAGCGCCCCCTGCCGGGGGGCTGGAGGCACGCGAGGTCCACCTGTCAGCGCTGACCCCGGCGGTCTCTACTCGCCTTTCAGATGCCGCATCAGGACCTCGAAGTCCCGCCAGCCCGACAAGTCCGACGGGTCGCCCGGCAGCGAGTAGTACAGCGCAGGGCGGGTCTTCGGGCCGAGAGGGACGGGCGGTTCGGACAGCGGGGTGTGCCGGGCACGGTCGCCCGGCATCTGGTGGACTTCCTCTGCGCCGAGGACGAAGGCGAGCGGGACTCCTGGTCCCTCGAAGCGGGGTGGGACGGCCAGGTCGTGGCGGGCCTTGCGGAGCTGTACGAGCATCGACTGGAGGCGGTGGCGGGTGACAAGTAGCTCGGCGGCCCTGGGCAGGGCCTCGACGGGCGGCTCCTCGTCCGCGCCGTGGCCGAAAGCGAGCGTGACGTGCTCCTCCACGCCGGCCTTCGTACGGCTTACCCGTACCGTGGCCAATCCGGGCCGGTCCGGGGTGCCGACCACGACGAACCAGGTCGGCTCGGGTGCCCGCTCGTAGGCCAGGTCGGTCATCTGGCGCGGTGACCAGGGCAGGTTGGCGGGTTCCGCGGTTCCCCACCCGGCTGGGGCCTCGCCGGTGAGTTCGCGCCATAGCGACTCCAGCGCGCCGCCGAGGACCAGGCGGTCGTCCGTGGGGTGGACCGTGCGGAACGTGATGGCCAGCTGGCGCTCACCGGTGTCCGCGAAGTGCTGGTAGGCGGCCGCAACCGGGGTGCGTGGGTCGTCGGCGGTCGCGTCGGATGCCGTGACGGGGGCGAACATGCCGTCCTGCCAGCGCAGTACGGCGCCGGTCAGGCCGTCGTAGTAGCCGTCCTGTTCGTCGCGCACGACCCAGCGCGAGGGCCAGTTGCTGAGGCTGTCGCGTACGGCCGGGGAGAGTGTGGTGCCGGGCGGGGTGACGATCTGGAGGCCCAGTTCGGCGTTGGCGGCGGCTCGGAACGCCTCTTGGAGCCAGGCCGTCATGGCGGTCACTGGGCGGTCCTGGATGACGACGGCGACCTTGTCGGTGAGGACGTCGACGGCGGGCTGTGCGGTGGCGGGCGTGGGAGCGACGCTGACACCGTCGGTTTTCACCACGGCCAGGGACTGCGCGGCCTCCGGTGGCCAGGTGGTGCCGTCGGCCAGAGCGGCCAGCCGGGCCGCGAAGGTGCCGGCAAGCTGCTCGGCGTGTTCGACACCGGTGGTCGCACGGGCCTCGGTCCACCAGTACGGGAGGGGCGGTGGGGTGGCGCCGAGCAGCCGCTCGGCTTCTCCCTCAACCTGTACGAGCAGCGGGGCCTCGACGGAGACGAGGGGGCGACCTTCATCGTCGCAGAGTCGGACGACGGCGCCTTCGCCTGCTGTGTCCACCAGCTTGTCGGGGCCTCCGGAGAGCAGGCCCGCGAGCATGGTCCACGGGTCGGGCATGCGCTGGGTGAGGGCGACGACGTCCTTGGTCATGTGGTCGTTGGGTCCTTCGTGGTTCGTGGTTCGTGACGGGTTGCCGTACGTGGCCTGGCACGCGTGCTCGCGAGTGCGCTGCGGTGTGTCACTGAGGGGAATACACGGTCTGGATCAGGCGGTGGGGCTGGCCCCTGCGGATGAGTACGCCGCGGCCCGCTGGCTGCTGGGAGGCGTAGACGCCGGGGAACAACTGGCCCTCGCCGCGGTCCCCCGCCATGAGCAGGGCCGACGATCCCGATTCGCGCAGGCCCTGCACCACGGGTTCGTAGATGCCGCGGGAAGCGCCTGCGACGCGGCGGGTCAGGATGAAGTGGAGGCCGATGTCCACGGCTGAGGGGAGATAGGGAAGGAAGGGTGCCAGTGGTTCCTGGCCGGCGGTGGTGAGGACGTCGTAGTCGTCGACGAGCACCACGATGCGCGGTCCGCCGCCCCAGCTGCCCGGCTCCAGGTCGTCGAGGCGCGCACCGTCATCGGGCAGCCGTTTTTCCAGCACGGTGGCGATGCCTGCGGCGAGGCCCGCGCAGAGTTTGGCGTTGTACGCGTAGCCGCCGTTGAACTCCTCGGGGATCGCGCCGCGCAGCCCGCGCCGGGGGTCCATGACGGCGAAGACCAGCTCGTCCTCGCTGTACCGGTCGATGAGGCCGTGGGCGATGGTCTTGAGGAGGTTGGTCTTGCCGCATTCGCTGTCGCCCATGATCAGCAGGTGCTGGTCGTGATCGAAGAGATCGAGGAGGACGGGTTCGAGGGCTGTCTGGTCCAGGCCGATCGGGACCCGCGTGGGTTCGGCGACCGGGCCGGGCAGGGCGTGCGGCTCCAGGAGGTGCGGCAGCACCCGCACCGGCTGGGCCACCTCGCCGTTCCACGTGGCCCGGATCGTCCGGACCGCTCGCTCCAGTACCGCGCCCAGGTCCGCGGCGTCAGCGACCCCGTCCGTACGGGGAAGCGCGACCTGTGCGAAGAGCTTGCCGTCGGTCAGGACGCGGCCCGGTTCGTCGGGCGAGAGGGTCTTGGCGAGGTTGTGGTCGATGCTGGACTCGCCGGGATCATTCAGCCGCAGCTCGACGCGTGTACCGAAGTTCGACTGCACGGCGATGCGCACGTCATTCCAGCGGAGCATGCCCGCAACGACGTGGATGCCGTAACCGCCGCCGCGTTTGAGGATGTCGGCGATGGCGTCGTCCAGCTCCTCGAAATCGTCGCGCAACGCGCCGAAGCCGTCGATGACGAGCACGATCTCGGCCGAGGCCACCTGGGGCAGCCGTCCGGCGGCGTGCAGGGTACGCAGCTGCTCTACGGAGTCGATGCCGTGCTCGCGGAAAAGGTCCTCACGGGCGGCGAGCATGCTCCGTACTTCGTCGACGGTGCGGGCTGCCCGCTCGCGGTCGGCGCGGCCCGCGATGCCGCCGACGTGCGGCAGGCCAGATAGAGCCGCCAGGCCGCCGCCGACCAGGTCGAGACCGTAGATGCCGACCTGCTGCGGGGTGTGGGTGAGCGCGAGGGCGAGGACGAGGGTGCGCAGGAGGGTGGTCTTGCCGGACTGCGGGCCGCCGATGACGGCGGCGTGGCCGCCCGCCACCGTCAGGTCCAGATACCACTGGCCCTGCCACTGCCTGGCAGGATCGTCGAGCAGGCCGAGCGGTACTTCCAGCGGTCCGCGGCGCTGGGCAAGCTGCGTACCGCGCACGCCGACGTCCAGTGGTCCGGCGACGGCGTCCAGGGTGGTCGCGTCGGGCAGCGGGGGAAGCCAGATGCGGCGCACCGGACCGGCGGCGTGCGCCAGCTGCTCGACCATGACGGCCAGCTCCGTCGGTCCCGTCTCGCGGCGGCGCACCGTGGGCTCTTGCGCGCCCGAATCCTCGGCGGAGGCAGAGGTGTTAAGGGTGTTGAAGGTGTCGTAGGGGAGGGCGAGGGGTCCGGTTTCCTCGTCGTCCGCGCGCCGCGCGGGTCCGCGGTAGGCGCCGGAGACGTAGCTTGCCTTGAAGCGGTCGTAGTGGCTGGTGTCGACCTTGAGGTAGCCGAATCCGGGCAGCGGCGGCAGGTGGAAGGCATCGGGCGTGTCCAGGACCGTGCGGGATTCGTCGGCGGAGAAGGTGCGCAGGCCCAGCCGGTAGGACAGGTAGGTGTCCAGGCCCTTGAGGTGGCCGCCCTCGATGCGCTGGCTGGACAGCAGCAGGTGCACGCCGATGGAGCGGCCGATGCGGCCGATGGACAGGAACAGGTCGATGAAGTCGGGCTTGGCGGTGAGCAGTTCGCCGAATTCGTCGATGACGACGAAGAGGTGCGGCAGGGCCTCCAGGTCGGGCCGGCTGCTGGCGCGCAGCGCGGCGTAGTGCCCAATGTCGGCGATGTTGCCCGCGTCCTTGAGGACCTGCTGGCGGCGCTTGACCTCGCCGGCGAGCGAGGCGTGGACGCGCTCGACGAGGCCCGCCTGGTTCTCCAGGTTGGTGATGACGCCCGCGACGTGCGGCAGGTTGGCGAACGGCGCGAAGGTCGCACCCCCCTTGTAGTCGACCAGGACCAGGGACAGGTCCTCCGGTGGGTGCGTGGCCACCAACGCGAGGACGATGGTGCGCAGGAGTTCGGACTTGCCGGAGCCGGTGGCGCCGACGCACAGGCCGTGCGGGCCCATGCCGAGCTCGGAAGACTCCTTCAGGTCCAGCAGCACCGGCTCGTGGGAGTCGTTGATGCCGATCGGGACGCGCAGGAAGGCACGCTCGCCGCGCGGCGCCCACAGGTGCGACAGGTCCAGATGCGCCGCGTCGTCGATGCCGAGGAGATCGGTGAAGTCGACCGGCCCGGTCAGGGGGGCGTCGGCGAGCGACTCGGCGGACAGACGCAGCGGCGCCAGCATCCGGGCCAGGCCCTCGGCGAACGGGATGCTCACCTCATCCACCGTGCCGTGGGCACCGATCGGCCCAGGCCCGCGCAGATCCTCGATGACCACCTGATCACCGTCGACGGTGATCCGGACTCCGACCTGCCCCGGCTCCTGGACCCGCCGCTCAAGCAGGTGCAGCACGGTGACCCCCATCTCCCGGAGGCCGACCGCCTCGTCGGGGCGCGGCAGGTCAACGGCGTCCTCGCCGTGTCCGTCGGCGACGACCAGCAGCCGGGACGTCATCGCCAGGGCGTCGTTGCCGGACAGACCGCGCCGCACCTCAGCCGCATAGGAGGCACGGCGGCGCAGCTCAGGGCCGAGCTGCCGGGCCAGCTGAACGGCCGAGGGAGCGATACGGCGAGCGGCGACCGGGCCGTCGAACTGCTCCGTGTCGAGCAGATGCGGCAGCCACTTGGCCCACTCCCAGTCAGGGAGCCGGTCGCCGGGCACCGCGAGCGCCACCGCCACATCATCCGGGGCGTGCATCGCGGCGGCCTGGACGAGCAAGGCGCGCGCGATGCGCAGGCAGTCTTCGCGCGGACCGATGACGCTGACGTTGCCGACCCGGTCGAGTGGGACGGTGAGCGGCAGATCGGTCCCCGTGCGGAAACGGCCCATCAGCGCCGACGCCTCGTTGAGCATGAAACGGTCGGGCGGGGTGAGGACCGACGAGCCCTGCTGAGCAATCTGCATATCGCGCATCGGCATCTCACCCGTGCCCACACGCACCCGCAGGAAGTCGCCGTCGACGCGCCGGCGCTCCCACAGCCGGGCCGGATCGCGCACGATGTCGTAGAGGGCGGCCGGCGGCGGGTTGAGGACCTCAGCACGCTCACGCCGCCCACGCTCCTCGGCAGACAGCTCCTCGCGCAGGTCCTCCAGATAGGCGAGATACGCCTCGCGCTGGGTACGCCGGGTGCGCTGGGCCTTGCCCCGCTGCGAGAAGACGAGTGCAACGGAGCCGATGACGGTGACCACGAGGATGATCGCGCCCAGCCCGGCGAACTGGCTGTTGCGCACCACCGTCATCATCACCACCGACGACATGACACCGGCGACCGGCAGCAGCGACATCGCGATGTTGCCCGCCTTGCCCTCGGGGAGGTTGGGCGGGGCCTCGATGATGCGCGCTTCGGAGGCGGCCGGCGGACGGGTGGTCCTGGCCGGGCGGTGGATCAGTCGGGTACTCATCGTCGTCCGTCATTCACGGTTCGTCGTCGTCCGTCTTTCACAGTTCGTCGTCCGTCATTCACAGTCGGGCACGGCATCTGGTGCACGGCATCCAGTTCAGATTCTGGGTCAGTGACGCTTCTGGGAGAGCTGGAAGACCTCCGCGGCGATGCGCGCGGCGGCCTCCCTGGTCGAGGCAGCGAGGAACTCGGTTCGCACCGGGCCACCGGCCGCCAAATGCCGGTCGTACGGCAGAACTTGGACACTTACCCCGGCAGTCTTGAGCTGCCGGGCGACCTGATCGAGGTCGAGTCCTTGGTGGGGTACCAGTTCCGTGAGCACGACGACCGTGTTGGCGATCACCTGTCGGGGCAGCCGCTGCATCCACTGGAGCACCGAGTACGTACTGGTCACACCCTCCGGCGTAGCCGGTGCGGTCAGCACACGACCATGAGAGGCAGCCAATGCGACCCGGGCGACCTCGGCGGGCAACGTCTCACAGTCGACGACCATCACACCGAAGTAGCGCCGCAGCGCCACCACGGCACGCTCGTAGGCCCGGCTGTCCAGCATCACACCGATCTCGCCCTTGCTCGCGGGCAACAGCCAGGCGTTGTTGGGGAGCTGGACGAGGTAGCCGGTGACGTCGAGCAGCGACATGTCCGGCTTGACGATGTCGGCGATCTCGCTCGTGGTCCAGCGCCGCATCTGCGCGCCGAGCCGCAGCGGCAGCGAACCGAGGGCCGGATCTGCCTCCAGGAACAAGACCGGGTCCTGGCGGTAGTGCGCGTACGCGGTGCCGAGCAGCGCAGCAACGGTCGACTTGCCGGATCCACCCCGGATCGAGGTCACGGCGATCTGCCGGCCGGTCGTCACGGGCTGCTGAAGCACGGCGGCGGTGTGGGTGACCTCGGCGACCTCGCGCGCGGCAGACGAGGACAGCGAGCGCCGCACGGCCCGTACGGCACGCGCCACGAAGGGCTCACCATGCTGCGGCTTGCGGAGCACCGCGCCGCCCAACCCCTCGTCCACCACGGGCTGCGCGTGGGGAGCTGCGTGGGATGGGGAGTTCAGGCCGTACGCGACCGGGGCCGGCTGCTCCTGCCGCTGATACTGACCCTGGCCCTGGCCGTGGTGCTGGCCCTGGCCCTGGCCGTGGTGCTGGCCCTGGCCCTGGCCGTGGTGCTGGCCCTGGCCGTGGCCATGGTGCTGGGGCTGGTGCTGTTGCTGGTAGCCGGCCTGATGCCACTGGCCGACCTGCTGGCCCGCCTGCTGCTCCTGCCTCGGGTACGGATAGCCGCCCGCCCCCTGCATATCTTGCTGCGGGCCTGCTCCCAGATCCCGCAGCACCTCACCCTGCCAGCCGTCTCCGCCCGACATGCCCGCTCTTCACCCCCACCCTGCTGCCCCACCCGCAGCACCTGCACATCGACTCAGACCAGAACCATCAGAACTGGTTGAGCAACTGCCCGTACACACCGAACACACCAAAGGCGACCGGGAACAGCCCCACCATGCCGATGGACTCGACCAGATCAGCCACGCGCCGCAACCGCACCTGCACATGCTCAGGCACCTGCACCGCCAAAACGACCAACGGCAACACCGCCGCCAGACACAGCACAACCAGCGGTCCGCCACCCCCACCACGCTCCACCCACACCATCACCAAACGCACCACCAGGCACGACGCGGCAACGAAGAGCGCGACCACCTCAACGACCAACGGAAAAGCCCGCGCCCTCGACACCAACACCACCACCACGAGCGATGCCAGCGCCACCGTCCACACGGTCGGCCGCTCCGCCAGCGTGAGCAACCAACCCGCGGCAGCAGCCGAAACCGCAGTGACGGCCGTTCCCAGGGCAAGCCCGCGATGCGTCGCCGCCAACGCGGTACCCACCTGATGGCGGCTGACGGACACCCCGGCCGAGCGGCGGTCATCGAGCGCGGTCAGCCCCGACGCCATCAGCGCGAGCCGCGGCAACAGCCCAAGCGCCACCAACGAGAAGACGGCCATGACAGCACCGAGCCGAGCCGGATCGCCCTGAACAGCCGCCACCACCTCCCACACCCCAGCGATCACGGCCGTGGCCCCGGCACCCACGAGCCCACCCTTACCCAGCGGCGAGAAGTAACCAAGAGCCCCCAGCATCACCACCAGCGCACCCGCAACACCGGCGAGCCGCCCGCCACCCGGCCAGTTGTACGCATCGGCGGCCGTCCACGCGGCGAGCACACCAAGCCCACCCGAGGCAACCAGCAGCGCGGTCGCCAGCCCCCGGTTCCCCCGCCCGACCGTCGCGGCCAGCGCACCACCCGCCAAAAACACGAGCGATACCGCTGACAGCACACCCACCAGGACGTCGAGCGGGAACTCCTGACGAGCCAGCAGCGCCGCGACCACCGCGAAGACAACCGTCGCCACTCCCGCGCTGGCCCGCCTCGCAGCGGGCCGCCAACGCCAAGCCCGCAGGTCCAGGTCGTCAGCCACCTGGTCGGTGACGTCGTGCACCACGGGAGCGGGCGGCGCACTGTGCGCCGTGACGAGCCGGAGCACAGCGCCGTCGGCCACCCCGGCCGACGCCAGGGTGCTGTCATGCGGCAGAACGGAACCATCCGACGTCATCAACTGCCGTGCCACCGGCCGCGATGCGGGCCGATCGCCCAGCAACTCCAGGACATCCGGGATCAGCTGCCCGATCGGCGTATCGGAGAGCAGGACGACATCGGCCCGCCGTCGGTCCCCGACCAACGTCACTCGACTCAACTGCCCGCGGGTAGTCGTTCCTCTGCTCACCACTTACGGGAACTTATCATCGCGCGGTTTGACGCCCTCTCGGCCCAACCGGCCCCTCTGTACTGCTGTTATACGCTCCCGGTCCACGTCAGAAACCACGCAACAGCTCTGCCATCACGCGAAGGTCTTCGCCGATGTCTCTGGGTGCCGCAAAACCTGTCCGAATCCGACCTGTGGATTCCTAGGATCTCGCCGACCTCGGCGGCTGCTCGTACTGCTGCACCTGCCGCTGCTGCTTCTCCTGCTCGGCCTTCTGCTGCGCCAGCGTGTGCTGAAGGAACGACCACCCTACACACCCCGCACACAGCACCGCCGTGATCGCGATCCCCGCGAACACCTTCCCAAGACGCTCGTCCGCCGTACGCCGCCCCCGCTGCGCACCGAACAGCAGCGCATCCCGCAACCTGCGCCGGCGCACCGCCACCGACTCCAGCAATTGGCTGTCGTAATCCCGCGCCATTTCCCCGTCCGTCACCTCAGTCGTCCGCCACCCCAGGTTACGGCTGACACGGGGTGCCACCCGCTGGCATCCCGATCAGCCAGCATGTAGACCCTGCCGAGACCCAAATCCGCGGTCACGCGCGTACCGCGGTTCCCCGACCGCGTCCCATGCGCACCACGGATGCTGCACACGGCCCGCATGCAGCACCCCTGGGCAACGGGCGCCCCACCCCCGCCACCGCCACCCCAGCCCGACCGCCCCCCAGCCCCCGCCCACGACGAAATCCGCAGCCAGGACCCAGCCCATCCAGCTAACGCTCCGTCAGTCACATCCAGCACCGATCCAGCGACGGTGCGGATAACCAGGGATGACGACAGGTGACGAGACGTCAGCAAATCCAGCGCGGATCCAGCAACGGGAACGACAGCGGGGCCGGCCCCATCTCGGGCCGACCCCGCCTGACCTGCACATTCGCCAGATCGCTAAGTCAATGCTATGTCACGCATCAAACATTGAAGCGGAACTCCACCACGTCCCCGTCCTGCATCACATACTCCTTGCCCTCCATGCGGGCCTTGCCCGCGGAGCGGGCGTCGGCGACCGAGCCGGTTTCGACCAGGTCGGCGAAGGAGATGACCTCGGCCTTGATGAAGCCCTTCTGGAAGTCGGTGTGGATGACGCCGGCGGCCTCGGGGGCGGTGGCGCCCTGCTTGATGGTCCAGGCGCGGGTTTCCTTGGGGCCGGCCGTCAGGTAGGTCTGCAGGCCGAGGGTGCGGAAGCCGACGTGGGCGAGGGTGGCGAGGCCGGGCTCCTCCTGGCCGACGGACTGGAGGAGTTCGAGGGCCTCGTCCTCGTCCAGTTCGGCGAGGTCGGCCTCCAGCTTGGCGTTGAGGAAGATCGCCTCGGCGGGGGCGACCAGGGCGCGCTGCTCGTTCTTGAAGTCCTCGTCGGTCAGCTCGTCCTCGTCGACGTTGAAGACGTAGAGGAACGGCTTGGTGGTGAGGAGGTGGAGGTCGTGGAGGAGCTCGTTGCGCTCGCTGCCCTGGACGATGCCGTGGGCGAAGAGGGTGTCGCCCTTCTCCAGGATGGCCTTGGCCTCCTCGACGGCCTTGACCTTGGGGGCCACGTCCTTCTTGATCCGCGATTCCTTCTGCAGGCGCGGCAGGACCTTCTCGATGGTCTGGAGGTCGGCGAGGATCAGCTCGGTGTTGATCGTCTCGATGTCGTCCTTGGGCGAGACCTTGCCGTCGACGTGGACGACGTTCTCGTCCTTGAAGGCGCGGATGACCTGGCAGATCGCGTCGGACTCGCGGATGTTCGCGAGGAACTTGTTGCCCAGGCCCTCGCCCTCGGAGGCGCCGCGGACGATGCCGGCGATGTCGACGAAGTCGACGGTGGCCGGGAGGATCTTCTGGGAGGAGAAGATCTCGGCGAGCTTGGCCAGGCGGGGGTCGGGGACGCCGACGACACCCACGTTCGGCTCGATGGTGGCGAACGGGTAGTTGGCCGCCAGCACGTCGTTCTTGGTCAGGGCGTTGAACAGGGTCGACTTGCCGACATTCGGCAGACCGACAATTCCGATCGTGAGCGACACGTGGCGACTCGACTTCCGAAGGGAGAGTGGTGGGGTGGGCAACGGCCTCGCGAGGGGCCGATCCACCAGTCTACGGGGCGTGCGGCGGCGCCCGGCCGCCCCAGGCCGGGCCCGGTGCCCGGGGGCGGCGCCCGCCGTGGCGCACCGCCCGCACCCGCTCGTGTCGAACGCAGTCCCAAGCTCGGCCAAAGCGCGTGTCCCGTAACCGGTTAATACCACTTAGCGGCCTACCGTTGGCGAGTGGAGCAACACGAAGCGCGTACCCCCCAGCACGGCCCGCCGTGGTCCGGACGTCCGGCCGCGAACCAGGACGCCCGGCTCCCCCGCCCGGCGGAGGCCGTGGCCCCCGACCCCGACGACGACTTCCTCTCCGCGATGCGGGCCTCCGGCTTCGCGTCCGTGCCGATCGCGGCGCCCGCGCCCGTACGGGCCGCGGCGCGCGGTCCGGCGCAGGCGTGGGCCGCCCGGGGACCCACCCCGGGGGCCGTGGCGGCACCCGTGGGTGAGCGGGCGGCCGTGCTGCCCCCGGTGGGGCCGGAATCCTCGGCCGTCTACCGGGCGCGTCCGCAGCGTCCGCTCCCCGTGGCGCCGGAGAACCTGCGGCGGCGGTTGCCCGCGGCCAAGCTCACCGGGCTGGGCTGCTGGCTGCTGGCGACGCTCGCGCTGTTCGCCTTCGCCTGCCTGGACGAGCTGCTGCTCGGCGGCGCTCAGATCCCGTACGGCGTGTTCTTCCTGCTGGTGGGCATCGGCGCGGCGGTGTGGGTGCGGCCGTACGACCTGATCTGCGCGCCGGTCACGCTGCCGATCGCGTTCACGCTCGGGGCGGTGCCGATCCACCGCGGGGGGGACGGTTTCGGCGGGCTGCTGATGGGCGTCTTCACCGTATTGGCGCTGAACGCCGGCTGGCTCTACGCGGGCACGCTGGTCTGCGCGCTGATCGCGGTGGTCCGGCGGGCGGCGGTCATCGGGCGGCGTCGGGCCAGCCGACCGGTGACTCGACCACGGAGCGGGGAGTCCGGGCCGGCGGACCGGGCGGCGGCGCGGAAGGCCGGCCGGGACCGGCCGGGGACACGGCCGCGGCAGGTGGCGCGCCAGCCGGAGCGGCGTACGCGGCCATCGCAGCCCCCACGATCCCCGCGTTGTTCTGAAGCTGAGCCGGCACGATCTCGGCCTTGATGCCCTCGATGAGCGGCAGGAACTTCTCGGCCTTGCGGCTCACGCCGCCGCCGATCACGAACAGCTCGGGCGAGAACAGCATCTCCACATGGGCGAGGTACTTCTGGACCCGGCGCGCCCAGCGCTGCCAGCTGAGGTCCTCGTCCTCCTTGGCCTTGGTGGAGGCGCGTTTCTCGGCGTCGTGGCCGTGCAGTTCGAGGTGGCCGAGCTCGGTGTTCGCGACGAGCCGGCCGTCGGTGAAGACGGCGCTGCCGATGCCGGTGCCGAGGGTGAGGACGATGACGGTGCCGGTGCGGCCGCGGCCGGCGCCGTAGCGCATCTCGGCCAGGCCGGCCGCGTCCGCGTCGTTGAGGAGGGTGACCGGGCAGCCGCCGGCCTCGCCGCCGAGCCGGTCGGTGAGCAGGGCGGCGGCGTCGGTGCCGATCCATCGTTTGTCGACATTGGCGGCGGTGCGGGTGATGCCGCCGGTGACCACTCCGGGGAAGGTCGCGCCGACCGGGCCGGTCCATCCGAAGTGCGCGACCACCTCGCGGACGCAGTCGGCGACGGCGTCCGGGGTGGCCGGCTGCGGGGTCAGTACCTTGTGGCGCTCGTCGGCGAGCTCGCCGCGTTCAAGATCCACCGGGGCGCCTTTGATGCCCGATCCGCCGATGTCCACACCGAAGACCCTCATGGGGAAAAGGCTAGGCGCGGACGGGCCGGGCCGCCCAGGGAACGCGGATCCGGCGGCGGTTCCGTCCGCCGGCCCGCGCTCGTCGTCGGGGCCGGGCGTCAGGCGTCGGTGTCCTCGGCCGCCGTCTTGGCCTCGGCGCGCAGATCGCGGCGGAGTTCCTTGGGCAGCGAGAAGGTGATGGACTCCTCGGCCGCCTTGACGATCTCGACGTCGCCGTAACCGCGTTCGGCGAGCCACTCCAGGACCTGCTCGACCAGGACCTCGGGGACGGAGGCGCCGGAGGTGACGCCGACCGTGGTCACGCCCTCCAGCCAGGCCTCGTCGATCTCGCTGGCGAAGTCCACGAGGTAGGCCTCGCGGGCGCCGGCGAGCTTGGCGACCTCGACGAGCCGCTTGGAGTTGGAGGAGTTGCGGGAGCCGACCACGATGACCAGGTCGGCCTCGGCACCCATCTGCTTCACGGCGAGCTGCCGGTTCTGGGTGGCGTAGCAGATGTCGTCGCTGGGCGGGGAGATCAGGCCCGGGAACTTCGTCTTCAGGGCGTCGACGGTCTCCATGGTCTCGTCGACGGAGAGGGTGGTCTGGGACAGCCAGACGATCTTCGACGGGTCGCGGACCTCGACCTTGTCGACGTCCCCGGGGCCGTCGACGAGCTGGATGTGGTCGGGGGCCTCGCCGGAGGTGCCGATGACCTCCTCGTGGCCCTCGTGGCCGATCAGGAGGATGTCGTAGTCCTCCTTGGCGTAGCGGACGGCTTCCTTGTGGACCTTGGTCACCAGGGGGCAGGTCGCGTCGATGGTGGCGAGGCGGCCCCGCTTGGCCTCCTCGTGGACGACGGGGGCGACGCCGTGCGCCGAGAACATCACGATGTTGCCCGGCGGGACCTCCTCCGTACGCTCGACGAAGATCGCGCCCTTCTTCTCCAGGGTCTGCACGACGTACTTGTTGTGCACGATCTCGTGGCGTACGTAGACGGGCGCGCCGTACTGCTCCAGGGCTTTCTCGACGGCGATCACGGCGCGGTCCACGCCCGCGCAGTAGCCACGGGGGGCGGCGAGCAGGACCTTGCGGCCGGCGGGCTGGCGGATGTCACTGGGACGCGCAGCGTCTCCACTGGGGGCGGCGGTGGGCGACGGGCGGGAAGTCATGCCGTCCATCGTAAGGGCCGTGCCCGGCGCCCGAAGATCGGCCGTTGTCCCAGACTGGGAGGCCGGAACGAGCGAGGAGGCAGGGATGGAGTCGGGGCGGCGGGCCGGGGCGGCGGGACCGGGGGCGCTGCGGCGGACGCTGACGTTCCGGGACCTGGTCGTCTACGGGCTGCTGTTCATCGCCCCGATGGCGCCGGTCGGGATCTTCGGCACCCTGCAGGCGAAGTCGCACGGCGCGGTCACCGTGGTCTACGTGGTGGCGACCGCCGCGATGGCGTTCACGGCGTACGCGTACGCCCAGATGGTGCAGGTCGCGCCGCGGGCCGGGTCGGTCTACACCTACGCGCGGGTGGGGCTGGGCGACGGCGCCGGGTTCGTCGCGGGGTGGATGGCGATGCTGGACTACCTGCTGATCCCGGCGGTGGCGTATCTGTTCTCCGGGATCGCGCTGCACGCCTTGTACTGCAACCGCATGTGGGGTTTGTGGCCTCGGCGTTGGTAGTGGCAGTGGCGGGCTCGGGCTTGGCTGTGTCTGCGGAAGTGTGACCAGTGCA
>NZ_JBFACE010000073.1:0-20051 GCF_040640655.1 Streptomyces sp. NPDC021749 | reverse complement strand
ATCCGCCGCTACATCATCTGGCGGAACAAGCACGCTGCCGACGAACGCCTACGCGAGGTCGTGAACAGGGCGAACGTTGCTTGATGCGGCACTAGATTGGGCCGGGTGACCACTCGCCCCTCCCGTGACGGAGCCCGGACGCCGACCTCTGCGCGGGCGTCTTCGCCGCCCCCTTCGTCGACGCCTTCGCAGACGTCCTCGCAGGCGCCGGCTCCCGGCCGTTCCCGGTCCGGCTCCCGCGTGCGGGGGATCGCGCTGGGCGTCGTGCCGCTGGTGGCGCTGCTCACCGTGGCGGGGTTCGCGCCGCTGCCGTACTCCGTTGCGCGGCCCGGGCAGACCACGAACGTGCTGGGGGAGCACGGCGGCGGGGAGGTCATCTCGGTCAGCGGTGCACCGGTGCGCAAGACCCGTGGCCAGCTGCGGATGGTGGCGATCCAGGCGACCGGGCCGCATGTCGACACCCACCTGAACCAGGTGGTCGAGGCCTGGTTCCGCACGGACCGGGCCGTGATGCCCAAGGACGCCGTCTTTCCTCCCGGAAAGTCCGATGTGCAGGTCGCGGAGCACAACCTCGCGGACATGAAGTCCTCCCAGCGGGCCGCCGTCGCCGCCGCGCTCGGGCTGCTGCACAAGGACCCGGAGCGGGTGAAGGTGAAGCTGAGGCTGGACGACGTGGGCGGGCCCAGCGCCGGGTTGATGTTCTCGCTCGGCATCGTCGACAAGCTGGCCGGCGACGGCAGCGGCGGTGACCTCACCGGCGGTCGCACCATCGCCGGTACGGGGACGATCGATGCTGACGGCACGGTGGGTGCGGTCGGCGGAGCGGCGCTCAAGACGCAGGCCGCGCGGCGGGACGGCGCGCGCGTCTTCCTCGTGCCGAAGGGCGAGTGCGCGCAGGTGCAGCCCGCGCCGGCGGGGTTGCGGCTGGTGCCCGTCACGACGCTCAAGAGCGCGGTGCAGGCACTGCGCGCGCTGGCCCGGGGCGGCGCGGTCCCGCACTGCTGAGGCCGCGCGCCCCGCCCCCGCACGCTGCCGTGCGTTGCCGGGAGTTGGTCAGGCGTCCTCCGCGTCGTCGCCCTCGTCGAGGAGGGTCAGGTCCAGCCGCCGCAGCCGTTCGAGGTCGGCCAGGATGTTGATCTCGACGATCTTCCCGTCCGCGACGGTGAAGCCCATGACGGAGAAGAGCCGGCCGTTGTGCACCGTGACCAGCCCCGGCGCGCCGTTGACCAGGGCCGGCCGGGCGGACAGCGACAACCGGGAGAACAGCAGGGCCTGTTCGACGACCGGCCGGGCACCGCGGACGAGCTTGGAGATGCCGCCGGGCGCGGCACCGGCGTCCGCCCGCAGCACCACCTCGGGGTCGAGCACCGCGAGCAGCGCCTCGAAGTCGCCCCCGCGCGAGGCGGCGAGGAAGGCGTCGACCACCTCCCGCTGGCGGGTGAGGTCGGTCTCCGGAGCCGGCGCCGTGCCGCGGACCCGCCGGCGGGCGCGGCTGGCGAGCTGCCGGGTCGCGGCCGGCGTACGGTCGATGACCGGCGCGATCTCGTCGAAGGGCATCGCGAACATGTCGTGGAGCACGAACGCCAGCCGCTCGGCGGGGGAGAGGGCCTCCAGGACGACCAGCAGAGCCAGGCCCACCGAGTCGGCCAGCAGCACCTCCTGTTCCGGGTCGACGCGGTCCGGGCGGCTCACGATCGGCTCGGGGACGTGGGTGTCGAGGGAGTCCTCGCGGCGCGCCTTGCGCATCCGCAGCTGGTCCAGGCAGACCCGCCCCACGACCGTGGTCAGCCATCCGCCCAGGTTCTCCACTTCGTCCGCACCGGACCGGCTCAGCCGCAGCCAGGCCTCCTGGACGGCGTCGTCCGCCTCGCTGAGCGAGCCGAGCATCCGGTAGGCCACTGCCCGCAGATGCCCCCGGTTCCGCTCGAACTGCTCCGCCAGCCACTGGGCGTCGGTCATCGGTTTCCTGCCTCCCCGTCAAGGTGCGTCACGATGATGACGTACGGGATCGGCACGATGTGACGGTCACCTGGCATGAGGGGGAGGTCACGCGCTGACCGGATGGTCGACATAGCCCCGGGCGTCGCCGGTGTAGTAGGTGGCCGGGTCGCCGGCCGCCAGGTCCCGGCCCAGGGCGAAACGGGTGACGAGGTCGGGGTTGGCGATGAAGTGGCGGGCGAACGACACGGCGTCGGCGCTGCCCTCCTCGATGATGGCGTTCCCGGAATCGCGGTCGAAGCCCAGGTTCGCGATGAAGGGGCCGTCGAACCGCCGCCGGTAGCGGGCGAACGCCGCGAAGTCCGGGGTACCGCCCGGCGCGGCGGTGTCCGGCCCGCGCAGGTGCAGATACGCCACGGGGTGGTCGTTGAGCTCGGTCACCAGCTCGTCGTACGCGGCGAGGGTCTCGGTATCCGCGGTGAAGGTGTCGCCGGAGGTCCAGTACGGCGACAGCCGTACGCCGACGCGGCGCCCGTCCCACGGATCCGCGACCGCGTCGATGATCTCCAGCAGCAGGCGCCGGCGGCCGGCCCGGCCCGCGCCGTAGGCATCGGTACGGCGGTTCAGCCGCGGGTTGAGGAACTGCGCGATCAGGAACGAGCCGAGCGCACCGATCTCGACGCCGTCGAAGCCGGCACGCCGGGCGTTCGCCGCGGCGGCCCGGAAGTCCGCGACCGTGGTGGCGATCTCCGCCCGGCTCATCTCCCGGGGCGTGACGGTGTCCTGGAAGCCGGTCGCGGTGAAGGACCGCTCGTGCGGGTTGACCGCCGACGGGCCGGCGGGCAGTGCGCCGCCCAGGTGGTCGGGGTGCGAGGCGGCGCCGGTGTGCCAGAGCTGGAGCACGATGCGGCCGCCGAGGGCGTGCACGACACCGGTGACCTGCCGCCACGCCGCGATCTGCGCCTCCTGGTAGATGCCCGGGACGTGGACGAAGCCGACGGCCCGCTCACTGACCCAGGTGCCCTCGGCGACGATCAGGCCGGCGCCGGCCCGCTGGCCGTAGTGGACGGCGTGCAGGTCGGTCGGTACGAGGTCGGGGCCGGCGGCGCGTGCCCGGGTCGTGGGCGCCATCACCACCCGGTTGGGCAGCTGGAGGTCCCCGAAGTCCGCCCGTCGCAGGAGCGGCTGGTCGGTGCCGGACGGCGTCGCGTCGGCGGTCGTGGCGGCCGCCGCGTGGCCCGAGGCCATCGTGGTGTTCGTCGTCGTGGTCATGGAGGTCACCTCGGTCGGATCGGATGCGTCATAGAGGTGACGGGGCACGACGAGGAAAGGTGACCGATGGCCGGGCAGGACGCACAGGCGGAGCTCGCGGAACGGTTCGAGGCGCAGCGCGCCCGGTTGCGGGCCGTCGCCTACCGGATGCTCGGTTCACCCGGCGAGGCGGACGACGCGGTCCAGGAGACCTGGCTGCGGCTCGGCCGCGCCGGCGCCGACGGCGTGGAGAACCTGGGGGCCTGGCTGACCACCGTCGTCTCCCGCGTCTGCCTCGACATGCTGCGCGCCCGTACCTCCCGGCGCGAGGACCTGGTCGGGCAGCCGCCGCCCGCCGGCCAGGGGCGGGTGGCGGACGACGGGAGCGACCCGGAGCAGGAGGCGCTGCTGGTCGACTCGGTCGGCCGGGCCCTGCTCGTGGTCCTGGACACACTGGGGCCGGCCGAGCGGGTCGCGTTCGTTCTGCACGATCTGTTCGCCGTGCCGTTCGACCGGATCGCGCCCCTCGTGGAGCGCTCCCCGGTCACCACGAAGAAGCTCGCCAGCCGCGCGCGCCACAAGGTGCGCGGCACCCCCGCGGTTCCGGCCGCCGAGCTGACCCGGCAGCGGCGGGTCGTCGAGGCGTTCCTCACGGCGTCCCGCGACGGCGATCTGGGCGCCCTGCTGGCGGTCCTGGCCCCTGACGTCGTACGCCGGGCTGACCCCGCCGTGCTGCCGCCGGGCGCCGCGTCCCTGGTCCGGGGCGCGCGGGCGGTGGCCGAGGAGACGGTGACGCTCGGGCGCAACGCGCGGTTCGCGGCACCGGCGCTGGTCGACGGACGCATGGGCATCGTGGTGGCACCGCACGGCCGTCTGTTCCTGGTCCTGACCGTATGCGTCGAGGGCGACCGGGTCGCCGCCTACGAGGTGATCGCCGACCCGGCCCGCCTCCGGCAGCTCACCCTCGCCGCCCCGGAGGCGTGACCGGCTCCCGGGACCGTCTACGCGGCGGCGTGCGGGGAAGCAGCACAACAGAGCCGGGGCACGACCGCGCCGCCTTGATGTACTAGAGTTATCTCGACATCGAGATATCTGCCGAGGCGCACCGCAGCCGCCACCCCGGTAAGGGTTACCTAACTAAGCCTTACCTTAGCGGACCGCAGGGGAGTCGTGGCGGCAGGATTGCGGAGAGAACGCGCACATTGATGAAGGAGACTGTCGTGTCGGCGAACAGCTTCGACGCCCGCAGCACGCTGCAGGTGGGCGACGAGTCGTACGAGATCTTCCGGCTGGACAAGGTGGAGGGCTCCGCCCGTCTGCCGTACAGCCTGAAGGTGCTGCTGGAGAACCTGCTCCGCACCGAGGACGGCGCGAACATCACCGCCGACCACATCCGGGCGCTCGGCAACTGGGACTCGCAGGCCCGGCCCAGCCAGGAGATCCAGTTCACGCCGGCCCGCGTGATCATGCAGGACTTCACCGGTGTGCCGTGCGTCGTGGACCTCGCGACCATGCGTGAGGCCGTGAAGGAGCTGGGCGGCGACCCGGCGAAGATCAACCCGCTGGCCCCGGCCGAGCTGGTCATCGACCACTCCGTCATCGCCGACAAGTTCGGCACGAAGGACGCCTTCGGCCAGAACGTCGAGCTGGAGTACGGCCGCAACAAGGAGCGCTACCAGTTCCTGCGCTGGGGCCAGAAGGCGTTCGACGAGTTCAAGGTCGTCCCGCCCGGCACCGGCATCGTCCACCAGGTCAACATCGAGCACCTGGCCCGCACCGTCATGGTCCGCGGCGGCCAGGCGTACCCCGACACCCTCGTCGGCACCGACTCGCACACCACGATGGTCAACGGCCTGGGCGTCCTGGGCTGGGGCGTCGGCGGCATCGAGGCCGAGGCCGCGATGCTCGGCCAGCCGGTCTCCATGCTCATCCCGCGCGTCGTCGGCTTCAAGCTGACCGGCGAGCTGCCCACCGGCACCACCGCCACCGACCTCGTGCTCACCATCACCGAGATGCTGCGCAAGCACGGTGTCGTCGGCAAGTTCGTCGAGTTCTACGGTGAGGGCGTCGCCGCCACCTCCCTCGCCAACCGCGCCACCATCGGCAACATGTCGCCCGAGTTCGGCTCCACCGCCGCGATCTTCCCGATCGACGACGAGACCATCAAGTACCTGAAGCTGACCGGCCGTTCGGAGCAGCAGCTCGCCCTCGTCGAGGCGTACGCCAAGGAGCAGGGCCTCTGGCTGGACCCGAAGGCCGAGCCCGACTTCTCCGAGAAGCTGGAGCTGGACCTCTCCACCGTCGTCCCGTCGATCGCCGGCCCGAAGCGCCCGCAGGACCGCATCGTCCTCGCGAACGCCGCCGAGCAGTTCAAGCTGGACGTCCGCAACTACGTGGACACCGTGGACGAGGCGGGCCAGGAGTCCTTCCCGGCCTCCGACGCCCCGGCCGTCCACCCCAACGGCGCCCCGTCCAACCCGGTCCAGGTCACCGCCCCCGACGGCTCGACCTACACCCTCGACCACGGTGCGGTGACGGTCGCGGCCATCACCTCCTGCACCAACACCTCGAACCCGTACGTCATGGTCGCCGCGGCGCTGGTCGCCAAGAAGGCCGTGGAGAAGGGCCTGACCCGCAAGCCGTGGGTCAAGACCACCCTCGCCCCGGGCTCGAAGGTCGTCACCGACTACTTCGACAAGGCGGGCCTGACGCCGTACCTGGACAAGGTCGGTTTCAACCTCGTCGGCTACGGCTGCACCACCTGCATCGGCAACTCCGGCCCGCTGCCGGAGGAGGTCTCCAAGGCCGTCAACGACCACGACCTGGCCGTGACCTCGGTGCTCTCCGGCAACCGCAACTTCGAGGGCCGGATCAACCCCGACGTCAAGATGAACTACCTGGCCTCGCCGCCGCTGGTCGTCGCCTACGCGCTCGCCGGCTCGATGAAGGTGGACATCACGCGCGACGCCCTGGGCACCGACCAGGACGGCAACCCGGTCTACCTCAAGGACATCTGGCCGTCCGAGTCCGAGGTGAACGACGTCGTCGCCAACGCCATCGGCGAGGACATGTTCGCCAAGTCCTACAGCGACGTCTTCGCGGGCGACGCCCAGTGGAACGCGCTCCAGGTCCCGACCGGCAACACCTTCGAGTGGGACCCGCAGTCCACCTACGTCCGCAAGCCCCCGTACTTCGAGGGCATGCAGATGGAGCCGGCGCCGGTCCAGGACATCACCGGTGCCCGCGTCCTCGCCAAGCTGGGCGACTCGGTCACCACCGACCACATCTCCCCGGCCGGTGCGATCAAGGCCGACACCCCGGCCGGTCAGTACCTGACCGAGCACGGCGTCGAGCGTCGCGACTTCAACTCCTACGGCTCCCGCCGTGGTAACCACGAGGTCATGATCCGCGGCACCTTCGCCAACATCCGCCTGCGCAACCAGATCGCGCCGGGCACCGAGGGCGGCTACACCCGCGACTTCACCCAGGACGGCGGCCCGGTCTCCTTCATCTACGACGCGTCGCAGAACTACCAGGCCGCCGGCACCCCGCTGGTCGTCCTGGCCGGCAAGGAGTACGGCTCCGGCTCGTCCCGCGACTGGGCCGCCAAGGGCACCGCGCTGCTCGGCGTCAAGGCCGTCATCGCCGAGTCCTACGAGCGCATCCACCGCTCGAACCTCATCGGCATGGGCGTGCTGCCGCTGCAGTTCCCCGAGGGCCGGAACGCCGAGTCGCTCGGCCTGACCGGCGAGGAGAGCTTCTCCATCGCCGGCGTGACCGAGCTGAACGACGGCACCACGCCGCGCACGGTCAAGGTCACCACCGACACCGGTGTCGAGTTCGACGCGGTCGTCCGCATCGACACCCCCGGTGAGGCCGACTACTACCGCAACGGCGGCATCATGCAGTACGTGCTGCGGTCGCTGATCCGGAAGTAATCAACCGGCAGCCGCACCCGGCAGCAGCGCCACGACGGGCCGCACTCCCTCGACCGAGGGGGCGCGGCCCGTCCGCGTGGGCGCGGTGGTGCCACCGCCGGGGTCACCGGCCGTCCGGCGCTCCCAGCAGCTCGACCTCGGCGAGCGCGGCGGTGCCGTCGGGCACCAGCCGGTAGTGCCGGTAGTCCGCCGGGTGGGCGAGCGCGAAGACCCGGGTCTGGCGGTCCCAGGCGAACGACTCGCCCGAGCGCCGGTCCAGCGGCGCCCAGTGCCTCCCGTCCGCGGAGCCCTCCAGCAGCCAGCCGGTCGGCGCGGTGCCGCGGTCGGCCGAGGTGAGGGTGTACGAGGTGATCCGGGCCGGCCGGGGCAGGTCGATCGGAGCCGCGGTGAGGGAGCCGGCCGTGTCGGAGGTGTTGTCGAAGAGCGGGCCGGCGGACGGGTCGGTGGTGTCCGCCGGCGGCACCGGCACCGCGTCGTCCTCGGTGAGGGACGTGGGCGCGGCGTGCGGCCCGGTGCCCCAGGAGGACGGCCGGTCGCCCATGGCGAATTCCAGGGTGCCGCCGCGGGTCAGCAGCCGGTGCGGCAGCGCGGTGGAATTCCACGGCTTTCCGTTGACCCTAAGACCCTGTACGTAGACGTTGCGGGCGCTGTTGCGCGGGGCCTTGATGACGAGGTCGCGGCCGTTCTCCAGATGGATCGTGGCCTTGGTGAACAGCGGGGAACCCACCGCGTATTCGCCCTGGCCCATCACCAGCGGATAGAAGCCGAGCGCACTGAAGACGTACCACGCGGACATCTCGCCGTTGTCCTCGTCGCCGGGATATCCCTGGCCGATCTCGCTGCCGAGGTAGAGCCGGGAGAGCGCCTCCCGGACCTTTTCCTGGGTCTTCCAGGGCTGCCCGGCCGCGTCGTAGAGATAGGCGATGTGGTGCGACGGCTGGTTGTTGTGGCCGTACATGCCCATCCGGGTGTCGCGGGCCTCGGTCATTTCGTGGATCACGTCGCCGTACGAGCCGGCGAATTCCTTGGCGGCGGTTTCCGGGGTGGCGAAGTAGCCGTCCAGCTTCTTCGCCAGGGCGGCGCGCCCGCCGTAGAGGTTGGCCAGCCCCCGGGTGTCCTGCGGTGCGGTGAAGGCGGCGGTCCAGGCGTTGGTCTCGGTGTAGTCGTTGCCCCAGACCCGGGGGTCGAACTTCTCCGGGGGCAGCCGCCAGTGGCCCTGGGCGTCCTTGCCCTGGAAGAAGCCGGTCCGGTCGTCGAAGAGCTTGACGTAATTCCGGGCGCGGCCCAGGAAATACTCGGATTCCTCCTTGTAGCGGGGCTTTTTGGTCTTCTCGTAGAGCGCCTGGCCCATGCGGGCGATGCCGAAGTCGTTGAGACAGCCCTCCAGTGCCCAGGACATGCCCTCACGGGTGTCGGTGCTCGTATAGCCGAGGAAGGGCGCGGTGTTCATGCCCTTGCGGCCGACGCCGGAGCCGGGCGGGGCGACCGTGGCGTTCTTGACGGCGGCGGCGTAGGCGGCCTCGGCGTCGAATTCCACGCCCTTGACGTAGGCGTCGGCGAAGGCCACGTCGGAACTCGTACCGGTCATCAGGTCCGCGTATCCGGGCGACGACCACCGCGAGATCCAGCCGCCGTCCTTGTACTGCTGGACGAAACCGTCGACCATTTTCCCGGCCCGGCGCGGGGTGAGCAGCGAATAGGCCGGCCAGGTGGTGCGATAGGTGTCCCAGAAGCCGTTGTTGACGTAGATCTGCCCGTCGACGATCTTCGATCCGGTGCGGGTCGGGGTGTCCGGGCCGGTCTGCGGGGAGAACGGGCTCGCGTAGCGGCTGCGCGAACCGACCTGTTCGAAGCCGGAGTTGGGGTAGAGGTAGAGCCGGTAGAGGTTCGAGTAGAGGGTGGTCAGCTGGTCGCGGGAGGCGCCCTGGACCTCGATGCGGCCGAGGAGCGCGTCCCACTGCGCCTGGGCCCGCTGCTCGACGGTGGTGAAGGCGGTGCCGGCCGGGATCTCCCGGTTCAGGTTCGCCCTGGCCTGGTCCATGCTGATCAGGGAGGTGGCGATCCGCATCGTCACGGTCCGGTCGGCACCCGGGCGGAAGCGGAGGTAGCCGGTGACGTCCTTGCCGCCCCCGCCCTCCAGCCGGCCGCCGCCGGTCACCGGTGCGTCGAAGACGCCGTAGACGAAGAGCCGGGTGGCGCCGATGGACAGCCCGCTGCGGACGTCCGAGAAGCCGGTGACCACACCGCGCTCGGTGTCCAGGCTCAGCCCGCCCTTGTTGTCGACGTTGTCGAAGATCAGGCTCGCCCGGTCGCCGGGGAAGGTGAAGCGCATCAGCGCGGCGTGGTCGGTCGGGGTGATCTCCGTCTTGAGGCCGTTGTCGAAGGTCACGCCGTAGTAGTGCGGCCGGGCGGTCTCGTTGCCGTGGTGGAACGGCAGCGCACGGCCGGTGCGGGAGGCGTCCGGGGTGCCGTCCGAGACGGACGGCATCACCTGGAAGGTCTGCCGGTCGCCCATCCAGGGGCTGGGTTCGTGGCTGGCGCTGAACGCCTGGAGGGTGGGCAGGTTGTCGGCGTTGTTCTTCCGCGCGTACTCGTAGAGCCAGTCGGCGGAGCCCGCGTTGGTCACCGGGGTCCAGAAGTTGAAGCCGTTGGGGACGGCGGTGGCCGGGAAGGTGTTGCCGCGCGAGAAGCTGCCGCTGGAGAGGGTGCCGCGGGTGGTGACCGCGTGGTCCGACAGATGGGCGAGCGGCTTCTCCGGCGGGGTGGGCCGGAGGGTGATGTCGTCGACCCAGCCGCGGAAGGCGGGCATGTGCGCGGGGGCCTCGGGCGCGTCGTAGGCGACCAGGATCCGGTCGACGGTCCGGCCGGCGGCGACCGCGCCGATCCGCGAGGTGCGCTGGTTCCACTGGTTGACGTAGAGCGTCTTGGACGCGGCCTGGCCCTGCGGGGTCAGCGGGGCGCCGTGCTGGTCGACCGCGGACAGGTCGCTGAGGTACGTGCCGTCGGTGAAGGCCAGATCGACCGCGACATGCGTCGCGGGGTAGGACAGATCGGTTCCGGCCATCTCCGGGAAGACCAGGTAGGAGAGCGAAGTGGTCCTTGTGACCGCGACGTTGACGTCAAAGATCTTGTTGTACGCGTACCCGTGGCCGTCCGCGGTGTGGGTGCCGGCGTACCGCAGCGCATGCCCGCCGGTGAAGCCGGCATGGGCCTTGGCGGTGGGGGAGTCGGCCGGGCCGGTGTCGGGGCGGGTGCTCATACCGGGCGCCGCGGGGGCGGTCTCCGGGCTCACGCCTAAGGCCCTGGGCCTGCCGTCCGGGCCGGTCTCGGTGGTGTCGGTCCAGTCCGGCGGGGGCTGGCCGGGTTCGAAGGAGGAGCTGAACTCCGCGTCCGCGCGGGGGGTGTGGGGCGGCGCGGCCCGGGCCGGGCCGGGGAGGGTGAGGACGAGCAGAACGGCCGCGGTGAGGGCGGCCGGGCGGGTGGTGCCCCGCAGATGACGGTGCCGGTGTCGGATCCGCACGCGAGCCCTCTCAACCAGGGTGACATCGTTGTCAGTTGATGGCGCCAAGATAAGCAGAGATAAGTAACGTGCGTGGGGACTTCGGTGTCAAGGGTGTCGCTGCGATCGGGGGTGCCGGTCGTGTCGCGGGGTGATCCGGCCGGCCACCGGCGGGGATTGGCCGCATGCCGGAGAGGTCTCAACTAGGGAAAGATGCCCGGCCAACCCTGCATTCGATCTTGCCCCTTCGGCTGGAAGTGGACTATACCTGTCGGCGTCCGACCGGCCGTACGACCCAGGCCGTGGATCCGGGGGGAAAGCGGGGAACGGATGATTGACCCGCATTTCCCTAGCAGGCCCGGTGCACATCCCGTACAACTCAGCTTCATCTGACCCGCGGTGCCGGGGTGGCTCCGGTACACCGCCTGAGTCCTGAAGAAGGCGAGGACTTGAGCATGGGATCCACCTCAGAATTCAATCGTCGTGATCTGGTCAAGCGGGCCGCCGCCCTGGGGATCGTCGCCGTACCGGCCATGAGCATGCTGTCCGCCTGTGCCAGCGGCGGTGGCGGCGACGAGGACAAGGTCGAAAAGGGCAAGAAGTCGGCGAAGAATCCGCTGGCCGTCAACGATTCGGCCGGCCTCGACGTGGTCATCTTCGACGGCGGCTTCGGCGACAAATACGCCAAGGACGCCCAGGCCCTGTACGTCAAGGCCTTCCCGAAGGCCGACGGCAAGGTCAAGCTGTCCTCGACCCAGAAGATCCAGTCGACCCTGCAGCCCCGCTTCAACGGCGGAAACCCCCCGGACCTGGTCGACAACTCCGGCGCCGAGCAGATGGATTTCGGCACGCTGGTGGCCAAGGACCAGCTGGCCGACCTCACCCCGCTCCTGGACGCCCCCTCCGTCGACGACCCGAACAAGAAGGTGCGCGACACCCTGCGCCCCGGCGTCGTCGAAATGGGGCAGTTCGGCGGCAAGGAGACCTGGATCCTCTATTACGCCTACACGGTGTACGGCGTGTGGTACTCCCGGAGCAATCTGCAGAAGCTCGACGCGGAATACCCCGAAACCTGGGACGACATGCTCGCGCTCTGCGCGAAGGCCAAGAAGAAGGGCGTCGCCGGCTGGACGTACCCCGGTAAGTACCCCTACTACCTGCCCTTCAGCCTCTATCCGTTCATCGCGAAGATCGGCGGCGAAGAGGTCCTGCGGAAGATCGACAATCTGGAGCCCAACGCCTGGAAGGACCCCGCCGTCAAGGCGGCCTTCGAGGCCTATTACGAGCTGTACCGCAAGGGCTATGTGCTGAAGGGCTCGCCCGGCCTGGACCACCTCCAGTCGCAGAAGGCCTGGGCCGAGGGCAAGGCGCTGTTCATCCCCAACGGCTCCTGGGTGGAGAACGAGTCGGCCAAGCAGATCGCGAAGAACCCCCACTTCGACCTGGCGGTCGGCGCCCCGTCCAGCCTGTCCTCCTCCGACAAGATGCCGTACGGAACGATCTGGGCGTCCGGCGGCGAGCCGTACATCGTCCCGAGGAAGGCGCGGAACGCCGAGGGCGGAATGGAATTGCTGCGCATCATGCTCAGTAAGCAGTCCGCGCAGAACTTCATCAAGCAGGTGTCCTCGCTGACCTCGCTCAACGGCGGAACGGAAGGACTGAAGCTGCCGCCGGGTCTGGCATCGGCGCAGGCCGCACTGCAGAAGGCGGGCCAGAACATCGTCAATCCGCGGTTGCAGGACTGGTACGTGGCGCTGCAGAAGGAACGCATCGGCGTCGGTGCACTGGGCGAGATGATGGCCGGCCGGATGACGCCCGACGAGGCCATCACCAAGATCCAGAAGTACGCGGACGAAACCCGCGACGATTCCAGCGTGAAGAAGTACAAGCGCTGACCGATACGTCATCCGACGCGTCACCGGCGGTGGGAACGCAGGCAGAGAGCGGGATCGGTAGTCATGAAACATGGTAAGTACCGTTTCATCGCGGGGTTCTTGGTGCTCCCGCTGGCGATTTATGCGATCTTCGTGATCTCGCCATTCGTCCAGGCCATCTACTACTCCTTCACGGACTGGACCGGACTGAGTCCGGACCTGAAGGTGATCGGCTTCGACAATTACGCCCGCCTCTTCAAGGACGAGGTGTTCTGGGCCGCGGTGGGAAACAGCGTCACGCTGTTGCTGCTGCTGCCGGTGGTGACGCTCTCGCTCGGGCTGTTCTTCGCCTTCATGCTCAACGTCGGTGGCCGCCGCCGGAAGAAGGCGGTCATCGGCGGGGTGCGCGGCTCGGCCGCCTACAAAATCCTCTACTTCTTCCCGCAGGTGCTGTCGGTCCCGATCGTGGCGCTGCTGTTCCAGTTCGCCTACAACCCGGAGAGCGGCGCCCTGAACGCGTTCTTCCAGGCGATCGGGCTCGACGGTGTGCAGCCCGACTGGCTGGGAGATCCGCAGCTCGCGCTGTGGTGCGTGATGGCCGCCATGGTGTGGGCCAACGTCGGTTTCTACGTCGTGCTGTTCTCGGCCGGTATGAGTTCCATTCCGAAGGACTTCTACGAGGCCGCGCTGCTGGACGGCGCGAACCGCTTCAACACCTTCTTCCGGATCACCCTGCCGCTGCTGTGGGACACCGTGCAGACCGGCTGGATCTACATGGGAATCCTCGCCCTGGACGTTTCGGCCTTCGCGTTCGTGCAGATCATGAGCGTCGGTCCGGGCGGCCCCGACTATTCGACCGAGGTCCTTCCGCTGTACGTGTACCAGAAGACGTTCCGCGACGGTCAGGCCGGCTATGCGACCGCCATCGGCGTTTCCCTGCTGATCGTGACCCTGATCTTCTCGGGCATCGTCATGCGGCTGGGACGCCGCGAGCGACTGGAGTTCTGATGAGCGCGCAGACCGACCCCGCGGACCTCCCGGGCGTCACCAAGGAGCAGGGGCCGCCCGGCGGGTCCACCTCGCGGGTGCCCGGACCGCGCGCCGGACGCGGCGGCACGGACGGTACGGCCGGCCGGGACGGCGGCGGTGAGGGCCGGGTCCTCAACGTCTTCTCGCACGGAGTCCTGGTCATCTGGGGCCTGTTGGTGACCATGCCGCTGCTGTGGGCGGTGGTCAGCTCCTTCAAGGACGACACCGAGATCTTCGGTTCGCCCTGGAGTCTGCCCTCGGTCCTGCACGTCGACAACTGGGCCCGCGCCTGGGACAAGGCGAGCATGGGCCAGTACTTCCTCAACTCGCTGATCGTGGTGGGCGGTTCGCTGATCGGCACGATGCTGCTCGGGTCGATGGCGGCCTATGTGCTGGCCCGCTTCGACTTCCCCGGCAACCGCTTCGTCTACTTCCTGTTCGTCGGCGGCATGGGCTTTCCGGTCATCCTGGCGCTGGTACCGCTGTTCTTCGTCATGAAGAACATGACGCTGCTGGACAGCTACCACGGCCTGATCCTGGTCTACATCGCCTACTCGCTGCCGTTCACGGTGTTCTTCCTCAGCGGGTTCTTCCGGACGCTGCCCACCTCGGTGGCCGAGGCCGCACTGATCGACGGCGCCTCGCACACCCGCACCTTCTTCCAGGTCATGCTGCCGATGGCCAAGCCCGGCCTGATCAGCGTCGGGATCTTCAACTTCCTCGGGCAGTGGAACCAGTACCTGCTGCCGACGGTGCTCAACGTCGGCGATCCGGACAAGAAGATGCTCACCCAGGGGCTGGTGGCCCTGGCGGTGAGCCAGGGGTACAAGGGCGACTGGTCGGGACTGTTCGCGGGTCTGACGATCGCGATGCTCCCGGTGCTGGCCGCGTACATCATCTTCCAGCGTCAGGTGGTGGCCGGGCTGACCGCCGGCGCGCTCAAGTAGTACCTGATCAGACCGGGCCTCCCACCGGATTGCCGGTGGGAGGCCGGTGCGTTGTGCTGGTCTCAGGGTCGTTGGAGGACTTGACGGGAGGTGGCCCGGGCGGCTCAGCTTAGATTCACATGTTGGAGACAAGCCGGGCCCCGCTGCCGTGGTCCGGCCCGGCGGGCGGTCGTCGCGCTGTCCGCCCCAGGCGGGAGTGGATGAGTCGATGGAGACTCCGGGGTCGCAGTCCTCGCTGCACCGGGCCAATCTGGAGCGGGTGGTACGCGCCGTACGCATGGCGGGCTCGCTCACCCAGGCGGAGATCGCCCGGAGCACGGGGCTGTCCGCGGCCACCGTCTCCAACATCGTCCGGGAGCTGAAGGACGGCGGGACCGTCGAGGTCACCCCCACCTCGGCGGGCGGCCGGCGGGCGCGCAGCGTCTCGCTCTCCGGCGACGCGGGCATCGTCGTGGGCGTCGACTTCGGCCACTCCCACCTGCGCGTGGCGGTCGGCAACCTGGCGCACCAGGTGCTCGCCGAGGAGGCCGAGCCGATCGATGTGGACGCCTCCGCCGCGGAGGGCTTCGACCGCGCGGAACAGCTGGTCAACCGGCTGATCGAGGCGACCGGAATCGGCGCGGACAAGGTCATCGGCGTGGGCCTGGGCGTGCCCGGCCCGATCGACGTGGAATCCGGGACGCTGGGCTCGACCGCGATCCTGCCGGGCTGGGCGGGGACGAACCCCCGCCAGGAGCTGTCCGGGCGGCTCGGCGTCCCCGTCTACGTCGACAACGACGCCAATCTCGGCGCGCTGGGCGAGCTGGTCTGGGGCGGGGGCCGCGGGGCCGCCGACCTTGCGTACATCAAGGTCGCCAGCGGTGTCGGCGCCGGTTTGGTGATCAGCGGGCAGATCTACCGCGGGCCGGGCGGCACCGCGGGCGAGATCGGGCACATCACGCTGGACGAGTCCGGGCCGGTGTGCCGGTGCGGCAACCGCGGCTGCCTGGAGACCTTCACCGCCGCCCGGTACGTCCTGCCGCTGCTGCAGCCCAGCCACGGGCCCGATCTGACCATGGCGCGGGTGGTCCAGCTGGCCCGCGAGGGCGACCCGGGCTGTCGGCGGGTCATTGCGGACGTAGGCCGCCATATCGGCAGTGGCGTGGCGAACCTGTGCAATCTGCTCAATCCCAGTCGAGTGGTGCTCGGCGGCGATCTCGCGGACGCCGGTGAGCTGGTGCTCGCGCCGATCCGCGAGTCCGTGTCGCGGTACGCAATTCCCAGCGCCGCACGGCAGTTGGGCATCGTCACCGGCACGCTCGGCGGCCGGGCCGAGGTACTGGGCGCGCTGGCGCTCGTACTGAGCGAGATGGGCGATTCGACGCTGCTCGACGGCGCACAGAACGTGGATGCTCCCGCTCTGGCATAAGCGCGCTGTGTTCATACACCTAACGCATGGCACCGTTGCCATCTCGTTAAGGATTTACTTCTTGACGGTGGGCTGGCGGCCGAGTTGACTTCCCCCACCTCGGCCGCAACGACGCGGCCACGTCAGGGAGGCAACCCCAATGAACGTTTGGACGCGCCGCGTCGTCATAGGTACCGCCGCCGTCTCGATGGCACTCTCCGTGGCCGCCTGCGGCAAGGCCGGAGACGGTGCCAAGGGCGGCGGTGGCGACAACAAGACCATCGGCCTGCTCCTGCCGGAGAACAAGACCACGCGTTACGAGACCTTCGACCGCCCGATGATGGAGGCGAAGATCAAGGAACTGTGCAGCGACTGCACGGTCAAGTACAACAACGCGGCACAGGAGACCGAGACCCAGAAGAAGCAGTTCGACGCGCTGATCACCCAGGGTGTGAAGGTGATCATCCTGGACGCGGTCGACTACAAGGCCACCCAGTCGTGGGTGAACCAGGCCGCCAAGAAGGGCGTCAAGGTCATCGCCTACGACCGTCTGGCCGAGGGCAATATTTCGGCCTATGTCTCCTACGACAACGAGAAGATCGGCCGCCTCCAGGGGCAGGCGCTGGTCAAGGCGCTCGGCGACAAGGCCAAGGACAGCAATGTCGTCATGATCAACGGCTCGCCGACCGACCCGAACATGCCGTTCTTCAAGAAGGGCGCACACAGCGTCCTCGACAAGCAGGTCAAGAAGATCGCGTACGAGCAGGACATCCCGGACTGGTCGTCGGACGAGGCCAACAAGAAGATGAACGCCGCCCTCGACTCGCTGGGCAAGGACGGCATCCAGGGCGTCTACTCCGGCAACGACGGCATGGCCGGCGGCATCATCACCGCGCTCAAGCAGAAGGGCGTCAAGGTCCCGGTCGGCGGCCAGGACGCCGAGCTCGCGGGCCTGCAGCGGATCCTCAAGGGCGACCAGGCGTTCACCATCTACAAGCAGATCAAGCCGCAGGCCGACTCCACGGCCGAGATCGCGGTCAAGCTGCTCAAGGGCGAGAAGATCGACTCGCTGACGTCCACCAAGGTCGACAGCCTCAGCGGCGCGGTCAAGGGCATCCCCGCCAAGCTCTACGACGCGCAGATCGTGACCAAGGACAACATCGCCTCCACGATCATCAAGGACAAGGTCTACAAGGCGAGCCAGCTCTGCACCGGCGACGTCAAGAAGGCCTGCGAGGCGGCCGGCATCAAGTAGCCGGCAGCAGCACGTACGAAGGCCACCGGCCTCCGTCCGGCCCCGGCCCGCGCCGTCCCCTTCCGGGCGCGGGCGGGGCCGCCCCCCCCGCATCACCCTTGGCTCGCAGAGCACCCCTCTCTCTTCCTGCTCGCGGAGCACCCCTCTTCGCACCACCATGCCCCCCGCCGTTGTGACGGCGGCGAAGGAGATGATTCACGTGTCCGCTACGCCTGTGCTGGCGTTGCGCGGAATCTCCAAGCGGTTCGGCGCCGTCCAGGCACTCACGGACGTCACGCTGGAGATCCACCCCGGTGAGGTGGTCGCCCTCGTGGGCGACAACGGCGCCGGCAAGTCCACCCTGGTCAAGACCATCTCGGGCGTCCACCCGGTCGACGACGGAACCATCGAGTGGGAGGGCGAGGCGGTCCGCATCAACAAGCCGCACGACGCCCAGGAGCTCGGCGTCGCGACCGTCTACCAGGACCTCGCGCTCTGCGACAACCTCGACGTCGTCGCCAACCTCTTCCTCGGCAACGAGAGCCGCACCGCCGGTGTCCTCGACGAGATCGCCATGGAGAAGCGCGCCAAGGAACTGCTCGACACCCTCTCCATCCGCATCCCCAGCGTCCGCATCCCGGTCGCCGCGCTCTCCGGCGGTCAGCGGCAGGTCGTCGCCATCGCCCGCGCGCTGATCGGCGACCCGAAGATCGTCATCCTCGACGAGCCCACCGCCGCCCTCGGCGTCGAGCAGACCGCGCAGGTCCTCGACCTCGTCGAGCGGCTGCGCGAGCGCGGGCTGGGCGTCATCCTCATCAGCCACAACATGGCCGATGTGCAGGCCGTCGCGGACAAGGTCGCGGTGCTGCGGCTGGGTCGCAACAACGGTGTCTTCGACGTCGAGGGCACCTCCCACGAAGAGATCATCGCCGCCATCACGGGTGCCTCGGACAACGCGGTGACCCGCCGCAAGGCGCGCACGGACCAGGTGAAGAAGGAGGCCGGGGCATGAGCGACCTCACCAAGGAGCCGGTCGGCGAGGCGACCGAGACCGCGACGGACACCGCGACGGAAACCTCGGCCGACACCGCCGACACCGCCGACACCGCGCAGGCCGCGGCCGCCGACGCACCCCAGCCCGCCGCCGTCGACCCCCGGCTGCTGGTCCGGGAGGCGGGTTTCGCCGGCTACCTCGCCGACTTCAAGCGCCGGGTGCGCGGCGGTGAGCTGGGCTCGCTGCCGGTCGTCATCGGCCTGATCGTCATCGCGATCGTCTTCCAGCTCAAGAACAGCAGCTTCCTGTCGGCGGACAGCATCGCCAACATCGGTGTCTACACCTCCGGCCTCGGCATCATGGCCGTCGGTATCGTCTTCGTCCTGCTGCTCGGTGAGATTGATCTCTCCGTCGGTTCGGTCGCCGGTGTCGGCGCGGCCGTCTGGGCGGTGCTCAGCGTCACCCACGGCGTCAACGACTGGCTCGCGGTCCTGATCGCCATCGCGGCCGGTGTGCTCATCGGCGTCGTCCATGGCTTCTTTTTCGCCAAGATCGGTGTACCGGCGTTCGTCGTCACCCTGGCCGGATTCCTCGGCTGGAGCGGTCTGCAGATCTGGATGATGGGCAAGGAAGGCTCGATCAACACGCCGAGCGGCAGCCTGGTCGAGAACCTCACCGGCTACTACTTCGAGGACAAGGGCGCCGCGTACGGCCTCGCGCTGGTCGCGGTCCTCGCGTACGCCGGCTCGCTGCTGCTGGACACCAAGCGCCGCAAGGCCGCCGCGCTGCCGTCCCGGCCGCTCAGCGAGATCGTGCTGCGCACCGGCGTGGTCGCGGTGATCGCCTTCGCGGTCGCCTACGTCCTCAACGAGCCGGCCGGCGCCCGCGGGCTCCCGCTGGCCCTGGTGCTGTTCCTGGCCGTCCTGGTCATCGCCGACTTCGTGGTGCGCCGCACCACCTACGGACGGCAGATCTTCGCGGTCGGCGGCAACGCCGAGGCGGCCCGCCGGGCCGGTATCAACGTGAACAAGATCCGGATCAGCGTCTTCGCGATCTCCGGGATGCTCGCCGCCTTCGGCGGGCTCTTCATCGCCAGCCTCTCCGGTGGCGCCACGAAGAACCTCGGCTCCGGCAACACCCTGATGAACGTCATCGCGGCGGCGGTCATCGGCGGCACCAGCCTGTTCGGCGGCCGCGGCAAGATCTGGTCCGCGCTGCTGGGCATGCTGGTCATCCAGTCCATCCAGCAGGGCCTGAACCTGCTGGGCATGGCCAGCGAGATCCAGTACATGATCACCGGCGCGGTGCTGCTGGCCGCGGTCGTGATCGACTCGGTGTCGCGGCGGACGCAGAAAACGGCCGGCCGTACCTGATCCCGCACACCGTCCTCGCCGGCGTGGCACCGGCCCCCACCGGACGTATTCCGGTGGGGGCCGAATCGCGTTCCTGGGGGCCGTCACGGCCGCGGCCGAAAGACGTCTTCACCCGAGTGACATACATCGCAAGGCCCGGGCGTCGCCGCTGCGGGCGCGACATTAGACTCATCTGATCGGCAAGCTCGATCGATCGACGGCAGCAGCAAGCAGCAAGGAGGCAGGGGTGGCGTTGCTTTCCCGTATCAGGGGACCGCGCGATCTGGACCGACTGGGCCCGGAGCAGCTGGAGCAGCTGGCGGGGGAGATCCGTGCCTTCCTTGTCGATGCGGTTTCCAAGACCGGCGGCCACCTCGGCCCGAACCTCGGTGTGGTCGAGCTGACCATCGCCCTGCACCGGGTCTTCGACTCGCCCAAGGACCGGGTCCTCTTCGACACCGGCCACCAGTCGTACGTCCACAAGCTGCTCACCGGCCGTCAGGACTTCTCCAGGCTGCGTGCCAAGGGCGGCCTGTCGGGCTACCCGTCGCGGGCGGAGTCGGCGCACGACGTCATCGAGAACAGCCACGCCTCCACGGTCCTGGGCT